>NZ_JAGIQD010000014.1:0-175207 GCF_017815045.1 Burkholderia sp. CpTa8-5
GACGGCTAATCGCATACGAAATCCATTTAATCAGTGCCCCGGCCATCAAAACGGGGCGCTTTTCAACAGCCTGCTAGGGCCTGCGCACGCGGGATGCGGCGTCAGTGCTGAAGTTGCGCGTGCGCGAGATGCATGCCGAGTGTGGCGGGGTCGGTATTCGTGCCCGACAGCAGCACGCCGACGCGCTTGCCCTGCAGCGTTTCGCGCAGCGGGCCGAGCAGCGCGGCGAGCGCGGCCGCGCAGGCCGGCTCGACCGACAGTTTCAGGTGCGAGAACAGGAACAGCATCGCGGCGCGCAGCGCGTCGTCGGAGACGGTGACGATGCGGTCGAGGTGGCGCCGGCACAGCTGGTAGCTGTATTCCTCGGTGTGCGGCGCCATCAGCGAATCGGCGATGGTCTGCATCGCGCTCATCTTGATCGTGTGATTGGCCGCGAAGCTGCGGCTCATCGCGTCGGCGCCTTCCGGCTCGACGCCGTACACGTGCACGCGCGGGTTCGCGAGCCGCAGCGCGGTCGCCATGCCGGCCGCGAGCCCGCCGCCGCCGATCGGCACGATCACCGCGTCGAGGTCCGGCGTCTGCGTCGCCCATTCGTAGCCGAGCGTCGCGGTGCCGAGGATCGTGTGATAGCCGTTGAACGGATGAATGAAGAAGCGGCCTTCCTCGGCCTCGATGCGCCGCACGAGATCGAACGCCTGCGACGCGCTGCCGGCCAGCACGACTTCCGCGCGGTACTGCTTGCACTGCGCGATGCGCGTCGGACTCGCGGTATGGAACATCACGACCTTCGCGCTGCTGCCGAGCCGCATCGCCGCATACGCGACGGCCGCCGCATGATTGCCGGCCGACACGCAGGTGACGCCGGCGTTCTTGCGGGCTTCGTCGAGCGCGAGCAGATGCGTGAACGCGCCGCGCGCCTTGAAGCTGCCGCTTGCCTGCAGCAGCTCGAACTTGAAGTTGACGTGCGTGCCTTCGAGGGAGGGCAGGTCGGCGCGTTCGAACACGGGCGTGCGCGCGACCCACGGCGACAACGCGAAATGCTGTGCGGCGATTTCGTCGAGCGTCGGAATCGGCTCGCCGTCGATCGTCGTATGGGCAGTGCCCTGTTGTTCAGTCGACATGACGTGGCGGGTGGCGGCGTGGCGGGAGGCAGTCAGTGCGCGTCGACCGACATGCTGCGGATGAACTTGCGCAGGAACTGCTCGCAGCCGGCGAGCTGCGCGAGCTCGACATATTCGTTCGGCTTGTGCGCCTGCTCGATGTTGCCGGGCCCGCACACGACGCTCGGGATGCCCGCGCGTTCGAACAGCCCGGCCTCGGTGCCGTATGCGACCTTGCGCTTGTCCTGGTCGGCCGTCAGCGCGCGCACGAGCTGCGTGATCGCAGCCTGTTCGGTTGCGTCGAGGCCGGGCGCCGCGGCGATCTTCGAGAACTCGATCGCGGCGTTCGGATGCTCGCGCCGCATCTGCGGCAGCAGCGTTTGCTGCGCATACGCTTCGATGCGCGTAAAGATCTGCTCGGGATCGAGCGTCGGCAGGTTGCGGAATTCGAAGTCGAAGCGGCACTCGGCCGGCACCGTGTTGATCGCGTTGCCGCCCTGGATCGTACTCGTCTGCGCGGTCGTGAACGGCACGTCGTACAGCTCGTCGAACGGGCCTTCGGCGCGGAAACGGTCGGCGATGTCGCGGATGTGGCAGATGAGGCGCGCCGCATACTCGATCGCGTTGAGCCCCTTCGGGGTCAGCGACGAATGCGCGGCGTGGCCGCGCACGCAGCAGCGGTACGCGTTGATGCCCTTGTGCGCGATGATCGGCCGCATGCTGGTCGGCTCGCCGACGATGCAGCCCGACGGCTGCACGCCGCGCTTCACGAGATCGGCGATCATCAGCGGCGCGCCCGCGCAGCCGATTTCCTCGTCGTAGGACAGCGCGAAATGGATCGGCTTCGCGAGCTTGGTTGCCTGCATCTCGGGCAGCAGCGCGAGCGCCGCGCCGATGAAGCCCTTCATGTCGCAGGTGCCGCGGCCGTACAGGCGGCCGTCGCGGATTTCCGGCGCGAACGGGTTGCTGTCCCATTGCTGGCCGTCGACCGGCACGACGTCGGTGTGGCCCGACAGCACGATGCCGCCGTTCGTCGAACCGTCGTGCGCGGGCACGGTGGCAAACAGGTTCGCCCAGCCCTCGCGCGGATCGTGCGTGATCGTCGACGCGATGCCTTTTGCGGCGAGCGCGTCGCGCACCGTTTCGATCAGGCCGAGGTTCGGCACGCGGCTCGTCGTGTCCATCGACACGAGTTGCTTGACCCAGGGCAGGCTGACGAGCGATGCGTCGCCTTCGGTGGCGGCGGACGGCGCCGTCGCGTCGAGAGTGGACATGGCAAAACTCCGTCTGATGAATGGGAAATCATACTCAAAAACGCGCCGGCCCGCCTTCGTCGGGCGCGATGCGGTGCAGCAACGTCGCGCCCGTCAGGATGGCATCAGCGGGCCGCGACGGCCGCCCCCTGTTTCGGGCCGAGCGCGCGCAGCGTTTCCTTGATCGTCGATACGCGGATCGCGAGATCGGGCGAGCGCGTCTCGATGCGCAGCTTGTCCTGGCCCGCGAGCTTGATGTGGCGATGCTTCTGCACCATCTCGATGATCCGCATCGGGTCGATCGGCGGATTCGGCTCGAACTGCAGGCCGATCGCGACTTCGCTCGCATCGATCTTCACGATGCCGAGCGGCTTCGCGGCGATCCGCAGCCGGTGCGTCTCGACGAGCGCGTGCGCCTGCGGCGGCAGCTTGCCGAAGCGGTCGATCAATTCCTCCTGGATGCCGTCGATCGCGTCGCCGTGCTCGCAGTTCGCGAGCCGCTTGTACAGCGACAGCCGCTCCTGCACGTCCGCGCAGTAGTCGGCCGGCAGGATCGCGGGCGCATGCAGGTTGATTTCGGTCGTCGCGGCGAGCGGGGCGGTGAGGTCGGGCTCCTTGCCGTTCTTCAGCGCCTTCACCGCGTCGTTCAGCATGTCCGTATAGAGCTGGAAGCCGATCTCGTGGATTTCGCCCGACTGCTTGTCGCCGAGCACCTCGCCGGTGCCGCGGATCTCGAGGTCGTGCATCGCGAGATAGAAGCCCGAGCCCAGTTCCTCCATTTGCTGGATCGCTTCCAGCCGGCGCTGCGCCTGCTTGGTCAGCGACTGCGGATCGTGCACCAGCAGGTACGCATACGCCTGGTGGTGCGAGCGGCCAACGCGGCCGCGCAACTGGTGAAGCTGCGCGAGGCCGAACTTGTCCGCGCGGTGCATGATGATCGTGTTCGCGCTCGGCACGTCGATGCCGGTCTCGATGATGGTCGTGCACAGCAGCACGTTCGCGCGCTGCGCGACGAAATCGCGCATCACGCGTTCGAGTTCGCGCTCGTGCATCTGGCCGTGCGCGATCACGATGCGCGCTTCGGGCACGAGCGCCTCGAGCATCGCCTTGCGGTTCTCGATCGTCTCGACCTCGTTGTGCAGGAAGTACACCTGGCCGCCGCGCTTCAGCTCGCGCAGCATCGCCTCGCGGATCACGCTTTCCTCCTCGCGGCGCACGAAGGTCTTGATCGCGAGCCGTTTCTGCGGCGCGGTCGCGATCACCGAGAAATCGCGCAGCCCTTCGAGCGCCATCCCGAGCGTCCGCGGGATCGGCGTCGCGGTGAGCGTCAGCACGTCGACTTCCGCGCGCAGCGCCTTCAGCGCTTCCTTCTGGCGCACGCCGAAGCGGTGTTCCTCGTCGATGATCACGAGGCCGAGGCGCTTGAACTGCACGTCCGACGACAGCAGCTTGTGCGTGCCGATCACGATGTCGACGCTGCCTTCGTTGATCTGCGCGATCGCCGCGTTCACTTCCTTCGCGGTCTTGAAGCGCGACAGCTCGACGATCCGCACCGGCCAGTCCGCGAAGCGGTCGGCGAAGGTCTGCGTGTGCTGCTCGGCGAGCAGCGTGGTCGGCGACAGCAGCGCGACTTGCTTGCCGCCGAGCACCGCGATGAATGCCGCGCGCAGCGCGACCTCGGTCTTGCCGAAGCCGACGTCGCCGCACACGAGGCGGTCCATCGGCTTGCCGCTCGTCATGTCGCCGATCACGGCCGCGATCGCCGCGGCCTGGTCGGGCGTTTCCTCGAAGCCGAAGCTTTCCGCGAATTTCACGTAGTCGCGCGGGTCGAGCGAGAACGCATGGCCTTCGCGGGCCGCGCGGCGTGCGTACAGGTTCAGCAACTCGGCGGCCGTATCGCGGATCTGCTGCGCGGCCTTGCGCTTCGCGCGCTCCCACTGGCCGGAGCCGAGCGCGTGCAGCGGCGCGCTGTCGGGGTCGGCGCCGCTGTAGCGCGAGATCACGTGCAGTTGCGCGACGGGCACGTAGAGCTTGCTGTCGCCCGAGTATTCGAGATGCAGGAATTCGGTTTCGCCCTCGCCGAGATCCATCGACACGAGGCCCATGTAGCGGCCGATGCCGTGCTGCGCGTGGACGACCGGATCGCCGACCTTCAGCTCCGACAGGTCGCGCACCATCGCGTCGACGTTGCTCGCCTGTTCCTGCCGGCGGCGGCCCGCGCGGCGGCCGAGCGCGCCGTACAGCTCGGTTTCGGTGACGATCGCATAGCCTTCGCCCGGCACCGCGAAGCCGTTCGCGAGCGGCGCGACGCCGAGCGCGAAGCGTTCGTCGCTCGCGAGCCAGCCCGCGAAGTCGTCGTTCGACGCGGGGCGCAGGTGGTGTTCGGCCAGCAGTTGCAGGATCGTCTCGCGGCGGCCGGCCGATTCGACCGTCAGCAGCACGCGCTTGCCCGACGATTCGACGAACGTGCGCAGCGACGCGAGCGGATCGTCCGCATGGCGGTCGACGGTCAGTTCGGGCAGCGCGGTCGCCCAGCCGCCGGCCGGCTGCGCGGGCAGCACGACGCGCGCGAACGGCTTCGCGAACGCGAAGAAATCCTCGTCGGACAGGAACAGCCGCTGCGGCTCGAGGATCGGCCGCTCGCGATCGTGTGCGAGGAACGCGTGACGCTGCTTCGTATCGGCCGTGAAGCGGCGGATCGACGCGTCGAGATCGCCGGTGAGCACGAGGTGCGCGTCCTGCGGCAGGTAGTGGAACAGCGTGGCCGTCTCGTCGAAGAACAGCGGCAGGTAGTACTCGATGCCGGCCGACGGCACGCCGTTGCCGATGTCCTTGTAGATCGGCGCGCGGCTCGGATCGCCTTCGAAGGTTTCGCGCCAGCGGCTGCGGAAGGCCGTGCGCGCCGCTTCGTCGAACGGGAACTCGCGGCCGGGCAGCAGGCGCACGTCGCGCACCGGATAGAGGCTGCGCTGCGTGTCGGGATCGAACGCGCGAATCGAATCGACCTGGTCGTCGAACAGGTCGATCCGGTACGGCAGCGGCGAACCCATCGGGTACAGGTCGATCAGCGAGCCGCGCACGCAGTATTCGCCGGGCCGCACGACCTGGCTCACGTGCTCGTAGCCGGCCAGCGTGAGCTGCGCCTTCAGCTTCGCCTCGTCGAGCCGCTCGCCCTGCGCGAACGCGAACGTGTACGCGGCCATGAACGACGCGGGCGGCATCCGGTACAGCGCGGTGGTCGCGGGCACGAGCAGGATGTCGCAGCGGCCCTCGCCGAGGTCGTGCAGCGTGGCGAGGCGCTCGGACACGAGGTCCTGGTGCGGCGAGAAGGTGTCGTACGGCAGCGTTTCCCAGTCGGGCAGCAGGCGCACGCGCGCATCGGGCGAAAAGTAGCGGATTTCCTGCGACAGCCGCTGCGCGTCGACCGCGTTCGCGCAGATCACCGCGAGGAGCGGCACGTCCTGGCGGTTGTCGGCGAGATAACGGGCGATGGCGAGCGCGTCGGCGGAGCCGTGCGCGCCGTCGAAGGCAAAACGCTGGCCGGGCTTGACGCGGGCAACGGGTGAAGCGGACGGGGTGGAAGCGTTATCTGGCATAGGGACGACAGGGGTGGCGTGCACGGGCGCATCGCGTGCGCCGGTCGAGACGAAAGACCTATTATAAAATCCGCTTCTCGATTTCACCTTTCCGGCGTTTCCCTTCGTGACTCCCCGACTTTTCGCCCTGATTCCTTGCGCCGGCACGGGCAGCCGTTCCGGTTCGGCCGTGCCGAAGCAATACCGCACGCTGGCCGGCCGCGCGCTGCTGCACTACACGCTCGCTGCGTTCGACGCATGCAGCGAGTTCGCGCAGACGCTCGTCGTGCTCGCGCCCGACGATTCCCATTTCGACGCGCGCCGCTTCGCGGGCCTGCGCTTCGCGGTGCGCCGCTGCGGCGGCGGCTCGCGGCAGGCGTCGGTGCTGAACGGGCTGCTGGAGCTGGCCGAATTCGGCGCGACCGACCACGACTGGGTGCTCGTGCACGACGCCGCGCGCCCGGGCATCACGCCGGCGCTGATCCGCACGCTGGTCGCGACGCTGAAGGACGACCCGGTCGGCGGGATCGTCGCGCTGCCGGTGGCCGATACGCTCAAGCGCGTGCCGGCCGGCGGCGACGCGATCGCGCGCACCGAGTCGCGCGACGCGCTGTGGCAGGCGCAGACGCCGCAGATGTTCCGCATCGGCATGCTGCGCGACGCGATCCTGCAGGCGCAGCGCGAAGGGCACGACCTGACCGACGAGGCCAGCGCGATCGAATGGGCTGGTCATACGCCGCGCGTCGTGCAGGGCAGCCTGCGCAATTTCAAGGTCACGTATCCGGAAGACTTCGCGCTCGCGGAAGCGATCCTCGCGCGCCCCGCGAACGCTTCCTGACATTCACCCCCTCTCAATCGGAACACGCATGGATTTCAGAATCGGACAAGGCTACGACGTGCACCAGCTCGTCGAGGGGCGCCCCCTCATCATCGGCGGCGTGACGATTCCGTACGAACGCGGCCTGCTCGGCCACTCGGACGCGGACGTGCTGCTGCACGCGATCACCGACGCGCTGTTCGGCGCGGCGGCGCTCGGCGACATCGGCCGCCATTTTTCCGACACGGACGCGGCATTCAAGGGCGCCGACAGCCGCGTGCTGCTGCGCGAGTGCGCCGCACGCATCAAGGCGGCCGGCTTCACGATCCAGAACGTGGACACCACCGTGATCGCCCAGGCGCCGAAGCTGGCACCGCATATCGAAGGGATGCGCGCGAACATCGCGGCCGATCTCGGGCTGCCGCTCGATCGCGTGAACGTGAAGGCGAAGACCAACGAGAAGCTCGGCTATCTCGGCCGCGGCGAGGGGATCGAGGCGCAGGCTGCCGCGTTGCTGGTGAAGCAGGGCGGCTGACGACCTTGACGGCGGCGCGTGCGGTTCGCGCCGCACGCCGCGCCGCCGAAATGAAAAATGCCACGCGAATGCGTGGCATTTTCGTTTGCAGCAGGCGCGGCTCACGGCCGCGCGCCGTGCAACCGCTTATTCGCCTTCGGCGGCGATCACCTGCGCGGCGGCGTTGATCACCGACGCGATGCGGCCGACGTCGCGCAGTTGCGTCGTCGTCATCCCTTGCTCGTTCTTCAGCAGCGCATAGTGCGACTTCACGCAGAAGTGGCACTTGCCGACGATCGACGCGGCGAGCGCGTACATCTCGAATTTGCGCTTGTCGACGCCGCCGTGCGTCGCGTACGCACCCATCCGCAATTCGGCGCGCTGCGTCTTCAGGTCGGCGTCGTCGGCCATCTCGACATACGGATACCAGGTGTTGTTCATCCCCATCAGCGCGGCCGCCGTCAGCACGGCGTTGGTCTCTTCGGGCGACAGCACGCCGGCTTCGCGGATCGTCTTCACGAGCACCGTGCTCTTCGCCGCGATGGCCGCCGCCAGCGCCACGCCGACCGCATCGGTGCCTTCGAGCGACGAGCGCGAGATCGTGCCATCGAGGTTCAGGCGAATGTCCTTCGCGTAGTCGGGGATACGTGCCTTAATCGAGTCGATGAATTCCATTGATATCTCCTATGGGTTGGCCGTTAAAAAAGCCCGCAGGCAGGACGTGCGCCGCGGGCTTCGTGCATTGCTACGCTTACAGCGTTGCGCCGCCGACTGCGCGGTTGCACGGGCACAGTTCGTCCGTTTGCAGGCCGTCCAGAATGCGCAGGACTTCTTCCGGGCTGCGGCCGACGTTCAGGTTGTTCACCGACACGTGCTGGATCGTGTTGTCCGGATCGACGATGAACGTTGCACGCAGGGCCACGCCGGCTTCCTTGTCGCGCACGCCGAGCTGGTCGATCAGTTCGCCCTTGACGTCGCCGAACGAGTAGTGGTTCAGCTTGTCGAGGTCCTTGTGCTCACGACGCCATGCGAGCTTGACGAATTCGTTGTCCGAGCTGCCGCCGAGCAGGACGGCGTCGCGCTCTTCGAACTGCTTCGTGAGCTTCGCGAATTCGACGATTTCCGTCGGGCACACGAACGTGAAATCCTTCGGATAGAAGTAGATGATCTTCCACTTGCCCGGGAACGACGCTTCGGTGACGGTCTCGAACGCCGACTGGCCGTTTTCCTCGTGATTATTGAAGCCCGGCTTCGCGGCTACGACGGTGAAAGCTTCGAGTTTATCGCCCACGGTTTTCATGCGGATACTCCTGTGTGAGTTGGGAAGAAGACTGAGTCAAGCTACCTCGGTGCTGCAACGATGATGTGACAGCATGGGGAAAACTATAACACTATTAGCAATGCGCTTCAATAGATTTTGACTAACGACTCTCATAGCTTTTGTCAACCGGGTCGATAGTGTGACGCGCAAGATGCGTGCGCGAGCGTGTCACGCGGTCGCACGCGCCTTGCCGGCGCCGGGGAATTCCAGCGTGACCTCGAGGCCGGCTTCCGGGTGGCGGTTGCGCAGGCGCAGCGCGCCGCGATAGCGGCCGACGAGCCGCAGCACGATCGCCATCCCGAGGCCCGTGCCGTCCGCCTTGGTGCGTGCGGTGTCGACGCGGTAGAACGGCCGCATCACGAGCGGCAGTTGATCCTCGGGAATGCCGGGGCCTTCGTCGCTCACCGACAGCTCGACGCGCGCATGCGACACGCGCGTCTCGAGCGTGATGCGCGAAATGCCGTCCTGCTTGCTCTGACCGTACTTGCGCGCGTTCTCGACGAGGTTGCCGATCACGCGCCGCATGTCGGTCTCGTCGGCTTCGATGATCGCGCTCGGCGCGAGCCGCGTGCGGATCTCGACGCCGTCCTCGCCCGACACGCGCGCGGCGACTTCGTGCGCGACCGACGACAGGTCGACGGGCTCGGGCTTGCGCTGCGACGGGCGCGCATAGTCGATGAAGGCCGCGATGATGCGGTCCATCTGTTCGATGTCGTCGACCATCGCGTCCTTGGTCGCCTGGTCGGACGGGCTCATCTCGGTTTCGAGCCGCAGCCGCGCGAGCGGCGTGCGCAGGTCGTGCGAGATGCCCGCGAGCATCAGCGCGCGATCGGCCTCGAGCTGTTCGAGGTCGCGCACCATCTGGTTGAAGCTGCGGTTGGTGTCGGCCGCGACGCCCATCCCGCGCTCGGGCAGCGGCTCGGGCGCCTGGCCCGAACCGACCTGGCGCGCGGCGAGCGCGAGCCGCGAGAACGGCCGGTTCACGAGGCTCGTGATGAATGCGGAGCCGAACAGCGACAGCGCGAGCGCGAACAGCCCCCAGCCGGCCCACTGCAGGCCCGTGACGTTGTCGAGCTGGTCGCGGTCGAGCGCGACCCAGTAATCGTCGTCGTCGATCTTGAAGCTGATCCACACGCCGGGAATGTCGTTGACCGACTGCGCGATCACGGTATCGTCGCCGAGGCGGCTGCGGATGTCGTGTTCGATCAGGCGGTTCAGCGATTCGTCGGGCTGCAGCTTGAACTTGTCGGTTTTCTCGCGCGGGTACACGCGCACGCCCTCGTTGCTCTCGAGATCCTGCAGCAGCGCGCGCCGCAAGTCGGGATCGGAATAGAGCAGGGCGGTGCGCGTGAGCTTCACGACCGCGACGAGCTGGAGCGCGACGCGCTGCGCACGCGGCTCCCGCTCGATCACGCGAAAGCTCTGGAACCACGCGGCGAGACTGACCGAGATCAGCAGCGCGATCAGCAGGAAGGTGCGCCAGAACAGCCCGCCGAACGCGAGCTGCAAAAGGCGCCGGTCGATACGCATGGGACGGGCCGTGGGCGGGGCGAAACCGGGAAGGAAGAAGCTCAGGCGGCGCCGTCCGGGATGAACACGTAGCCGAGGCCCCAGACGGTCTGGATGAAGCGCGGGCTGCCCGGATCCGGCTCGATCAGCTTGCGCAGGCGCGAGATCTGCACGTCGAGGCTGCGGTCGAACACTTCGTATTCGCGGCCGCGCGCGAGTTCCATCAGCTTTTCACGCGACAGCGGCTGGCGCGGATGGCGCGCGAACACCTTCAGCACGGAGAATTCGCCGGTGGTCAGCGGAATTTCCTGGCCGGACTTCGTCAGCGTGCGCGTGGCGAGATTCAGCGAGAATTCGCCGAACTCGAACACCTCGGTGGTTTCCGACGGCGCGCCCGGCAGTTCGGCCGGCGCCTGGCGGCGCAGCACCGCGTGAATGCGCGCGACCAGTTCGCGCGGGTTGAACGGCTTCGGCAGGTAATCGTCGGCGCCCATCTCGAGGCCGACGATGCGATCGACGTCTTCGCCCTTCGCGGTGAGCATGATGATCGGCGTGCGGTCGTTGCTGCCGCGCAGCCGGCGGCAGATCGACAGGCCGTCTTCGCCCGGCAGCATCAGGTCGAGCACGAGCAGGTCGAAGCGCTCGCGTACCCAGAGCTTGTTCATCGCGGTCGCGTTTTCCGCGACGTAGACGTTGAAACCCTGTTCGCCGAGGTAGCGGCGCAGCAGATCGCGCAGGCGAGGGTCGTCGTCGACGACGAGAATCTTGGAGGGGTTTTTCGTTTCCATGATCGGCATCTTATCGCGAATGGGAATTGACGCACGGCCGGGGATTTTCGTGCGTTACAGTCGGTTACAAAATTTACCCGTAGTGTCGCGCCGAGTAAAGGCAGGCTATAGAGATTCCTTTACTCGAAGCCGAAATTCGGTAGATACTCCCCTGCACTCCATCTTTCATCTTTGCACACCCGAATTCCGCAGGGTTTTTCAAGTACCAGAGGTAACCGGTTGCCGCGTGACGAAGGGAACAAATCGACCAAAGAAGCGAGGACGGTCATGCGATCTGCCCGGATTGCACTGATGCTGACGATCGCGCTTGCCGGTCCGTATGCGTCGAACTTCGCGTATGCGCAGCGCCCCGAGCAGGGCGCATCGTCGCGCAAGCTGCCGCGCGGCAAAGCGCCGCAACCCGATCGCGCCGCCGATATGACGGTCCGTTCCGCCGTGCCTCCCGACCTCGAACAGCGCCGCCGCGACGGGCACATGACGCCCGAAGAGCGGCACCTGTTGCGCCAGCACATCGAAGACGCCGTTCGCGAGCTGTACAAGCGCTGACGCGTGCCGTCATTCTTCGTGCGCGGAAGTGTCCGCGCGGAAAGAATTCGTAGCACTTTTTCCGTCAACTTTCTGCTGCCGAATGCCGTTGTACGGGCATCCGCACCGCCGGTGCGTTCCCGGAGTCCATGACGATGAAAGCGAACGCTGCCGCACCGGCGCCGTCGCCTGCCATGCAGTCGCCGCTCGATGCCGACGACGCACTGTTTTTCCTCAGCCGCACCGGTTTCTCTCCCGCGCCCGCCGAGGTCGCGCGCATCATCGGCATGACGCGCGCGCAGGTCGTCGCCGACACCCTCGGCAGCGCGCGACGCGAACCCGTCACGACGTGGCCCGACTGGCTCGCCGAGCCGCCGCCGACGCGCGCGCAGCGCCAGGCGCTGACGCCCGACATGCGGCGCGACGAGCAGCGCGAGCGCAATCGCCGCTATGATGCGTTGCGCGCGGCCTGGGTCAACGAGATGGTCGCGACGCCGTCGCCGCTGACCGAGCGCATGACGCTGTTCTGGCATGGGCATTTCACGTCCGGACAGGACAAGGTCCCTTATCCGCAAACGATGGCCGCGCAGAACGCGCTGTTTCGCCGCGAGGCGCTCGGCAACTTCGGCACGCTGCTGCACGCGGTCGCGAAGGACCCGGCGATGCTGCAGTATCTCGACGGCGCGAGCAATCGCAAGGGGCGGCCGAACGAGAATTTCGCGCGCGAGGTGATGGAGCTGTTCACGCTCGGCGAAGGGCACTACACACAATACGACGTGACCGAAGCCGCGCGCGCGATGACGGGCTGGACCGTCGATCCCGATACGCTGCGCTTCGCGGTGCGGCCCGACTGGCACGATGCCGCCGACAAGACGATCCTCGGCGAAACCGGGCCGTTCGACGGCGATGGCTTTCTCGACGTCCTGCTGAAGCGGCCGGGCACCGCGCGTTTCATCGCCGGCAAGCTGTGGCGCGAGTTCGTGTCCGATACGCCGGAGCCAGGCGCACTCGATGCGATCGCCGAACGGTTTCGCGCGAGCGGCTACGACATTCGCGCGGCGCTCGCCGCGCTGTGGTCGACCGACGCGTTCTGGGATCCGCGCAACCGCGGCGTGCTGGTCAAGTCGCCGGCGGAATTCGTGGTCGGGTCGGTGCGGCTGTTCGACGTGGCATACGGCGATCCGCAGATGCTCGCGGACACCGTGCGCACGCTCGGGCAGAACCTGTTCTATCCGCCGAACGTGAAGGGTTGGCCGGGCGGCGCGCTGTGGATCAACAGCACCACGCTGCTGTCGCGCAAGCAGTTCGTCGAGCAGCTGTTCCGCGCGACCGAGACGGCCGGCATGCGGCCGCCGGCCCGTGGCGCGATGACGCCGCCGCCGAACGCGCGTGCGCACGCGATGCCGGTGATCGACACGGCGTCCGCTGTCGGCCTGCGCGGCCTGCCGGCGAAGCCGGCGCGCGGCGGCCTGCGTTTCGACCTCGAACGCTGGCTCGCCCAGTATCGTGCGCGGCCGCAGGCGATCGCGGGATTGTCGACCGAGCTGCAGTTGCAGCACGCGGTGTTGCAGCTTTCGCCGGTCGCGGCGATCGACACGGATTCGACCGGCAGCGCGTATCTCGAGGCGCTGCTGATGGATCCGGCCTATCAACTGAAATGATGCAAACGACGACGAAGCGGGCAGCCGCCGCGGCAAAGATGCGGGGCGGCGAACCAAGGGATGTGCGATGAACCGACGTGATTTTCTGACGCTCACGGGCGCCGCGGCCGCTGCCGGCGTATCGATGTGGCAAGCGCCCGCGATGGCGGCCGCCGCGACGCAGGCGGGGCGCAAGCCCGCGGCCGGGTATGCGAACGTGCTGATCCTCGTCGAGTTGAAGGGCGGCAACGACGGCCTCAACACGGTGGTGCCGTATGCCGATCCGTTGTATTACCCGCTCCGGCGCAGCATCGGCATCAAGCGCGACCAGGTGCTGCAGCTCGACGCGCAGACGGGGCTGCACCCGTCGCTCGCGCCGCTGATGCCGCTGTGGCGCGACGGGCAGGTCGCGGTCGTGCAGGGGGTCGGCTATCCGCAGCCGAACCTGTCGCATTTCCGTTCGATCGAGATCTGGGACACCGCGTCGCGCTCGGATCAGTACCTGCACGAAGGCTGGCTCACGCGCACGTTCGCGCAGGCGCCCGTGCCGCCCGGTTTCGCGGCGGACGGCGTCGTGCTCGGCAGCGCCGAGATGGGGCCGCTGTCGAACGGCGCGCGCGCGATCGCGCTCGTCAATCCCGCGCAGTTCATCCGTGCGGCCCGGCTCGCCGAACCGTCGTCGCTGCGCGAGCAGAACCCGGCGCTCGCGCACATCATCGACGTCGAGAACGACATCGTGAAGGCGGCCGACCGGCTGCGCCCGCGCGGCGGGATGCGCGAATTCAGGACGGCCTTTCCGGCCGGCGCGTTCGGCACGTCGGTCAAGACCGCGATGCAGGTGCTGGCCGCGTGCGAAGCGTCCGGCCCCGGCGCACAGGACGGTGTCGCGGTGCTGCGCCTGACGCTCAACGGCTTCGACACGCACCAGAACCAGCCGGGGCAGCACGCCGCGCTGCTCAAGCAGTTCGCGGACGGGATGAGCGCGATGCGCGCGGCGTTGATCGAACTCGGGCGCTGGAACGAGACGCTCGTGATGACGTATGCGGAATTCGGGCGGCGCGTGCGCGAGAACCAGAGCAACGGCACCGATCACGGCACGGCCGCGCCGCATTTCGTAATGGGCGGCCGCGTGGCGGGCGGGTTGTACGGTGCGCCGCCGGCGCTCGGGCGGCTCGACGGCAACGGCAACCTGCCGGTCGCGGTCGATTTCCGCCAGCTTTACGCGACCGTGCTTGGGCCGTGGTGGGGGCTCGATGCGACGCGCGTGCTGCAGCAGCGTTTCGATACGCTGCCGCTGCTGAAGGTGTGATGCGCGCCGCTCAGCGGCGGCGTGCGGCGCGCCACGCGATCCACAGCTTGCGGATCGGCGTGAGCGCAATGCGCTGGTGCAACACCTGGTAGCCGTCGCGCGCGATTTCGTCGAGCAGTGCGCCGGCCAGCGCGATCTGTGCGCGCAGCGTGCGCTGCGCGCGGCGTTCGGCGGCGGGAATCGCCGCAGCGGCGGCCGCGAGCGCGTCGCGCGCGCGGGTCGTCTGGAATTGCAGCAATTCGGTGAAGGCCGGGCTGTAGCGGCGATTCAGCAGATCGGCCGCGGTCACGTTGTAGCGCTGCAGTTCGTCGATCGGCAAATAAATGCGGCCGTGGCGCGCGTCGTTGCCGAGCTCCTGCACGAATTGCGCGAGCATCAGCGCGCGGCCGACGTCCGCGGCCCACGGCTGCGGATCGGCCGGGTTCGGCGAACTGGCGCGCGCAACCAGCGACGCGAACGTGCCGCCGACCTGTGCGATATAGCGCTGCAGGTTCGCGAAATCGAGGTAGCGCGCCTGTTCGAGGTCCATCCCGTAACCGTTGACGAGCGTGCGCAATGCATCGGCTTCCGCGGCGATTGCCGGGTGATGCTGCGCGAGCGCCTTCGTGACCGGGTGCGACGGCTGCCCGTCGGCGAGTGCTGCGAGTTCCTTGTGCCACCACGCGAGCTTCGTGTGTCCGACGGTCGGATCGCTGGTTTCCTTGACGGTTTCCTCGAGTTCGCGGCGCAGCGCGAACAGCGCGGTCAGGCGCGGCTGCGTGGCGAGCGGCGCCTGGCGCAGCGCGTAGTAGACGCTGGAGCCGGCGGGGGCGGCCTTTTGCTGACAGTAGTCGTCGAAGTTCACGGGCTGGATCGGGTGGGGCGGGTTCGGGGGACGCGCGGCGGCGCGCTGCCGAAACGTCGAGCGCGGCATTCTAGCACCGCGGCACGACGGGCGCCGACGGGGCGAGACAACGCCGAACGGATCGGGTAGAATCTCGCGCTCGCCTGATCGGGCGTGCCGGTTTTCGGGCCGGCGTGAGAAGTCCCGGGCAAGCCCCGGGCGCGTGGAGCACGCATCTTGCGTCCCGCGCGATCAGGCGACGGAAATACGCGTGAGTGGCGAAATTGGTAGACGCACCAGGTTTAGGTCCTGACGCCCGCAAGGGTGTGCCGGTTCGAGTCCGGCCTCACGCACCAGAAGTCGAACGTGCCCCGTCAGGGCACGTTCGCGAAAAAGCGCTGCCGGTCGGCTGACCGCAGCGCTTTTTTGTTGATGGCCGTCAGCCGGGAGGATGCCGTTTGCGCAGGCACGTTAAATCGGCGGCATGTAACATGGCAAAGCCTTTTATACACGCGGGCTGTTCAACCGGGGACCGTCGATGACCCACACCATACGCACGTCGATCGGCGTTCTGGCGCTGATGCTGGCCATGCCGGCTGTCGCGGCCACGCCTGCCGACAACGTGGCGTGGAGCGCCAGACCCGACGCGACCGTCAGGAAGCCGCTGGACTGCTCCGCTTCCACGTCGACTTCCTCGGGGTGGCGGATCGCGGGCGGTGCGCCTCCTTCCGCGGAATCCGTGCTGAAATCGGTTGGTACGGTGCTGGCTGTGTCCGCACTCAGTGTTGTATCGAAGGGCAGCATGCAACAGTCCAGGAACGCATGCCGGCCTGCAAATGGCTCGTAGATGAGCGCTTCGTCGTTTCCGCCGCACTTATTCCCAGAAGCTGCGGATCGCGACGGCCACGATCACCGGCACCGAGAACACCAGCGGAATCGCGAAATACTGCGCTTCGCGATCGACGATCCAGCTATAGATTACCCACGCCGCGCCGATCGCGAACGTGATGAGGCCGACCGTCACGGCGGCGATGTTCAGGGCCAGCTTCGACGGCTGGCGGCGCGTTTTGGCGTTGTCGTTGTTGTCGCGCGGGGACGATTTCATCGGAAGAGTGCGGCCTCGTGCCGGAACAGGGGTAAAGACACAGGAAACCCCATCCGCACCGATCGCGCAAGGGCCGGCACGGGCCGGCCCCGTCACGTCCGTTCCCGCGCGTTACAACCCGAACGACGCGGCCAGTTCGTCGAGCAGTGCGCGCTGGAACGCGACGAACCGCTCGCCCGGCTGCTGCGCGATCGCGAGGTCGAGCATCGGATCGGCGACCTCGGTGCGAATGCCGGCCAGTTCCTCGACGATCGCGAGCCCGCAGAACGGCACGTACGCCTCCGAATAGCCGCCTTCGTGAACGATCACCAGTCGCCCGCCGCAATGGCGCTGCGCGGCTTCCTTCACCGCGAGGGTCATGAACCGGTAGCTGTCGGTATGCAGCTGCATGCGCGCGAGTGGATCGACCGCGCTCGCATCGAGGCCGCTCGCGACGACGATCAGCTCGGGGCGGAAGCGCACGAGCGCCGGCAGCACGATCCGCTCGAACGCATGGCGATACGCATCGTCGCCGCTGCCCGCGAGCAGCGGCACGTTCAGGTTCGCGCCGATGCCCGCGCCTTCGCCGCGATCGTCCGCACCGCTGTAGCCGGGCGGGAAGCAGCGGTCCTGGTGCAGCGAGATCGTCAGCGTATCGGGATCGTCGTAGTAGATCGACTGCGTGCCGTTGCCGTGATGCACGTCCCAGTCGATCACCGCGACGCGCTCGATGCCGTGCTTCGCGCGCGCGGCTTCGATCGCGATCGGGACGTTCGCGAGCAGGCAGAAGCCCATCGGGCGGTCGCGCAGGCAGTGATGGCCGGGCGGCCGCGACAGCGAGAACGCGTTCGCCGCGCGCTTGCCGACGACGGTGTCGACCGCCGCGATCGCGAGGCCGGCCGACAGCGCGGCGATCTCGTAGCTACCCTTGCCGAACGGCGCGAGCTCGCCGAGGTCGCCGCCGTTCGCGTCGCTCAGCGCGCGGAACGCGTCGAGATAGTGCGCGGGATGAATGCGCAGCAGGTCGGCGGCCGTCGCGGGCTCGGCGCCGCGCAGGTCCAACTGCGCGGCGAGGCCCGATGCCTGCACGAGCGACAGGAAGCGGCGCTTCGAATCGGGCGATTCCGCGTAGCCCGCGCTCGATGGCGGCTGGACCCAGCCGCCGACCGGAAAGAACAGCGCGTGCGTGCCGCCGGTATGCCAGAAAGTGCGTTCGTCGGTGAAGAAGGCAGTGCGATTCATGGATGCGTGACCTGTCACGGTTGGGAGGAAACGGAAGAACGGCGATCGACGTGGCGCAGCGCGGCGAACGACACGATCGCGACGGCCGTCGCGGCCGCGAACAGCGCGCGCATCGTGCCGCCGGCGTCGAGCATCAGGCCCGCCAGCAGCGGGCCGGCGGCGAGCCCCGCGCCGATCACGAAATTGAGCGTCGCGACGAGGCGGCCCGACGTGTCGATCTGCGCGACGGTCGCGAGGATGAACGGCAGTACGAAGGTCCACGCGAACTTGAACACGAAGATCGCCGCGCTGTAGCCGCCGGTGTCACGTAGCGCGGCGAGCGCGACGAGCGACGCCGCGAGCAGCCCGTAACCGGCCGCCAGCATTGCGCGCCGCGCGAGCCGGCCGCCCGCGCACGACGCGAGCGCCGCGCCGGCGATCCCCATCACGCTCGCGATCGCGAGCACGTTGCCGGTCGACTGCGGATCGAGCCCGGCCTCGGCCGCCGCGCGGCTCGCGAACGTCCACACGCTGCCGATCGCGAGATAGAACGTCAGCACCGCGGCGATGGCGAGTACGACGAAGCGTCGCGGCGTTCGCGGTGCGTCGCTGCGCGCGGTGTGCGCGGATGCCGTCCGCATGCCGAGCGACGATGGAAAGCCGCGCGACAGCGGCGCCGCGAGCAGCGCGAGCGCGGCGAGCCCGACGTACAGCGCGCGCAGCCCGAATGCGGCGAACACGTGCGGCAGCACGAACAGGCCGATCGCGCCCGCGATCAGTTGGCCGACGACCCACAGGCCGTACACCCGGTCGCTGTTTTTGCTCGTCGCCGCGCTCGTCATGCAGAGCACCATCAGCGAGCCGCCGCCGAGCGCGGTGAAGGCGCGCAGCGCGAGCAGCGCGGCAAAGCCCGGCATCCAGAGCGCGGTCAGTAGGTTGCCCGCGCCGAACACCGCGATGGCGAACGCGGCGACGCGGCGCGCGTCGATGCGACCGAGCCACAGGTACGACGGCACGGTCGCGACGCTGAACGCGCCGAGTTCGACGAAGAAGTAGATGCCGATTTGCGACGCGGACAAACCGAGCTGCGTCGCCAGCCGACCGGCGACGGCGGGCGCCACGAGCAGCAGCAGCGGCGTGATGGCCGCGAACACGACGAGCGCGACGAGGGTCGCACGAGCGAATGTCGATGCGCGGCCGGGCGAGAGGGCGGCATCGGAGGACAAGGTTTTCATGGCGGGATCTCGTTGACGGAATCAGAACAGGTGGTACATGCCGACCATCGCGCCGAACTGCGACGCGCCGGCGAGCGGCGTCGGGTCGTATTCGTAGACGGTCTGCGAACTCTGGCCGCTGTTGCGCGCATAGCCGAGGTTCGCGTACGCGACGGTGCGTTTGGACAGCGCGTACGTGGTGCTCGCGATGAACAGCGTCGGATGGCCGATCGCCGGCGTGCGCGAATCGGTGTGGTAGACGCCCGCGTTCAGGCCGATTCCGTTCGATGTCAGGTAGCGCGCGCCACCCCAGACGATCGTGCGGGCCGCGTCGAGGTCGCCGGTCAGGCGCTCGACGCCCGCATACACGCTGAGCGGCAGCGTCGCGAATGCATAACGCGCGGCGAGCGTGCCGAGTTCGCGACGCCGCGCAGACGCGTCGGCCGCCGCCGATACGTCGCCGTGCGCCTGATGCAGCACCGCGCTGACCGACAGGCCGTTGCTCGTGTACTGGCTGCCGAGCTCGAGCACGCGTCCGGCGCGCGTATTGCCGGCGACGCCCGAGGTCGCGACGAGCGCCTCGACGTCGAAGCCGGCGAACGTCGGCGACTGGTATTTGACCGAGTGGTCGATGAAGTTCGCGCTCATCGGCACGAGCACGCCCTGACCGCTGTACGACGCATACCAGAGCGGGTCGTAGAACAGCGTCTTGTCGAACAGCACGCTGAACTGGCGGCCGAGCGTGACGGTGCCGACCGGCCCGGCGATCCCCACATATGCGCCGCGGAAGAACGCGTAGCCGGGCACGGTCGCGGTGCCGTCATTGAGGTTGAGGCCCTGTTCGAGCTTGAACAGCGCCCGCCACCCGCCGCCGAGATCCTCGTGGCCCTTGATCCCGAACTGCGAAGGCAGGATGCCGTAGTTCTGCAACCGCACGGCCGAACGATGCCCGTCGGCGTGCGTCAGATATTGCACGCCGGCGTCGAGCGCGCCGTACAGCGTGAGGGCGGACTGCGCGTGCGCGGCGGCGCCGCATGCGGCAAGCGCCGCGGCGGCCGCGGCCGTGCGGATGAAGCGGGGTGTCGTCACGTCGGGTTCTCCATACCGTCCTGCATCGGTTTGTCGTTGGTGTTGTCGCGACGCAGTGTCCGCAGCGGGAAAACGGCCGAACAGTCGTCCAGATGAACGGTGCGGAAAACCCGCGACGCACGGCGCAAAGGCCCCGCGATGCCGCCGCGCGCGTTGCTGCGCAGCAGCAACCGGCGGCGCACCGTTCAAATGGATGGGGCTGGCGAGCGTTCCGGCGCCCCGGCCCGCCAAAAAAGCCGCTCGCTATAATCGGCCGGTGTCGTTGCGCACATCAGCAGCCCGACCGGGCAGGGGAGCGGAAGGTGAGGATCACGACGGATATCGGGCAGGATCTCGACGCGCTGCGCGACGTGCCGGCCGCCATCGTGCTCGACGAATTCGCGTGGCCGCCGCGGCCGTCCCGTCGCGCCGATTTCGACGGCGTCACGCGTGGCGACGCAGCGCAGCGCGCACTCGGCCTGATGCTGCTCGACCTGTACGCGGTGGCCGTGCAGTCCGCCATCGGCGAATTCGAGTACCGGTTCTTTTCGCTGCTGCAGGCGCTCATGCCGTTCGATGCCGCGTGGACGGGCGTCGCGACCCATCTGCCGACCGGCCCGGTGATGCACAACAGCTTTTTGTACCGGTTGCCGCACGCGTTCTTCAGCGACTGGAAGCGCGTGCGCGATTGCGATCCGCTCGCGCACCGCACGTTGCACGGCGCACACGGCCGCGCGGTGCGGCTGTCGGTCGTCGAGCCGGGGCTCGATGCGCGGTTTCGCGACTGGTGCGTGAAATACGGGCTTGCGCAATTGATGTTCGTGTGTACGCTCGATCGCCGCTTCGGCCTGACGACGTTCGTGTCGATCTACCGTCAGGGCCTGAACCGGCCGTTCGGCGACGACGACGCGCGTCGTTTCGAGGAGGTCATTCCGCATCTCGCGGCCGCATTGACGATCAATCGCGCCGCGCAGCTCACGCGCGAACGCGAGCGCGCCGACACGGTCGCGCCGGCCGCGCGTGCGCTGTGCGACAACTTCGGGGTGCTGCACCACGCCGATCACGGTTTCGACGACGTGCTGCGCACGGAATGGCCGGACTGGGCCGGCGCGCGCGTGCCGGAGCCGCTCGTCGCGTACCTGCGGCGCCACTCGGGCCGGCCGTTCGTCGGCGACGCGCTGCGCATCCAGTGCGTGCCCGTCGCGGGGCTGTTCCAGATCGACGCGCGGCCGCGCTCGCTGCTCGACCGGCTGAGCCCGCGCGAACTCGCGGCGATCCGCTATTACGGCGCCGGGCGTTCGCACAAGGAAGTCGCGCAGCAGATGGCGATCTCGCCGACCACCGTGCGCCACTACCTGCGCTGCGCGTACCGCAAGCTCGGCATGCACGACAAGAGCCAGATCGCCGGCATGCTCGGCGCGACCGGCGGCGCGACCGACGACGAAGCTGTGGAAGCCGGCGGCGTGCCGCGCTGAAGCGCACGAACGTGTGCCGGGCGGCGCGCACTGCGTTGCCAGAATGGTTGTGCCCGCAACCATTGAGCGTTATGCTCGTCAGCTCCCAGGAGACGGAATGCCATCATGAAGGACACGAATTCGGGGTCGGTGCGCACGGCGGTGGTCGGCGTCGGCGCGATCGGCGGATTGCTCGCGGCCGCGTTGTCGAGAGCCGGCATGACCGTGAGCGCGTACGCACGCGGCGCGACGCTCGATGCACTGAATACGCACGGCGTGCGCGTGATCGACGAGGCGGGCGCAATCTCGTCGGTGCCGGTGCGCGCCAGCGACGATGCGGCCGCGCTCGGCGTGCAGGACTACGTGGTGATCGCGCTGAAGGCACAGGCGCTGCCGGCGCTGGCCGCGCGCATCGCGCCGCTGGTCGGGCCGGACACCGTGATCGTCGCGGCGATGAACGGGCTGCCGTGGTGGTTCACGCACGGGCTCGAAGGGGCAATCGACGGCGTGCCGCTCGATGCGGTCGACCCCGCCGGCGCGGTGTCGGCCGCGTTGCCGCCTGCACAGGCGATCGGCTGCGTCGTGCACCTGTCGTCGAGTACCGATGCGCCGGGTGTCGTGCGTCGCGGGCGCGGCAACCGGCTGATCGTCGGCACGCCCGATCCGCGGCTCGACATGCCCACCGCGCGGTTCGCCGACGCGCTCTCGGCCGGCGGTTTCGACGTCGAATCGACGCGCGCGATCCGGACCGAGATCTGGACGAAGCTGTGGGGCAACATGAACATGAATCCGCTGAGCGCGCTGACCGGGTCGACGGCCGAGCAGTTGCTCGACGATCCGTTCACGCAGGATCTCGCGCTGCGGATGATGGAGGAGGCAGCCGCGATCGGCGCGAGGCTCGGCCTGTCCACCGGGATGAGCGGCCCCGAGCGGATCGCGGTTACGCGCAAGCTCGGCGCATTCAAGACGTCGATGCTGCAGGATTTCGAGGCGGGGCGCTCGCTGGAGATCGGGCCGATCCTCGGCGTGTTTCCGGAGCTCGGCCGCAAGCTTGGCGTGCCGACCCCGTACTGCGACGCGGTGCTCGGGTTGTTGCGCCAGCGCGCGGCGAACAGCGGGTTGTAGTGCGCACGGGGCGGCTGAATTCGCGGCCGCCGGCAACGCCGTCAACGCGACCACGCGCGCTTCGTGCGATGCCGGCCGCATGATGCAAAACGGGCCGCCCGGATCGCACGTGATGCGACCCGGGCGGCCTGTCTGATGCGTCGGATCAAACCTGCCGCCAGCGCTCGCCAATCCGGCGATGGCGGCCCGCCACGCGACTCAGTCGTCGCGTTCGGTCGCGTGCGTGACGACCTTGTCGAGCAGCCGCTCGAACGTCTGACGTTCGCTGTCGGACAGGCATGCGAGCAAGCCGTCGTTCCATTTGCGCACGATCGGCATGATCTTGCGATGCAGCGCGCGACCGTCGGTGGTCAGCGCGATCAGCACGATCCGGCCGTCTTCGTCGCTCGCGCTGCGCTCGAGCAGCCCCTGGCGCAGCAGCGCTTCCGCCGCGCGGCTCGCCTGGCTCTTGTCGAGATTGGTGTGGCGCGCGAGATCCATGATCGAGAACGGGCCGAATGCGCCGACGGCGGCGATCACGCGCGCCTCGGGCAGCGAGATGTCGAGCTTGTGCCGGTACACCTCGCCGATCCCGCGGTCGGAGCGCTTCGTGAGCGCATGGAGGCGATAGGTCAGAAACTGATCGAGCCCGGCTTGACGGCCTTTCATGTCGAATCCTGAAGAAAAAGGGCGGGCCCGATTGTTCCTGTATCGCGCGCTCGGGTCAACGGTCAGTGTGCACCGTACTTCAGGCGTGTCAACTGTTCCGCTTCGTTCGCGAGCAGATTGGCCGCGTCGCGGATCGCGACGTCGAGCGTGATCGGCCCGGGCGCCGGCGAAAAGCAGCCGGAGAAATGCTCGGACAGGCGCGGCAGCGCGGCCGGGTCGACCGCGCCCGACAGCAGCGACGCGCTTACGCCGGCAGCCCGCGCGTGCCGGCAAGCGATGAACGGCGCCTTGCCGTGCAGCGTCTGCACGTCGGAGCGGCCTTCGCCGGTGATCAGCCAGTCGGCGCCGGCCAGTGCGGCGTCGAGCCCGACCTGGCGCGCGACCACTTCGGCGCCGGGCTCGAAGCGTGCGCCGAGCATGTGCAGCGCGAAACCGAGGCCGCCCGCGGCGCCCGCACCCGGCAGGTCGCGGCCGCGGCGGTCGAGCGCGGCTTCGAGCAGGTCGGCGAAGCGGGCGAGGGCCGCATCGAGGATCGCGACCTGGGCGGCCGTCACGCCCTTTTGCGGACCGAATACGGCGGTCGCGCCATGCGCGCCCGTCAGCGGGTTGTCGACGTCGGACATGCCGACGAATTCCGTTTCCTTCAGGCGCGGATCGAGCCCCGACGCGTCGATGTGCGCGATGTCGGCGAGCCGCGACGGCACCGGCTCGACCGACTGGCCGCCGGCGTCGAAGCATTGCAGGCCGAGGCCCGCGAGCAACCCGGCGCCCGCGTCGTTGGTGCTGCTGCCGCCGAGCGCGACGAAGAAGCGGCGCACGCCGTCGTCGAGCAGCGTGCGGATTGCGTCGCCCATCCCGCGCGTGCTGCGCGCGTCGACCGGCACGCTCATGCCGACCGGGTCGGTGATCCCGACGATCTCGGCCGTCTCGACGATCGCGGTGCGCGCATCGATCACGCCGACCGCCGCATCGCGCGCCGCCAGCGACGCACCGGCCACCCGCAGCGTGCGCCGCGTGCCGCCGCCTGCCAGCATCGCGTCGAGCGTGCCTTCGCCGCCATCGGCCATCGGGCAGCAGCGCACGACCGCGTCGGGCCGCGCGCGGCGGATGCCGGTGGCGATCGCGTCCGCGACCTGCTCGGCGGAAAGCGAGCCTTTGAACGAATCGGGCGCGATGACGACGACAGGCGCGGACGGGTGGTGCGGCATGGTGTCTCCGGAAGGCGTTATTGGTGTGAAGAATGAGCGGTCGGGCCACGAGAGTGGCTCACACGCTATCGGAGCTTACAGGATGGCGCGCGCGCGGTGGATACGCCGTTCGGCATAGCCGCGATCCGCGTGCGTGGGCCGTGTAACGGGCCGTCGACGGCGCGGGACGCACGCGTGTCGCACCGATCTGGCCGTATGAGGAAAATTGTTTGCTAGAATACTCGATTCTTCCGGCCAAAGCCGTGCTCCGAGCCGCTTGCGCTAGCCATCCGGCGCGTGCAGGGATGGCGTGGCGCTCCGGCGCGGCGTGCGAGTGCGACGCACCGCATGCTGCAGGCAGGCACGGCAAGGAAAACCCGATTCGCTCGAATAATTTTAGGACGATTGAAGCCATGGCTAACGTTGTTGAGAACCTCGGCAAGCTTGAACGCCGTGTGACGATTTCTTTGCCGAAAGACACCGTGCAGAAGGAAATCGACGCCCGCATCCAGAAACTCGCGAAGACCGTGCGCATGCCGGGTTTCCGCCCGGGCAAGGTGCCGGTGAAGATGGTCGCCCAGCAATACGCGGGTCAGGTCGAAGCCGAAGTGCTGAGCGACAAGATCGGCCAGGAATTCTTCACGATCAGCCGCGCGGAAAACCTGCGCGTCGCCGGCCAGCCGAGCTTCGAGCCGAAGCAGGAGCAGGCTGAGAATGCCTACGCGTTCGACGCGACGTTCGAGGTCTACCCGGAAGTGAAGATCGGCGATCTGGCGACGGCTGAAGTCGAGCGCTCGACCACGTCGATCGGCGACGCCGAAATCGACCGCACGCTGGACATCCTGCGCAAGCAGCGCGTGCACTACCACGCACGCGGCGAAGCCGGCGAGCACGGCGACGGCGGCGACGACACCGCAGCGAAGAACGGCGACCGCGTGACGGTCGACTTCGTCGGCAAGATCGACGACGTCGCGTTCCCGGGCGGCACGGCCGAAGATTTCCCGTTCGTGCTCGGCGAAGGCCGCATGCTGCCGGAATTCGAAACGGCGGCGCTCGGCCTGAAGGTCGGCGAACAGCGTACGTTCGACCTCAAGTTCCCGGACGACTACCACGGCAAGGACGTCGCCGGCAAAACGGCGCAGTTCACGGTCACGATGAAGAAGATCGAATGGCCGCACCTGCCGGAAATCGACGCGGAATTCGCGAAGTCGCTCGGTATCGAAGACGGCGACCTCACGAAGATGCGCGCCGAGATCAAGGAAAACCTCGAGCGCGAAGCGAAGCGTCGCACGCAGTCGATCGTCAAGAACCAGGTGATGGACGCGCTGCTGAAGATTTCCGAACTCGACGTGCCGAAGGCGCTGATCGAGCAGGACCAGCAACGTCTCGTCGAAATGGCTCGCCAGGATCTGGCGCAGCGCGGCGTGCCGAACGCGAAGGACGCGCCGATCCCGGCCGAAATGTTCGTCGAGCAGGCCGAGCGCCGCGTGAAGCTGGGCCTCGTGCTGGCCGAACTGGTGAAGGCGAACGGCCTCGAAGCGAAGCCGGAACAGATCCGCGCGGAAGTCGACGAGTTCGCGAAGAGCTACGAAGACCCGAAGGAAGTGGTCCGCTGGTATTATTCCAACCAGCAGCGCCTCGCCGAGATGGAAGCGTTCGTCGTTGAAAGCAACGTCGTCGATTTCGTGCTGGGCAAGGCAAAGGTGACGGACAAGGAAGTGAGCTTCGAGGCACTCGCGAGCGCATCGGCGCAAGCGTAAGTGTTGCTCTAGCGGCGTGCCGGCTGTCGGAGCGACGGCCCGCACGCCGTTTTTACGTCAAGCGCACGGTTGCCATTAATATGGCGATTGGGCGGGCGGCTTCCTTCCGTTCAATTTTCCATTCGAACAAGGTTCATTGAATGATCACTCGCGCTGAATTGCTGGACATGCTTGCTTCGAACGCGCCGCAGGGTTTCGAGGCGCAAGCGCTGGGGCTGGTGCCGATCGTCGTCGAAACGAGCGGCCGCGGCGAGCGTTCGTACGATATCTATTCGCGTCTCCTGAAGGAGCGCCTGGTGTTCATGGTCGGCGAAGTGAACGACCAGACCGCCAACCTCGTGGTCGCGCAATTGCTGTTCCTCGAGAGCGAGAATCCCGACAAGGACATCAGCCTCTACATCAACAGCCCGGGCGGCTCGGTGTCGGCCGGGATGGCGATCTACGACACGATGCAGTTCATCAAGCCGGACGTGTCGACCCTGTGCATGGGCCTCGCGGCCAGCATGGGTGCGTTCCTGCTCGCGTCGGGCGCGAAGGGCAAGCGTTTTGCTCTGCCGAACTCGCGCGTGATGATTCACCAGCCGCTCGGCGGCGCGCGCGGCCAGGCATCCGACATCGAGATCCAGGCACGCGAGATCCTGTACCTGAAGGAACGGTTGAACAACCTGCTCGCGCAGCACACGGGCCAGGACGTCGAGCGCATCGCGCGCGACACCGACCGTGATAACTTCATGTCGAGCGAGGACGCGAAGGCGTACGGGCTGATCGATCAGGTGCTGCTGAAGCGCCCGTGAGCTTAAACGGGGTGCCGCCCCGATTCGGGCCGGCGCCCTCAAACGTCCCGAGTGCCCTGAGCATCTGCGGCAAGCGCATCCAGCCGGCTCCGGTCGCGCCCTAGGCGCGGCGTCCGGAGCAATCGGCGTATCATGTCATTTACCTGTCCGGAGGCTCTACATTCATGGCGGACAAAAAAGGTTCGAACAGCGAGAAGCTGTTGTATTGCTCGTTTTGCGGGAAAAGCCAGCATGAGGTGAAAAAACTCATCGCGGGCCCGTCGGTGTTCATCTGCGATGAATGTATCGACCTCTGCAACGAAATCATTCGCGACGAGGCGGCTGCCGCCGGCGTCGAGGCCAGCCTGTCCCGGTCGGATCTCCCGAGCCCGCAGGAAATTCGCGACATCCTCGATCAGTACGTGATCGGCCAGGAGCGCGCGAAGAAGATCCTCGCGGTGGCCGTGTACAACCACTACAAGCGCCTGAAGCATCTCGACAAGAAGGACGACGTCGAGTTGTCGAAGAGCAACATCCTGCTGATCGGCCCGACGGGCTCCGGCAAGACGCTGCTCGCGCAGACGCTCGCGCGGTTGCTCAACGTGCCGTTCGTGATCGCCGACGCGACGACGCTGACCGAAGCCGGCTACGTCGGCGAGGACGTCGAGAACATCATCCAGAAGCTGTTGCAGAACTGCAACTACGAGGTCGACAAGGCCCAGCGCGGGATCGTCTACATCGACGAAATCGACAAGATCAGCCGCAAATCGGACAACCCGTCGATCACGCGCGACGTGTCGGGCGAGGGCGTCCAGCAGGCGCTGCTGAAGCTCGTCGAGGGCACGATGGCGTCGGTGCCGCCGCAGGGCGGCCGCAAGCACCCGAACCAGGATTTCATCCAGGTCGACACGACCAACATCCTGTTCATTTGCGGCGGCGCGTTCGACGGTCTCGAAAAGGTGATCACCGATCGTACCGAGAAAACCGGTATCGGCTTCGGCGCGACGGTCAAGAGCAAGCAGGAACGCGACGCGGGCGAGGTGCTGCGCGAAACGGAACCGGAAGACCTGATCAAATTCGGTCTGATCCCCGAATTGATCGGCCGCCTGCCGGTGGTCGCGACGCTCGGCAAGCTCGACGAAGCCGCGCTGATGAAGATCCTGGTCGAGCCGAAGAATGCGCTCGTCAAGCAGTATCACAAGCTGTTCGCAATGGAGCGCGTCGAGCTGGAAATCCGGCCGGGCGCGTTGCAGGCGGTCGCCCGCAAGGCGATCCGCCGCAAGACCGGCGCGCGCGGTTTGCGTTCGATCATCGAACAGGCGTTGCTCGACGTGATGTACGAGCTGCCGACGATGAAAGGGGTCAGCAAGGTCATCATCGACGAGAATGTCATCGATGGGGACGGCAAGCCCTTGCTGATCTACGAGGACACGCCGAAGGTGGCGGGTTCGAACTGACCGGCTTGCCGACGATGTTCAGCGAAAAAGGCCGTTCATGAGTCCGTGGGCGGCTTTTTTTCGTTTATCTTGTGGGTAACTCTGACTCGACACGCGGTGGTTACTTTCTTACCGAATATTTCCCGCACTTGAAGGCTTGCAATTCGTTGTGGCGGCCTCAATTACCGAACAATTGATTCCACTCATGGGGAAATGAAATGTCAGGCACCCAACTTCTCCCGCCGGAACGCATCACGCTCCCGCTGCTGCCGCTGCGGGACGTCGTCGTTTTCCCGCACATGGTCATTCCGCTCTTCGTGGGCCGGCCGAAATCGATCAAGGCCCTCGAAGCAGCGATGGAAGGCGGCAAGCACATCATGCTCGTCGCCCAGAAAACCGCGGCCAAGGACGAACCGACCGAAAAGGACATGTACGAGGTCGGTTGTATCGCCAACATTCTGCAGATGCTGAAGCTGCCGGACGGCACCGTGAAGGTGCTCGTCGAGGGCCTGCAGCGCGCGAAGGCGTTGTCCATCGAAGAACAGGAGACGCAGTTCTCCTGCGAAGTGATGCCGCTCGAGCCGGATCATGCCGACAGCGCCGAGACGGAAGCGCTGCGTCGCGCGATCGTGTCGCAGTTCGACCAGTACGTGAAGCTGAACAAGAAGATCCCACCGGAGATTCTCACGTCGCTGTCGGGCATCGACGAAGCCGGCCGTCTCGCCGACATGATCGCCGAGCGCCTGCCGCTGAAGCTCGACCAGAAGCAGCACATCCTCGAGATGTTCCCGGTCATCGAGCGCCTCGAGCATCTGCTCGCGCAGCTCGAAGCCGAGATCGACATCCTGCAGGTCGAAAAGCGCATCCGCGGGCGCGTGAAGCGCCAGATGGAAAAGAGCCAGCGCGAGTACTACCTGAACGAACAGGTCAAGGCGATCCAGAAGGAACTGGGCGAGGGCGAGGAAGGTGCGGATCTCGAAGAGCTCGAGAAGCGCATCAACGCCGCGCGCATGCCGAAGGAAGCCAAGAAGAAGGCCGACGCCGAGCTGAAGAAGCTGAAGCTGATGTCGCCGATGTCGGCGGAAGCGACCGTCGTGCGCAACTACATCGACACGCTGATCGGCCTGCCGTGGCGCAAGAAGAGCAAGGTCAACAACGACCTGTCGAACGCCGAGCAGGTGCTCGACGAGGATCACTTCGGCCTCGAGAAGGTCAAGGAACGGATCCTCGAGTATCTCGCGGTGCAACAGCGCGTGGACAAGGTCAAGGCGCCGATCCTGTGCCTCGTCGGGCCCCCGGGCGTCGGCAAGACCTCGCTCGGCCAGTCGATCGCTCGCGCGACGAACCGCAAGTTCGTCCGGATGGCGCTCGGCGGCGTGCGTGACGAAGCCGAGATCCGCGGCCACCGCCGCACGTACATCGGTTCGATGCCGGGCAAGATCCTGCAAAGCCTCGCGAAGGTCGGCGTGCGCAATCCGCTCTTCCTGCTCGACGAAGTCGACAAGATGGGCATGGATTTCCGCGGCGATCCGTCGTCGGCGCTGCTCGAAGTGCTCGATCCGGAACAGAACCACACGTTCGCCGACCACTACATCGAAGTCGACTTCGATCTGTCGGACGTGATGTTCGTCGCGACGTCGAACTCGCTGAACATCCCGCCGCCGCTGCTCGACCGGATGGAAGTGATCCGTCTGTCGGGCTACACGGAAGACGAGAAGGTCAGCATCGCGCAGCGTTACCTGCTGCCGAAGCAGAAAAAGAACAACGGGCTGAAGGAAGGCGAGATCGAGGTCACCGAGCAGGCGATTCGCGACATCATCCGCTACTACACGCGCGAAGCCGGTGTGCGTTCGCTCGAGCGGGAAGTGTCGAAGATCTGCCGCAAGGTCGTGAAGATGCTGCTGCTGAAGAAGGCGTCGGGTGCGATCAAGGTCGATGGCGAGAATCTGGATACGTTCCTCGGCGTGCGCAAGTACGACTTCGGCCTCGCGGCGAAGGAAAACCAGGTCGGTCAGGTGACGGGGCTCGCGTGGACGGAAGTCGGCGGCGATCTGCTGACGATCGAAGCCGCGGTGATGCCGGGCAAGGGCAACGTGATTCGTACGGGCTCGCTCGGCGACGTGATGAAGGAGTCGGTCGAGGCTGCGCGTTCGGTCGTGCGCTCGCGTTCGCGTCGTCTCGGTATCAAGGACGAAGCGTTCGAGAAGCAGGACATCCACATCCACGTGCCGGAAGGCGCGACGCCGAAGGACGGTCCGTCCGCCGGCGGTGCGATGACGACCGCGCTGGTGTCGGTGCTGACGGGTATTCCCGTGCGGGCCGACGTCGCGATGACGGGCGAAATCACGTTGCGTGGCGAAGTGCTGCCGATCGGCGGGCTGAAGGAAAAGTTGCTGGCGGCGCATCGCGGCGGCATCAAGCTCGTGCTGATCCCGGAAGAGAACGTGAAGGATCTCGCGGACATTCCGGACAACGTGAAGAACGCGATCGAGATCGTGCCGGTTCGCTGGATCGACAAGGTGCTGGAGCTCGCGCTCGAGCGTTCGCCGACGCCGCTGCCGCCGGAAGAAGAGGCGAAGGCTGCGGCGCCGGTCGGCGAGGCGGCGAAGGATGCCGGCTCGACGGAAGTCGTCAAGCACTGAGGCGCTGAACGCCGTCGTTGCTGACGGTCGTTCCCGAAAACCCGCGGCGGTGTCCGCGGGTTTTTTTACGCGCATCGGAATCATGCGAGCGCGTTCGTAAAAAATTCGCGCGCCAGGCTTGGCAAAATGATCGGGGATGAATTAAACTTGCGGGCTCGCTGATTGTTGATGCGCAAACGCAGATCGCAGTCAGAACGAATCGGAAACGGGTGCTTAGCTCAGCTGGTAGAGCGGCGCCCTTACAAGGCGTAGGTCGGGGGTTCGAACCCCTCAGCACCCACCAGTTTCACGATTCAGCCAGACCAAGGAGCGGTAGTTCAGTCGGTTAGAATACCGGCCTGTCACGCCGGGGGTCGCGGGTTCGAGTCCCGTCCGCTCCGCCAAACAAACAACAATGCCCGCCTTGTGCGGGCATTGTTGTTTGTGCGTTCGGTTTGCGCTCGCTTGCGAGCGCGTGGCTGCGGAGTGGCGAAAAGTCGCCTGCGAGGCTTCCGGATTCCGGTTCCGTTCGCGCACAGCATTTGCCTGCTTTTTTCCCGTCCCACCCCGTATGTTGTAATATCGGTCGTTTTGTCCAATCTTCCCGTCACGCATGCTCGATTTCTTCCGTAATCACCAGCGCCTGATGATGGCGCTCCTGCTCCTGATCGTGTTGCCGGGGCTGGGTTTCGTCGGGATCCAAGGCTTCCGCGGCTTCTTCGATGACAGTGCGAACGTCGCGGCGGTCAACGGGCACAAGATCACGCGGGTCGAATTCGACGGCGCGTTCCGCCAGCAGATCGACCAGGCGCGCCAGGCGCTCGGTGGGCAGTTCGACATCAAGATGTTCGACACGCCCGAGCATCGCAAGCAGGTGCTCGACGGCCTGATCCAGCAACGCGTGCTGGCCGACGAGACGCAGCGTCTGCACCTGACCGCGTCCGACAACGCGGTGCGCGACGCGCTGATGAGCGACCCGATGATCGCGTCGCTGAAGAAGCCCGACGGCACGATCGACGTCGAACGCTATGCGCAACTGCTGTCATTCCAGGGGATGACGCCCGAGCAGTATCAGGAGCGCGTGCGTTACAGCCTGTCGCTGCAGCAGATTCCTGCGAGCATCGTGTCGAGCGCGTTCACGCCGAAGAGCCTCGCGCAACGCCTGTCCGAACTCGCCGCGCAGCAGCGTGAAGTGCAGGCGCTCGTGCTGAAGACGAGCGACTTCGCAGCGAAGGTCCAGCCGACCGACGCGCAGCTCACCGCGTACTACGACGCGCACAAGCAGAGCTTCGCGACGCCGGAAACCGCGACGATCCAGTACCTCGTCTATTCGCCGGCCGCGGCGGCCGCGAGCGCGCAGCCGACCGAAGCGGACATCAAGAAGTTCTACGACGACAACCCGACGCACTTCCGTACCGAAGCGCAGGTGCGCGTGAGCCACATCTTCATCGCCGCGCCGGGCAGCGTCAGCGCGGCCGACAAGGCGGCCGCGAAAGCGAAGGCCGAGCAACTGCTCGCCGACGTGAAAGCGCATCCCGATCAATTTGCGCAGATCGCGCAGAAGAACTCGCAGGACGCGCCGTCGGCGGCGAAGGGCGGCGACCTCGGCTTCATCACGCGCGGTTCGACCGCGGGCGGCAAGGCGTTCGACGATGCCGCGTTCTCGCTCAAGCAGGGCGACGTGAGCGGTCTCGTGCAGTCGGATCTCGGTTTCCACATCCTGAAGGCGACCGAAGTGAAGCCGGCCGTCGTCAAGCCGTTCGCGGAAGTGAAAGACCAGATCGCGATCGACCTGAAGCAGCAGTACGCAGCGAAGGCGTTCTCGGACAATGCGGAAGGTTTCACGTCGACCGTCTACGAAAAGGCGAAGACGCTGCAGCCGGCCGCGGACAAGTACAAGCTGACGATCCAGACGGCCACCGTCACGCCGACGCCGAATCCGCAGTTGCCGCCGACGAGCCCGCTGAACAATCCGAAGTTTCTGGCCGCCGTGTTCGCGAACGACGCGGTGAAGAACCAGAACAACACGCAGGCGATCGACGTCGGCAACAACACGCTGATCTCGGCGCGCGTGACCGAGCACAAGCCGGCTGCGGTGCCCGCGCTCGACGCGATCAAGGACGTCGTGCGCCAGAAGGTCATCGCCGAGCAGGCCGCGGAACTCGCGAAGAAGGACGGTGCGGCGAAGCTGGCCGAATTGCAGAAGTCGAAGTCGGCCGACGGCTTTACGGCCGCGCAGAAGGTGTCGCGCACGCAGTCGCAGGGCCTGACGCCGGCTGCGCTGAGCGCCGTCTACAAGGTCGATGCGAAGACGCTGCCGGCTTACGTCGGTGTCGACCTCGGTGCGGACGGCTATGCGATCTACCGCGTGAACGCGGTGATCCCCGGTTCCGCGGTCGATCCGCAGCAACTGGCCGCCGCGCAGCAGCAGATGGCGCAGGTCGACGCGCAAAGCGAAGGCGAAGCGTACCTCGCCGCGCTGCGCGATCGCTCGAAGGTGAAGCTGTACGGCAGCACGACGGCCAGCCAGCAGCAGGACGGCGACAACTGAGCATCGTTTCGCCCGCAACCATCGAAAAGCCCCGCTCGAAGCGGGGCTTTTTGTTTTCCGGTGCAGCCGCGGTCAGCCGTGCGGCTTGCCGAGCAGCGGCTTCAGCGCCGGCCATACGTTGTCGAGCAGGATGCCCTGGGCCTGCCGTGCCGGGTGCATCTGGTCGGCCTGGAACATCTCGGGCTTGTTCTCGATGCCGGCCAACAGGAACGGCACGAGCGGCACGGCGAGATCCTTCGACAGCCGCGTATAGAGCGCATGGAACTTCTGCGTGTAGTCGGGGCCGTAATTGGGCGGCACGTACATGCCGACCAGCACGACCTTTGCCTGCGCACGTCGCGCGCCGGCGATGATATCGCGCAGGTTCTGTTCGGTCGTCGCGAGCGGCACGCCGCGCAGCGCATCGTTCGAACCGAGTTCGACGACGACGATCGACGGCTTGAGCCGCTGCAGCACCGCGGGCAGCCGCGCACGGCCGCCGCTCGTGGTGTCGCCGCTGACGCTGGCGTTCGCGACGCTATAATCGATTCGCTCGGTCGCGAGCCGTTGCCGCAGCAACGCCACCCAGCCGGTGTCGCGCGGCAATCCGTATTCGGCCGACAGGCTGTCGCCGAGCACGACGATCACGGGCGGGCTCGATGTCGGCGCCGTCGCAGCGCGTACGGGCACGGTGACGGCCAGCAGGGTGCCCAGCAGCGCGGCGGTCGCCGCGCGTCTTTTCCAGTGAAATGTCGTGTCCATGTTCAAGATTACCGATCCGATCATCGAAGTCCATGACGTGTGCAAGCGGGTTGCCGATGCAACGGGCGAGCTGACGATCCTCGACGGCATCACGCTCGCCGTGCAGCCGGGCAGCAGCCTCGCGATCGTCGGCGCGTCGGGGTCGGGCAAATCGACGCTGCTCGGCTTGCTCGCAGGGTTGGACAGCGCGACGAGCGGCACGGTTCGCCTGCTCGGCCGCGTGCTCGACCAGCTCGACGAGGACGAGCGCGCGGCATTGCGCAACGGCGCGGTCGGTTTCGTGTTCCAGTCGTTCCAGCTGATGCCGCACCTGACGGCGCTCGAGAACGTGATGCTGCCGCTCGAACTGCAGGGCGGCATCAGCGCGCGCGATGCGGCCGACCGCGCCCGGGCGCTGCTCGTGCAGGTCGGTCTCGGCGAACGCACCGCGCATTATCCGAAGCTGCTGTCGGGCGGCGAACAGCAGCGCGTCGCGCTCGCACGCGCGTTCGTCACGCGGCCGGCGATCCTGTTCGCCGACGAGCCGACCGGTAGCCTCGACGCGGCCACCGGCCACGCGGTCATCGACCTGATGTTCGAACTGAACCGCATGCACGGCGCGACGCTCGTGCTCGTCACGCACGATGCCGAACTCGCGCGCCGCTGCGCGACGACGGTCACCATCGACGCGGGGCGCATCGTCGCGCCGCACGCGGCATCGCGCAACGCGTGAATGTTCGTGCCGGCCGCGCAGCGTGAAGCGCGCGGCCGGCACGGGCATGACGCCGTCGCGTCAGTGCTTCAACGCTTGAGCGCCGCGCGGGCGCGCTCGATCAGCGCGGTGGTCGACGAGTCGTGCTTCGCCGGATCGACCGAGTCGGCCGACAGATCGGCCTCGACGACCTTGCCCAGAATCTTGCCGAGCTCGACGCCCCACTGGTCGAACGGATTGATGTCCCACACCGTCGCCTGCACGAGCACCTTGTGCTCGTAAAGCGCGATCAGCGCGCCGAGCGTGCGCGGCGTCAGCGCATCGACGAGCAGCGTCGTGGTCGGGCGGTTGCCGGGGAACGTCAGGTGCGGCGCGAGCGCCTCCTTGCCCGGCCCGGCGATCTTGCGCGCTTCTTCCAGCGTGCGGCCGAGCATCAGCGCCTCGCTCTGCGCGAAGCAGTTCGCGAGCAGCTTCGGATGATGGCTCGCGAGCGGATGCTCGGGCGTCAGCACCGCGATGAAGTCGATCGGCACGATCGTTGGCCCCTGGTGCAGCATCTGGAAGAACGCATGCTGGCCGTTGGTGCCCGGCTCGCCCCACGTGACGGCCGACGTCGGGTAGTCGACGAAGGCGCCGTCCAGGCGCGCGGATTTGCCGTTGCTCTCCATTTCGAGCTGCTGCAGGTACGACGGCAGGTAGTGCAGCGCTTCCGAGTACGGTGCGACGAGATAGCTCTGCGAGCCGAAGAAATTCCGGTACCAGATGCCGATCAGGCCGAGCAGCACCGGCAAATTGCGCTCGAGCGGCGCTTCGCGGAAGTGGCGGTCCATGTCGTTCGCGCCGGCCAGCAGTTCGTCGAACTGTTCGGGGCCGACCGCGATCATGATCGACAGGCCGACCGCCGACCACAGCGAATAGCGGCCGCCGACCCAGTCCCACATTTCGAACACGTTGTCCGCCGCGATGCCGAACTTCACGACTTCGGCCGGGTTCGCCGACACGCCGACGAAGTGCTTCGCGAGCGCGTCTTCGGGGCAGCCGCGCGCGACGAACCAGTCGCGCAGCGAGCGTGCGTTCGTCATCGTCTCGAGCGTCGTGAACGTCTTCGACACGATGATCGCGAGCGTTTCCTCGGGATCGACCTGTTCGAGCACGCGCGCGAGATCGGCGCCGTCGACGTTCGACACGAAGTGGGTCGAGATCTCGCGCGTCGCGACGTGGTGCAGCGCATGCACGACCATCTTCGGGCCCAGATCGGAGCCGCCGATGCCGATGTTGATCACGTGGCGGATGCGCTTGCCCGTATAGCCCGTCCACGTACCGCTGCGCACGGCGCGCGCGAACGTCGCCATCTTCGCGCGCTCGGCGCTCACCTGCGCGTGGAACGGCGCCTGCGGATCGGTCGCGCGCAGTGCGGTGTGCAGCGCCGCGCGGCCTTCGGTCGGGTTGACGACCTCGCCCGCGAACATCGCGTCGCGGCGCGCTTCGACGCCGGCGTCGCGCGCGAGCTGCACGAGCAGGCGCAGCGTTTCGTCGTCGATGCGGTTCTTCGAGAAATCGGCCGCGAGACCGCCGCCCGGAATCGTGAAGCGTTCGGCGCGGGTCGGCGCGCGATCGTTTTCCGGCGCGAACCAGTCGCGCAGCCGCGCGTGGCGGATCTGTTCGAAGTGGGATTGAAGGGCAGTCCAGGCGGGGAGCGATTTCAGCGTCATGGCGGTTCGAGTGAAGCGTGAATCGGGAGGAATGCCGCGCCGGCTCATCGTGATCGGAAAGCCGGCGGACGAGAAGGCCCGCCGTGCGGCGGGGCAGTCAGTATAGCGGCGTTACGTGTCGGCGCGCGGCGACGGATAAAAAAGGCGATTGATCAGCGTGCGCACCATCGGCGCGAGCTCGCCGGCGGTGAGCCCGGCCGGGCCGGTGCCGGTCGCGGTCAGCGTGTCGGCCGCGAGGCCGTGCAGGTAGGCGCCGGCCAGCGCGGCTTCGTAAGGTGCGACCCGCTGCGCGAGCAGCGCGCCGATCAGGCCGCCGAGCACGTCGCCGGTGCCGCCGGTGGCGAGCGCCGCGTTGCCGGTCGGGTTGATCGTCACGCGGCCGTCGGGCGCCGCAATCACCGTACCCGAGCCTTTCAGCACGACGATGGCCGCGTAACGCGCGGCGAGCGCCTGCGCGGCCGCGACGCGATCGCGCTGCACGGCGGCCGTGTCGCCGCCGAGCAGGCGCGCGGCTTCGAGCGGATGCGGCGTCAGCACGCACGGATTGCCGTGTGCGCCACGCGCGGCGACGGCGGTCGCGAGGTCCGCGTGCGTCGCGACGAGGTTCAGCGCGTCGGCATCGAGCAGCGTCGCCGTGTCGTGCGCGAGCACGTCGCGCACGAGCGTCGCCGCGGCTTCGCGCGTGCCGAGCCCGCAACCGGCCGCGATCGCGGTCATCGCGCCGGGGTCGAGCGTGTCGGCCGGATGCAGCATCAGTTCGGGGAACGGCGGGTCGTACGGCGGCGCGCCCGCGCCGAGGAAGCCGACGTGCACCTTGCCGGCGCCCGCGAACAGCGCGGCGCGCGCGGCGAGGATCGGCGCGCCGCACATGCCGGTGTCGCCGCCGAGCACCGCGAGGCTGCCGTACGTGCCCTTGTGGGACGCGAACGCGCGCGCGGGCAGCGCCGCGGCGAACCGCGCGGGCGCGTTCAGCACGATGGCCGGCGCGGCGGGCGGCGCGACGTCGAGCGACGCGACGTGGATTTCGCCGGCGAGATCGCGGCCGTCGCCCGTGTAGAGGCCGGGCTTCGCGCCGATGAAGGTGAGCGTCTGCGTGGCCGCCACGGCGACGCCCGCGCCGACGATGCGGCCCGTGTCGCTGTCGAGCCCGCTGGGCACGTCGAGCGCGAGCACGCGGCCGCCGCCGCGCGCATGGGTGGCGATGCGTGCTGCCTGTTCGGCGAACGCGCCATCGAGCGCGCGGCCGAGACCGATGCCGAACAGCCCGTCGACGACCCACGCATAGCCCTCCAGCGACGCGGGCGGGGTGGCCGACAGCGGCACGCCGGCCGAGCGTGCGAGACCGAGCGCCCATTGCGCGTCGTCCGGCTTGACCGGCACCGGCATCCACGCATGCGTCGCGACGCCGAGCTGCTGGAGTTGCGCGGCGGCCACCAGCGCGTCGCCGCCGTTGTTGCCGGGGCCGACCGCGAACCAGACGGGGCGATCGTCGCCGGCGACGCGCTCGGACAGCCAGCGCGCGGCGGCCGCGCCGGCGCGGCCCATCAGCGTGTGCGGCGGCAGCGCGGCGGCGGCGTCGGCTTCGGCCGCGCGCAGGTCGGCGACGCGCAGCAGCGCGATCGGATCGGAATCGGGGAACGGGGGGCGAACGGGGGGGGCGGGGGTAACGGTCATCGCGGGATCGTGGCGGCTGGCAAGGATGCCGCCACGGGCCGGCCCGCGGCGGTCAGGTCGTGAAGCGGCCGGCGTTCAGCGCGGCGAGCGTGTCGGCGGGCCAGTGCTGGACGTTGCCGCCCAGATAGTCGGTCACCACTTTAGCAGACCCGCACGCGAGGCCCCAGCCGGCCGGGCCATGGCCGAAATTGACGAACACGCGCGGATGCGGGGTCGGACCCACGACGGGCAAGCCGTCCGGCGACAGCAGTTGCATGCCTTGCCACGACAGCGCGGCCGAGATCTTCGCGGCGCCGGGCACCCAGTCGTGGACGGCCTGGCCGAGCAGCGCGAGCGCGGCCTCCGACAGCGGCTCGGCGAGCGGCTTCGCGGTATCCGCCAGGCTCTGCAGCACGGCGGCCCCGCCGATGCGCAGCCGCTGGTGGGTGCGCGTGATCGAGATCCGCTTGATCGAATCGACGACGCTCAGGTGCGGCGCATGTTCTTCGTACGCGACCGGCGCGGTGAGCGTATGCACGCGCACCGGGTGCAGCGGCAGGCGCCAGCCGAGCCGTTCGAGCAGCGCAAGGCTGCCGGCGCCGGCGGCGACCACGATCGCGTCGGCCGACATCACGTCGACCTCGCGCGCGCGCGCCGCGCTCCGGTTGCCCGGCGGGGCGAGCTCGACCGCGACGCGGCCGTTGTCGACGCGGATCGCGGCGACGTCCGCACCGAAGCGGAACTGCACGCCATGCTCGTCGAGCGTCTGCTTGACCAGTTTCGCGAACAGCGGGCAGTTGCCGGTGCGCTCGGTTTCGAGCAGCACGCCGCCGGCAAAGCCGGGCTCGGCCGGTACCGACGGTTCGAGCGCCACGCATTCGTCGGCGGTGAGCGTGCGGTAAGGCTGGTCGAGTGTGCGCAGCAGGTCGAGCGCGGGCTGCAGCGCGTCCCAGTCGCGCGGATCGCGCACGATGTGCAGGATGCCGGGCTTCTGCTCGAATTCGAGCTCGAGGCGCGCCTCGATATCGGCGAGCGCGTCGCGCGACACGTCGATCAGCGGGCGCAGCCGTGCGTACTGCGCGGCGAATGCATCGTGCTCGCGCAGCGTGCCGAGCTGCTTGACGAAGCGGCGCACGCCGCCGTTGAAGCCCGGCTTGTAGACGATGCCGCTGTCGCGCGCGTGGCGCTGGTGCATGAAAGTCGGGCCGAACCAGACGTCGAGCGGGCTCGGCAGCAGCGCGCCGCCGTCGCCGTAGGTCGCGCCTTGCGCGACGGTCGCGTGGCGTTCGACCACGCACACGCGATGGCCGGCCGCGCGCAACTGGTAGGCGGTGGCGACGCCGCTGATTCCGCCGCCGATGACGATGACATCCATTGAGATTGCTTCGATGACGGGCGGCGCGCACGCCGCCCGGTGAGAATTCGCTGAGGGCCCGGGCCCGGTGAACCCGGAATGATAGCGCCAAAAGTGCGCGAGCCGGCGGCGGGCGAGCATGGCCGTGCGGCCATGCGGCGGCGGCCGGCGCCCGGGCCGATAGAGGCCGATCCGGCGGACAGCCGCGCGTGCCGCCCGCACCAGCACCGTGGCGGTGCAGCCGGACTACCGATTGGCCGGTCTTGGGCGGCCGACTTCCGGGTATAATTACGGCCTTCCTTTCGCCCCACGTCGCCACCCCGCGCGACTCATCGACGTCAGTCCAGCCCATGGCTCACTTCTCGTGTTTTCCCGGCGCTTCGGCCCTCTCCGATTTCCGTCAAACCCGTCTGCTCGACACGCTCAGGCAAATCGACGCCAACATCGTCGCGGTGCGCGGCCAGTTCCTGCACTTCGTCAATGCGGCCGAGCCGCTGTCGGCCGACGACAGCGCGCGCATCGATGCGCTGATGCACTACGGCGCGCCGTTCCAGCCGGCGGGCGAGAAGGGCGCGACCGAGACCTTCGTCGTGCTGCCGCGCTTCGGCACGGTTTCGCCGTGGGCGAGCAAGGCGACCGACATCGCGCAGCACTGCGGCCTCACGCAGGTGCGCCGCATCGAGCGCGGCGTCGAATTCACGGTCACGCTGAAGTCGGGCCTGCTCGGCGGCAAGAAGGCGCTGTCGGACGACGCGCGCGCGGCCGTCGCGGCCGCGCTGCATGACCGGATGACCGAAAGCGTGGTCGCGGCGCGCGACGATGCGAAACACCTGTTCGACGAACTGCCGGCCAAGCCGCTGTCGACCGTCGACGTATTGGGCGTCGGCCGCGGCGCGCTGGAGCGTGCGAACGTCGAGCTGGGCCTCGCGCTCGCCGACGACGAGATCGACTATCTGGTCGACGCGTTCCGCAAGCTCGAACGCAACCCGACCGACGTCGAACTGATGATGTTCGCGCAGGCCAACAGCGAACACTGCCGCCACAAGATCTTCAACGCGCAGTGGACGATCGACGGCGAAGCGCAGGACATGTCGCTGTTCGCGATGATCCGCAACACCGAGAAGCTGAGCCCGCAGGGCACGATCGTCGCGTATTCGGACAACTCGTCGATCATGGTCGGCGCCGAAGCCGAGCGCTGGTTCCCGCGCAAGGCCGGTGCGGCCGGCGAGCCGGGCGAGCGCTACGGCCGCCACACCGAACTCACGCACACGCTGATGAAGGTCGAGACGCACAACCATCCGACGGCGATCTCGCCGTTCCCGGGGGCGGCGACCGGCGCGGGCGGCGAGATCCGCGACGAAGGCGCGACGGGCCGCGGCGCGCGTCCGAAGGCCGGCCTCACGGGCTTCACCGTGTCGAACCTCGACCTGCCCGATGCGCGCCAGCCGTGGGAAAACGCGCGCGACGCCGCGCAGCCGGTCGCCGAGCGCAATCCGAACGAAGTGCACGGCCCGTACGGTCGTCCGGACCGCATCGCGTCGCCGCTGCAGATCATGATCGATGGCCCGCTGGGCGGCGCCGCGTTCAACAACGAATTCGGCCGCCCGAACCTCGGCGGCTACTTCCGCGTGTACGAGCAGAACGTCGGCGGCACGGTGCACGGCTATCACAAGCCGATCATGATCGCGGGCGGCCTCGGCAACATCGCGGATCAGCACACGCACAAGCACGACGTGCCGGCCGGCTCGCTGCTGATCCAGATCGGCGGCCCCGGCATGCGGATCGGCATGGGCGGCGGCGCCGCGAGCTCGATGGCGACCGGCGCGAACACCGCCGAACTCGACTTCGATTCGGTGCAGCGCGGCAACCCGGAAATCGAGCGTCGCGCGCAGGAAGTGATCAACGGCTGCTGGCAGCTCGGCGCGGAAAACCCGATCCTGAGCATCCACGACGTCGGCGCGGGCGGTCTGTCGAACGCGTTCCCCGAAATCGTCGACGGCGCGGGCAAGGGCGCGCGCTTCGAACTGCGCAAGGTCGCGCTCGAGGAATCGGGCCTGTCGCCGCGCGAAATCTGGTCGAACGAAGCGCAGGAGCGCTACGTGCTGGCGATCGCGCCGGCCGACCTGCCGCGCTTCGAGGCGATCTGCGCGCGCGAGCGCTGCCCGTTCGCGGTAGTCGGTGTCGCGACCGACGAACGCGAGCTGAAGCTCGTCGACGACGAAGCGACGGGCGCGGACGAATACCCGGTCGACATGCCGATGGAAGTGCTGCTCGGCAAGCCGCCGCGCATGCACCGCGACGTCGCGCGTGTGACGACCGAGCGTGCGCCGGTCGACGTGACGGGCATCGCGCTGTCGGCCGTCGCGCTCGACGTGCTGAAGCACCCGACGGTCGGCAGCAAGTCGTTCCTGATCACGATCGGCGACCGTTCGGTCGGCGGTACGTCGGTGCGCGACCAGATGGTCGGCCCGTGGCAGGTGCCGGTGGCCGACTGCGCGATCACCGCGCTCGACTATGCCGGTTTCAAGGGCGAGGCGATGACGATGGCCGAGCGCACGCCGCTCGCGGTGATCGACGCGCCGGCGTCGGGTCGCATGGCCGTCGGCGAAGCGATCACGAACATCGCGAGCGCGCCGATCGCGTCGCTCGACAAGCTGAAGCTGTCGGCGAACTGGATGGCCGCGTGCGGCACGGCCGGCGAGGACGCCGCGCTGTTCGACACGGTCAAGGCGATCGGCATGGAGCTGTGCCCGGCGCTCGGGATCGGCATCCCGGTCGGCAAGGACTCGCTGTCGATGAAGACGAAGTGGGATGAGCAGGGCGTCGCGAAGGAAGTCGTGTCGCCGGTGTCGTTGATCATCTCGGCGTTCGCGCCGGTCGAGGACGTGCGCCGTCATCTCACGCCGCAACTGCGCCGCGTGGCCGACGCGGGCGACACGGTGCTGATCGCGATCGATCTCGGCCGCGGCAAGAACCGCATGGGCGGCAGCATCTTCGCGCAGGTCACGCAGCAGGTCGGCGACACGACGCCGGACGTCGACGACGCGGAAGACCTGAAGCGCTTCTTCAACGCGATCCAGTCGCTCAATGCGCAAGACAAGCTGCTCGCGTACCACGACCGCTCGGACGGCGGCCTGTGGGCGACGGTATGCGAAATGGCGTTCGCGGGCCATGCGGGCGTGTCGCTGAACGTCGACATGCTGACGCTCGACCCGAACCACGAATCCGACTACGGCGACGCGAAGGACTGGGCGAAGCAGACGAGCGGCCTGCGCGACGACCGCACGCTGCGCGCGCTGTTCTCCGAAGAGCTCGGCGCCGTCGTGCAGGTGCGCGCGTCCGACCGCGACGCGGTGCTCGGCGCGCTGCGCGAGTTCGGCTTGTCGACGTGCTCGCACGTGATCGGCTCGGTCAACGATCGCGACGTGATCGAGGTGTACCGCGACGCGAAGAAGATCTTCGACGCGCCGCGTACCGAACTGCATCGCGCATGGAGCGAAGTGAGCTGGCGCATCGCGCGCCTGCGCGACAACCCGGCGTGCGCGGATGCCGAATACGACGCGCTGCTCGACGCGGCCGACCCGGGCATCTCGCCGGTGCTGACGTTCGACCCGGCCGACGACATCGCCGCGCCGTTCATCGCGACGGGCGCACGGCCGCGCGTCGCGATTCTGCGCGAGCAGGGCGTGAACTCGCATCTGGAAACGGCTTACGCATTCGACCGCGCCGGCTTCGATGCGCACGACGTGCACATGAGCGACCTGCTCGCGGGCCGCGCGTCGCTGGCCGATTTCGCGGGTGCGGTCGCATGCGGCGGTTTCTCGTACGGCGACGTGCTGGGCGCGGGAGAGGGCTGGGCGAAGACGATCCGCTTCAACGCGAATCTCGCCGACATGTTCTCGGCGTTCTTCGCGCGTCCCGATACGTTCGCACTCGGTATCTGCAACGGCTGCCAGATGCTGTCGAGCATCGCGTCGATGATCCCCGGGGCGGAAGCGTGGCCGAAGTTCACGCGCAACAAGTCCGAGCAGTTCGAGGCGCGCTTCTCGTTCGTCGAAGTGGAGAAGTCGCCGTCGATCTTCTTCGCGGGGATGGAAGGCTCGCGGATTCCGGTCGCGGTCGCGCACGGCGAAGGCTATGCGGACTTTTCGCAGCAGGGCGACATCGATCGCGTCGCGGTCGCGATGCGTTACGTCGACCACCGCGGCGAAGCGACCGAGCGCTATCCGTTCAACCCGAACGGGTCGCCGGCCGGCATCACGTCGGTGACGACGGCCGACGGCCGCTTCTCGGTGCTGATGCCGCACATGGAGCGCGTGCATCGCACGGTCACGATGAGCTGGCACCCGGAAGGCTGGGGTGAAGCGAGCCCGTGGCTGCGCGTATTCCGCAACGCGCGCCGCTGGATCGGCTGATCGGGATGATGTTCGACCCGAACGCATCGGTCGAGGTCGTCACGCTGCGTGACGCGCGGGCGAGCGAGGCCGACGCGATTGGCCGCGTGATCCGCGCGGCGTTCGCGGGCGAGCCGCAAGGCGGCGCGTTCGAGCAGCGCATCGTCGACACGCTGCGTGCGGACGGTGCGCTGAGCGTATCGCTCGTCGCGGAGCGCGACGGACGTATCGTCGGGCACGTCGCGTTCTCGCCGGTCGCGATCGGCGGCGAGCCGGCCGGCAGCCAGCAGTGGTACGGGCTCGCGCCGCTCGCGGTGCGGCCCGATTGCCAGCGGCAGAGCATCGGCGCCGGGCTCGTGCGCACGGGGCTCGACGCGTTGCGTCGGCTCGGCGCGCGCGGCTGCGTGGTGCTCGGCGAGCCCGCGTATTACACGCGTTTCGGGTTCGAACCGCACGGCGACATCGTGTTTCCGGGCGTGCCGGCCGAGTATTTTCTCGCGCTGTCGTTCGACGAATCGGCTTCGCTGCCGGCGGGCGACGTGCGTTATCACGACGTGTTCCATCCCGCCGCGTAGCGCATGCCGCGGGCGGGCGACACCTGGCGTGGAAAAGCCGCTCTCCGGAGCGGTTTTTTATTGCACGGCGCGCCGCGCACCATCGCGTCGCGGTATATCTGTTTCGTGCGCGCCAAAAGAAAAAGCCGCTCCGAAGAGCGGCTTGTCGATGCGCGTACGACGCGCGCCGGCGTTACTGGATCTTCGCCTGCTGGCGCAGACCTTCCTCGAACGCCTGCAGCTTCTGCTGCACGAGCTGCTGCGCGATCTGCGCCTTCACCTGGTCGAACGGCGGCGGCGCGATGTCGCGGATGTCGTCGACGCGGATGATGTGCCAGCCGAACTGCGTCTTCACCGGCGCGTCGGTCATCTGGCCTTTCTGCAGCTTCTGCGCGGCCGCCGCGAATTCCGGCACGTACGCCTTCGGGTCGGACCAGTCGAGATCGCCGCCGTTCTTGCCCGAACCCGGATCCTTCGAGTATTGCTTCGCGAGATCCTCGAACTTCGCGCCGCCCTTGATCTTCGCGATCAGGTCCTTCGCCTGCTGCTCGCTCTCGACGAGGATGTGGTGCAGGTGGTACTCGCGGTTGCCGCCCACGCCCTTGACGAGTTCGTCGTAGCGCGCCTTCACTTCGGCGTCGGTCGGCTGGTTCTTCTTCAGGAAGCTCTCGATCATCGAGCGCAGCACGACGGTCTGCTGCGCGACGGCGACTTGCGCCTTCACGTCCGGACGGTTCGGGATGCCTTCGCGAATCGCTTCCTGCATCAGGATTTCGCGGTTCACGAGTTCCTGGCGCACGGCCTGCTGCAGTTGCGGACCGTCGGTCTGGCCTTGCTGGACGAGCTGCGCGACCATCGCGTCGGCGCGCGATTTCGGAATCGGCGTGCCGTTGACGACGGCGATGTTCTGGGCAAATGCCGGTGCCGCTGCAAAAGCAGCCGCCGCGACCCACAGGCGGGGGGATTTCAGGATCATCGGGAATTCCTAATGAGACTAGATTGAAGATTCGTTGAATTCTTCGGGCGTGTAAGCCACGATCGCGAGCGCGTGAATGCCGCGCTGCATCGCATCAGCGAGCGCATCATACACCAGCCGGTGCCGCGCGACGCGCGGCTTGCCCGCGAACGCGGACGAGACGATCGTGACCGTGAAATGGCCGCCGGCGGCCGCGCCCGCATGGCCCGCGTGCTGCGCGCTGTCGTCGCGCACGGTGAGCGACAGCGGCGCGAGCGACGCGGTGAGGCGCGCTTCGATCAGCGCGATGCGTTCGTCGGCGGAGGCGTGGAGAAAGGCGTCGCCCATGTCACTCGTCCTTCAGGTATTTCGTGAGCCACAGGCTCTGCAGGATGATGAACACGACCATCGCGCCCGTCGTACCGAACAGCTTGAAGTTCACCCATTGCGATTCGGTGAAGTTGTGCACCACGTACAGGTTCGCGACGCCGAGCACCGCGAAGAACAGCGCCCAGGCGGCGTTCAGCTTGTCCCACACGGGGTGCGGCAGCGTGAGCTGCTTGCCCATCATCTTCTCGATCAGGTTCTTGCTGAACGCATAACGCGCGGCGAGCAACCCGATCGCAAACAGCCAGTACAGCACAGTCGGTTTCCATTGAATGAATTTCTCGTCATGCAGGACGAGGGTGGCGCCGCCGAACACGACGATCACGCCGAGGCTGACCCACAGCATCGTGTCGACCTTCCGGTGCCGGAAGGCGACCCAGGCGACCTGGGCCAGCGTCGCGACGATCGCGACGGCGGTGGCGGTAAAGATGCCCCAGACCTTGAAGGCGACAAAAAACAGGATGATCGGAAACAGATCGAACAGGAATTTCATGGCGCTCGCAGCTGCGTGACAGGCCGCATGTGCGGCCTGTCACCGTTGTAGGGACCCGCCAGGCATCGCCGTCGCGGAGCCGGGCGGCCGGCCCGCGGCTGGCCGCCCGGCAGATCCGCCCGGCGCCGCTCATTCGTTTTCGGGTCGGGACTCGAAGTTTAACGCAGCCGAATTGATGCAGTACCGCAAACCGGTCTGGTCGCGCGGGCCGTCCTCGAACACGTGGCCCAGATGCGCGCCGCAGTGGTTGCAGCGCACCTCGACGCGCACCATTCCGTGCGAGTAGTCGACCTTCTCGTCGATCACCTCGCCGTTGAGCGGCTTGAAGTAGCTGGGCCAGCCGCAGCCCGAATGGAACTTGGCGCCGGATTCGAACAGCGGCGTGCTGCAGACGACGCACTTGTAGATGCCGGCATCCTCGGTGTCGGTGTATTCGCCGGTGAACGCGCGCTCGGTCGCCGCGTGCTGCGTGACCTCGTACTGCATCGGCGTGAGCCGGCGGCGCAGCTCGGCGTCGTCCTTCTGGTACGGGAAGGTCTTGTCGTCGGAATCGTGGGACATGGGGGTTCTCCTGATCGGTCGGTCGAGATGCGCGGGTTGCGGGCTCAGGACGAGCAGCTCACTTCGAGCGTGCCGGCCCAGTCGGGCGGCAACGCCGCGTACGCTTCATGCTCCGGTTGTTCGTCGAACGGGCGACGCAGGATCCGCGCGAGCCGCTCGACTTCCGAAAAATCCTTTTCCTTCGCGCGCCGGATTGCAACTTCGGCCAGATGGTTGCGAAGCACGTATTTGGGGTTCGCGCGGTTCATTGCAACCGCGCGAGCCGCGTCGTCGCGCGTTTCCTCGGACAGCCGCGCGCGGTAGAGGTTCGCCCATGCGTCGAATGCTTCACGGTCGATGAAGAGGTCGCGCACGGGCGCGTCGCGGCTCGCGTCGTGCTTCGAGATCTGCGCGAGCCGGCGGAACGTCAGCGTGAAATCCGCGTGGCTCGCATGCATCGTCTCGAGCAGCTTGTTCGCGAGCTCGGCGTCGCCGTCGCGTTCGAGTTCGAGGCCGAGCTTCGCGCGCATCGCGCGTTCGAGCGCGGGGCCGAAGCGCTCCGGAAACTTCGCGAGCACGGCCTGGGCGTCGTCCACCGCGCGCTCGGCGCGCGCGTCGTCGTCGGCGATGCCGTGCTGCAGCCCGATCAGCGGCAGCAGCGCCTGCGCGAGGCAATAGCAGTTCCAGTGCGCGATGCGCGGCTGCATCCGGTACGCATAGCGGCCGTTGGTGTCCGAGTGGTTGCAGATGTAGTTCGCGTCGAATGCATCGACGAAGCCGAACGGACCGTAGTCGATCGTCACGCCGAGGATCGACATGTTGTCGGTGTTCATCACGCCGTGGCAGAAGCCGACCGCCTGCCATTGCGCGACGAGGTCGGCCGTGCGCAGCGTCGCGGCCTCGAGCAGCGCGAGGTACGGATCGTCCGCGTCGCGGCAGGCCGGATAGAAGCGGTCGATCACGTGATCGGCCAGCTGGCGCAGCAGGTCGGGGCGATCGTTCGAGAAGAAGTGCTCGAAGTGGCCGAAGCGCACGAAGCTTTCCGACACGCGCGTGACGACGGCCGCCGTCTCGATCTCCTCGCGCACCACCGGCTGGTCGGAGCCGATCACCGTCAGCGCGCGCGTGGTCGGGATGCCGAGGTGATGCATCGCTTCCGAGCACAGGAATTCGCGGATCGACGAGCGCAGCACCGCGCGGCCGTCGCCCATCCGCGAATACGGCGTGCGGCCGCCGCCCTTGAGCTGCAGTTCGTAGCGCCGGCCGTCAGCGCCGGGCAACTCGCCGATCGTCAGCGCGCGGCCGTCGCCGAGCTGGCCGGCCCACACGCCGAACTGATGGCCGGAATAGACCGACGCGTACGGCATCGCGTGCGCAGGCCAGTCGCGCGTCGGGTTGCCGGCGAACAGCTCGGCGAAGCCGGGCTGCGCGGCGATCGCGGGCGGCAGGTCGAGCAGCTGCGCGACTTCGTCGGAAAAGCCGACGACGTACGGCGCGGCCAGCGGCGCGGCCGGCAGCCGCGTATGAAACGCGTCGCCGAGCGTGACGAACGCGCGTTCGGCGGGCGCGCCGAGCGTCGCGGCGAGGTCGGGGAGAGTGTCAGCCGCATCGGCTGCGCTTCGGGAAAACGACATGTTGAGCGCCTCTGGGTAAGCCGATATTGTAAGGCGGCGTCGCGCCGCCCGCATGGCGGCCCGCGCATCGTGCGCCACGCCCGTCCGGGCCGCTGACGGGCGCGCATGCGGGCTGCTTCCGGATGGAAACGGCCGCGAGGCGGGTCACCGATTCGCATCCTCACGGAGAACAAGACGATGGGTAAGCCGTTGCTGGGCCAGATGATGGATGTGCCGCTGCTGGTGTCGTCGCTGATCGCGCATGCCGCGCGGCATGCGGGCGACACGGAAATCGTGTCGAAGCGCGTCGAAGGCGACCTGCATCGCTACACGTATCGCGATTGCGAACGCCGCGCGAAGCAACTGGCGCAGGCGCTCGCGCGGCTCGGCGTCGCAACCGGCGACCGCGTGGGCACGCTGGCGTGGAACGGCTACCGGCATCTGGAAGCGTATTACGGGATCGGCGGGATGGGCGCCGTGTGCCATACGATCAACCCGCGCCTGTTTCCCGAACAGATCGCGTACATCGTCAATCACGCGGAAGACCGCTACGTCTTCTTCGACATCAATTTCGCGCCGCTCGTCGATGCGATCGCGCCGCAATGCCCGCACGTGAAGGGCTGGATCGCGATGACGGACGCCGCGCACCTGCCGTCCGGCGCGACGCCGTTCCTCTGCTACGAAACGCTCGTCGAAGTCGAGGACGGCCGCTACGACTGGCCGCGCCTCGACGAGCAGCAGGCATCGGGGCTCTGCTACACGTCGGGCACGACCGGCAACCCGAAGGGCGTGCTGTATTCGCATCGCTCGACCGTGCTGCATGCATACGGCGCCGCGCTGCCCGACGCGATGAACCTGTCCGCGATGGACGCCGTGCTGCCCGTCGTGCCGATGTTCCACGTCAACGCATGGGGGCTGCCGTACGCGGTGCCGCTCACCGGCGGCAAGCTGGTGCTGCCCGGCAAGGACCTCGACGGGAAATCGCTGTACGAGCTGATGGAGGCCGAGCGCGTGACGTTCTCTGCGGGCGTGCCGACCGTATGGCTCGGCCTGCTGAACTACATGCGCGAGGCCGGCGTGCGTTTCTCGACGCTGAACCGCACGGTGATCGGTGGCTCCGCGTGCCCGCCCGCGATGCTGCGCACGTTCGAGGACGAATACGGCGTGCGCGTGATCCATGCATGGGGAATGACCGAACTGTCGCCGCTCGGCACGCTCGCGAAGCTCAACTGGGCGCAGTCGCAGCGGCCGCTCGACGCGCAGCGCCGGCTGCTCGAGAAGCAGGGGCGCGTGATCTGCGGCGTCGACATGCGGATCGTCGGCGACGACGGCCGCGAGCTGCCGTGGGACGGCGTCGCGTTCGGCGAACTGCAGGTGCGCGGGCCGTGGGTGATCGACCACTACTTTCGCGGCGATGCGTCGCCGCTGGCGGACGGCTGGTTCCCGACCGGCGACGTCGCGACGATCGACCCCGACGGCTTCCTGCAGATTACCGACCGCAGCAAGGACGTGATCAAGTCGGGCGGCGAGTGGATCAGCTCGATCGACATCGAGAACGTCGCGATCGCGCATCCCGGGGTGGCCGAAGCCGCGTGCATCGCGTGCGCGCACCCGAAATGGACCGAGCGGCCGCTGCTCGTCGTGGTGCCGCGCGAAGGCGCGAACCTGAGCCGCGACGCGCTGCTCGCGTTCTACGAGGGCAAGGTCGCGAAATGGTGGATTCCCGACGACGTCGTGTTCGTCGAATCGCTGCCGCACACCGCGACCGGCAAGCTGCAGAAGCTGAAGCTGCGCGAGACGTTCCGCGATTACGTGTTGCCGACGGCGGTGTGCGCGCCGTAAGCCTTCGCGTCCGGGCCGCCGCCGGCCCGCGATTCGGTCCCGATGCGATCCCCCGATCCGTCCCCGGATCGGGAACGAAATTCAAATTGAACGACCGTGCTTTTTCGTTGTATGCTGCCTGCGTTCATTCGGACATGCGGCCGTTCGACCGCGCACAATGAAGCGCAGCCAATCCGGCGCGCGATGCATGGAGGCAGGCAGATGGCAGTGGATTACTCGACTCGCGACGGCGTGGCCGTCATCACGCTCAACAATCCGCCCGTCAACGGGCTCGGCCTGTCGACCCGCCAGGGCGTCATGGACGCGCTCGATCGCGCCGCGCAGGATCCGTCGATCACGGCCATCGTGCTGACCGGCGCGGGCCGCGCGTTCTCGGGCGGGGCCGACATCACCGAATTCAATACGCCGAAGGCGCTGCAGGAGCCGACGCTGCACACCGTGATCCGCGCGGTGGAGGCAAGCGCGAAGCCGGTCGTCGCGGCGCTGCACAGCGTCGTGATGGGCGGCGGGCTGGAGCTTGCGCTCGGCGCGCATTACCGGGTCGCCGCGCCGGGCGCGCAGGTCGCGCTGCCCGAAGTGAAGCTCGGGCTGTTGCCGGGCGCGGGCGGCACGCAACGCCTGCCGCGCGCGGTCGGCCTCGAAACCGCGCTGAACATGATCGTGTCGGGCGCGCCGGTGCCGTCGGAGCAACTCGCGAAGAGCGGGCTGTTCGACGAAATGGCCGACGGCGACCTGCTCGACGCGGCCGTCGCGTTCGCGCGCAAGGTCGGCGCGCAGAACGGCCCGCATCCGCGCGTGCGCGATCGCAAGATCGTCCACGAGAACGCGGCGGGCTTCATCCAGTTCGCGCGCAATTCCGCGCGGGCCGCCGCGCCGAATTTCCCCGCGCCGCACAAGTGCATCGACGCGATCGAGGCCGGCGTGCTGAACGGCTTCGACAAAGGCAGCATCGCCGAGCGCGAGGGTTTCGTCGCGCTGATGATGACGCCGGAAAGCCGCGCGCTGCGCCATGCGTTCTTCGGCGAACGGGCGGCGAGCAAGATTCCCGACGTGCCGGCCGATACGCCGCTGCGCGAGATCCGCCGGGTCGGCGTGATCGGCGCGGGCACGATGGGCGGCGGGATCGCGATGAACTTCATCAACGCGGGGCTGCCGGTCACGCTGCTCGAGACGAAGCAGGATGCGCTCGAGCGCGGCCTCGCGACGATCCGCAAGAACTACGACGCGCAGGTGAAGAAGGGCAAGCTCACGCAGGAGAAGCTCGACGCACGCATCGCGCTGATCACGCCGACGCTGTCCTACGACGACCTGAAGGACGCCGACCTGATCGTCGAAGCGGTGTTCGAGGAACTCGGCGTGAAGGAGCAGGTGTTCAAGAAGCTCGACGAAGTCGCGAAGCCGGGCGCGATCCTCGCGTCGAACACGTCGACGCTCGACGTCGACAAGATCGCGGCGTTCACGAAGCGTCCGCAGGACGTCGTCGGCATGCACTTCTTCAGCCCGGCGAACGTGATGAAGCTGCTCGAGGTCGTGCGCGGCGCGCAGACCGCGAAGGATGTGCTCGCGACCGTGATGGCGGTGGCGAAGAAGATCCGCAAGACGGCGGTCGTGTCGGGCGTGTGCGACGGCTTCATCGGCAACCGGATGATCGAGCAGTACATCCGCCAGGCGCTGTTCATGCTCGCGGAAGGCGCGCTGCCCGCGCAGGTCGATCGCGCGATCGAGAAGTTCGGCTTCGCGATGGGGCCGTTCCGGATGAGCGACCTCGCCGGCAACGACATCGGCTGGGCGATCCGCAAGCGCCGTTACGTCGAGCAGCCCGATCTGCACTATTCGAAGATCGCCGACCGCCTGTGCGAACAGGGCCGCTTCGGCCAGAAGACGGGCGCCGGCTGGTACGACTACGTGCCGGGCGACCGCAAGGCGAAGCCGTCGTCGCTCGTCGACGAGATGGTCGTCGCGTACTCGAAGGAGCGCGGCGTCGAGCGGCGCAAGATCGGCGACGACGAGATCGTCGAGCGGCTGGTGTTCGCGCTCGTCAACGAAGGCGCGAAGATCCTCGAAGAGAAGATCGCGTCGAAGGCGTCCGATATCGACATGGTCTACCTGACCGGGTATGGCTTCCCGCTGTGGCGCGGCGGCCCGATGCTGTACGCGGACATGGTCGGCCTCTACAACGTCGAGCGCGCGATTCGCCGCTATGCGGCCGCGCCGAACGGTGACGCATGGCAGCTCGCGCCGTCGATCGCGGAACGGGCGAAGGCCGGCCGCGGGTTCAACGGCTGACGCCGCCGCATCGCGGCGCGACCGATCCTGTCTGGAGACACGCAATGAAACGCACCGACGACGTCCTGCTCGTGATCGACGTGCAATACGACTTCATGCCGGGCGGCGCGCTCGCGGTGCCCGACGGCGATGCGGTCGTGCCCGTGATCAACGCGCTCGCGCAACGCTTCGACCAGGTCGTGCTCACGCAGGACTGGCACCCGCGCGAGCACGTGTCGTTCGCGGCGAACCATCCGGGCCGCGAGCCGTTCTCGACGCTCGCGCTGCCGTACGGCGAGCAGGTGCTGTGGCCCGTGCACTGCGTGCAGGACACCGACGGCGCTGCGCTGCATCGCGACCTCGACATCCCGCATGCGCGGCTCGTGATCCGCAAGGGGGGCGACGCGCAGGTCGACAGCTATTCCGCGTTCGTCGAAGCCGACCGCACGACGCGCACGGGGCTCGCGGGCTATCTGCGCGAACTCGGCGCGAAGCGCGTGTGGTGCTGCGGGCTCGCGACCGACTATTGCGTCGCGTGGTCGGCGCTCGACGCGCGCGCGGCCGGTTTCGAAGCCGCGGTGATCAACGATGCGTGCCGCGCGATCGACCTGAACGGGTCGCTCGCGCACGCATGGCAGCAGATGCAGGCAGCGGGCGTCGTGCATGCGACGTCCGCCAGCGCGCGCCCGGCGGCGTAGCGCAGACCCCAACATGAAGCAGGACCGAAGGAGACTCGCATGACCGAAGCCGTAATCGTATCGACCGCCCGCACGCCGCTCGCGAAATCCTGGCGCGGCGCCTTCAACATGACGCATGGCGCGACGCTCGGCGGCCACGTGGTCGCGGCCGCGCTCGAGCGCGCGAAGCTCGATCCGGCGCGCGTCGAGGACGTGATCATGGGCTGCGCGAACCCCGAAGGCGCGACCGGCGCGAACATCGCGAGGCAGATCGCGCTGCGCGCCGGGTTGCCGGTGAGCGTGCCGGGGATGACGGTGAACCGTTTCTGTTCGTCCGGGCTGCAGACCATCGCGCTGGCCGCGCAGCGGATCATCGCGGGCGAAGGCGAGATCTACGTGGCCGGCGGCGTCGAGTCGATCTCGTGCGTGCAAAACGAGATGAACCGGCACATGGTCCAGGAAGGCTGGCTCGTCCAGCACAAGCCCGAGATCTACTGGAACATGCTGCAGACCGCCGAGAATGTCGCGAAGCGCTACGGGATCTCGAAGGAGCGCCAGGACGCATACGGCGTGCAGTCGCAACTGCGGGCCGCGGCCGCGCAGGAAGCCGGGCGTTTTCGCGACGAGATCGTGCCGATCCCCGTGCTCGCGGGCATCGCCGACAAGGCGACGGGCCGCCTGTTCACGCAGGAAGTGACGGTCTCGGCCGACGAGGGCATTCGCCCCGACACGACGCTCGAAGGCGTGTCGAAGATCCGTTCGGCCGTGCCGGGCGGCGTGATCACCGCGGGCAATGCGAGCCAGTTCTCGGATGGCGCGTCGGCATGCGTCGTGATGAGCGCCAAGGCCGCGCAGCGCGAAGGGCTGCAGCCGCTGGGCGCGTTCCGCGGCTTCGCGGTGGCCGGCTGCGAGCCGGACGAAATGGGCATCGGCCCGGTGTTCGCTGTGCCCAAGCTGCTGAAGCAGGCCGGGCTGACAGTCGACGACATCGGCCTGTGGGAACTGAACGAGGCGTTCGCGGTGCAGGTGCTGTACTGCCGCGACACGCTCGGGATTCCTGAGGACCGCCTGAACGTGAACGGCGGCGCGATCGCGGTCGGCCATCCGTACGGCGTGTCGGGCGCGCGCCTGACCGGCCATGCGCTGATCGAGGGCAAGCGGCGCGGCGTGAAGTACGTGGTCGTCACGATGTGCATCGGCGGCGGGCAGGGCGCGGCCGGCCTGTTCGAAATCCTCTGATCTTTGACCGGCGGCGGCCGCGGTCGCGCTTCGGCGCCACCGCACCCCGCCGCAGCGAATCGGCGCGACCGATGCGCCATTCGCAATGATGGGGAAACAAAAGGCATGCACCCGGCAATGCCGTTTCCCCTGACTTGTCAAACGAATTACCCCTCCTATACTAGCTCTGACATTTGCCTTTCGGCATGATGGGCCAGATCGCGCGTGGGGGCGCGATCCGTTCCGGGAAGATTCCAGCCAACGCAGCAGACCGACCGGGGACCGAATGAGTACGACCTATGCAGCCGGGGAACCGCCGCGCGTCGTCAGCGCGGCCGCCAGGCTCTACGCGAAATGCCTGCTGGTCGGATTCGCGTTGTTGCCGGCCTATCTGATTGCCTATCTGTGGTTCTTCAGCGACCGGAGCGTCGTGTTCGAGAACCACGCCTTCCATGAAATCGCGATCGCGGCGGCGACGATCGAAGGCGCGTTCGTCACCTACGTGACGTGGGTGTGTTACCGGTCGTCCGGCGAGCCGCTGCTGCGCTGGCTGACGCTCGGCTTTCTCGGCTTCGCGATGATCTACGCGCTGCACGGCGCGTTCACCGGGATGGCGCACCACAATATCTGGCTGTTCCTGCTGTACGGGCCCGCGTCGCGGTTCGTGATGTCGGCGCTGCTGCTCACGGGGCTGCTGTCGTATTCGCGTCCGCCCGACCGGCTCGACAAGCGCACGAGCGTGCGCACGTGGCTGCCGTGGATCGTGTTCTTCCTGCTCGTCAACGTGGCGGTCGCGTACATCGCGTATTCGCCGGTCGCGGGTGCGCTCGGCACGCGGCTGTCGATGGAAGGCGGCGCGCTGGTGTTCTCGCTGCTGAACGTGTGCCTGCTGCTCGCACGACGGATCCGCTCGCCGCTGATGGTGATCTACGGCGTGTCGATCATGGCGTTCGCGCTGTCGTCGCTCGCGTTCATCCTCGGCAAGCCGTGGAATCACATGTGGTGGCTCGCGCACGCGATCTTCGCGGGCGGGTTCTTCCTGCTGAGCTACGGTGTCGTGCAGGCGCTGCAGACGACGCGCTCGTTCTCGGCGATCTACAGCCAGGAAGACCTGATGAGCCGGCTGTCGGAATCGATGGCGCGCACCGAAAGCGCGCTGCAGGAGCTGCGGCGTACGAACCAGAAGCTCGAGTACATGGCCGCGACCGACCCGATGACGGGCGCGTCGAACCGCCGGCAGTTCATCGCGCAGGTCGAGCGCGAAATCGTGCGGGCCGAGCGCGACGGCACGCCGTTCTGCCTGCTCGCGCTCGATCTCGACAATTTCAAGAACATCAACGATGCCTACGGGCACCAGATCGGCGACGAGGTGCTGCGCGGCGTCGTGCGCCAGTGCCTCGAGGCGATCCGGCCGGCGGGCGCGCTCGCGCGGGTCGGCGGCGAGGAATTCATGGCGCTCTTGCCCGAGATGCCGCTCGAAGGCGCGCGGATGACGGCCGAGCGCGTGCGTTCGTCGATCGCGAGTGCGCCGTTCGGGCTGGACTTCAAGCGCGTGCAGGTGACGGTCAGCGTCGGCGTCGCGCAATACGGCGTCGACGGCGGCACGGTCGATGCGCTGCTGCGGGCGGTCGACGAGCGGCTTTATCAGGCGAAGCGGGAAGGGCGCAACCGCGTGGTGTCGCGATGATCCGCATGGCACCGACACCCCGGCGGCGGGCGCGCCGCCGGGGCTTTTGCAGGCCGGTGCCGGCCGCGCGCTAGCGCGACGCCACCGCCGTCGCCTGCTTCGCCTGCCCGTCCTGCATCGGCTGCGACGCTTGCCACCAGTACTTGCCCGCGCGCTGCTGCGGATCGCGGATCGCGAGATACGTCGTACTCCAGAGCTGCGCCGCGTTGGCTTCGGTCGCATCGGCGCTGCGCGTGCCGAATGCGTCGGTCTGGTACTTGCCGTTCACGTAGGACCACGTCCACATTTCCGACGTGCGCATGTCGCGTCCGTTCGAGATCACCTGCCAGATCGTCTGCCGCGCCTGCGTGAGCAGCGTGCGGGTCGCGGCCGACAGGTCCTGGCGCGCCAGCTGGCGATCGAGCCCGGCCACCCACATCGCCTGCTGCCACGACCAGATCACCGTGCCGTGATACGCGGAACTCGTGAACTTCGGCCACAGCGACGGGTTCGCATACGCGGGGTTCGCGATCAGCATCCCGGCATCGGTCACGAGGCCGGTCGGGAACGGCCGCGTGACGTCGGTCACGATCCGCTGGAGCTGATCGTCCGGCGGCGTGCCGAACAGCAGTGCGAAGCCGCCGTCCGAATTCATCACCGGGATCGGGTTGCCCTGCTGGTCGAGCGATAGCGCGTAGAAGGCCAGCGGCGCATTGGGCGCGGCGCCGGCCGGCACCCCGGCGGACGGCGCATAGGCCGACACGTCGGTGGCCGCCTGCGCGGCCGGCACGCTGACCTGGAACAGCGGCGGCGCCTGCGTTTCCCACGTGGCCGCTTCGTTCGCCGTGTTGGCGAGCGTCGCGCGTTGCCCGGCGTCGAGGTACGGATCGAGCAGGCCGCGGGCGAGGAACGCGTTCGCCGCGCGCAGCGCGGCCGGTACGAGCACTGCGTTCACGTCGTACGGGTACACGCCGCCGCCGAGGCCGTCGGTACTGTCGCGCCAGTTGCCGACGATTTCGCCGGGCCGCAGGTGAATCAGGTTCGCGACCGACGGCTGCTGCGCGAACGGCTGCGCGGTCGTCGCGACGTGCAGCAGATTGACGACGAGGCGGCTGCCGTTGGTTTGCCCGTCGCTGCCGCGCTGCGCCAGATACGCGGCCGCACGCGCCTGGCCGCGCGTATCGTCGATCAGCCACGCGGCCGCGATCGGCGCGAGCAGGTAGTCGCTGTCGATCATCTTGTAGTCGTAGGTCGGTGTCGCGTCGTTCGGCCGCCCGTTCTTCTGGTTGTCGATCAGCGCGAATTCGCCGATGCCTTCCTCGTGCGCGACCTTGCCGTCCGCCGACAGGCGGCTCAGCACCGACGACAGGCCGGCCTCGATCGCCGCGGGTTCGAGCACGGGCATCAGCATGCGGACCGAAATCAGCGTGTCGCGGCCGAAGTACGTGTCGTACTGCCACGAACCGGCCAGCAGCTTGTCGTTGAAGCTCAGGAATTCGAGCACGTTCTGGCTGACCGGGTCGGGATTCACGGACGGAGCGAACAGGTCCGCGTGCGTGATCGGCGACAGCGGCGTCTCGCCCGACAGCGCATCGATGTGCAGCTTCAGCGTGCGCGAGCCCGCCGGCGCGTTCAGCACGAGCTTGCCGCCCGCTGCCGGCGCGATGCTGCCGCCGTCGCGCAGCGTGATGCGCAGCGCATAGCCGGGCGCGCCGTCGAGCCGGTCGCGTTGCCATTGCGCGGTACCGCCCTGGACCGTCGGCGCGGTGAGGATCTGCTGCGGAATCGTCGCGCCGCCGTTGAAGTCGCGCAGGAAGCGCACGTTGCTGAGCACGCCCTGGCGGATCGTCAGCGTAGCGGTGTCGACCGACACGTCGGCGCCGATGCCGTACAGCGGGCGGCCGTGTGCGTCCGGGGCCGACAGCGCGGACGGCGGCGTGTCGAGGCTCCAGTTCACCGGCTGCGCGGTGTCGTCGAACCACAGCCCGGTGCCGCTGTTGCCGGCGGGGAAGACCACGAGCAGGCGCGGCTTCGTCGACGAGCGTACCAGCAGGTGCGCGGCGACCTTGTCCTGCCGGTAGAACGCGTTGATCTGGCCGCCGGTATCCATGCGGAACGACAACGCGGCGGTGTTCGACGGCGGGGTGGTCGACTGGACGTCGTCGTCATTGCAGGCCGACAGCAGGCCGGCGCAGACGAGCCCGAGACACAGCGACTTCGCAAGGCGATGCATGTTGATGTCCCTCCTGATGACTGGCGATTTTTTATCTGGATATCTAATTGGCGGATCTTGGGTCCGTTTGGTGCTGCCTTGCATTCATTCTTGGCGAATGACCGGAATGAATGGAGGTATTGCGTTTCTTCGAAAGGAAAATGGGTTGAAAAACAACCGGGTGGTCGATAAATGCCGACAGCTGAAAACGACAGGGGCGCACGTCGATGCCCGGCGGGAAGGCCGATGCGAAGGGCCTTCGCGCAGGTGAGTGGCGAATCCGGAGCGGCGAGGAAAACGATACGTAGGCCGTCGTAGGCGATTCTAAATTTGCGGGAAAGTCGAAGTCAATAATGTTTTTGTTTTCCAATATTGAATTGAAAACCGGTCGCAATTATTACCCGTCGCGCCGGTAAAATGTGCGATTCAACGGGATCGGATTAATGCATTCCGGATATCGGTTGAAAACCGGTCGGCAATACGCTGTCGCGCCGGCGATTGATGCCGGACAGGAAACGAATCGCCGGATTGTGTCGGTCGGTGTCGTGACAGGCCGACGTGCGCGGCAAACGCGCGCGAAGGCCGCCTGGCAATCCGCGTTCCTGCGTATGCCCGCACGACGACGCGACGTCGCCATCGGCGCTTCGCCGGCTGAAGCAGTTCGACGAAGACGGCGCGAAGCTCGAGCGGCTCGTTCGCGGCCGATGACGCGCGCCGAACGTGTATATCGGAGGCAGAAGCCCGCTACGAGCGGGCAATTTTTCGCGCTGGATATTTATAATCGCCCGCGGCTGAGCCTTTCCGTTCGCGCCGGGCGCGAATATCGGCCCAACTGATTTAGTATGAGCAATCTGCGCTCGACGCGAGGGGCGCGCATTCGCGGTGAGGAGACCCATGCATCCCCGTAAGACTGCCCCTTACATCATCGTGGCGATTGCTTCCGTGATCGCATGCGCGCTCGTGGCGCTATGCGTGCTGCAACTCTTGCAGAGTCGTGACGATGCGATGGAGCGGGCAAGGGAAACGTCCCGCAACCTTGGACTGATCGCCGAACGCGACATCGAACGCAATATCGAGTTGTACGACCTGTCTTTGCAGGCGGTCATCCATGGGTTGCAGCGCCGCGATGTGATGGATGCTTCGCCGGGCCTGCGCCGGTCGGTGCTGTTCGATCACGCGATGACCGCGGAATTTCTCGGTTCGATGCTCGTGATGGATGCAGGCGGCAATATCGTTCTGGATTCGGGCTATGACGAGCCGCGCAAGGGTAATTTCTCCGATCGCCGATACTTCACGGTCCACCGCGACAATCCGAACGTCGGACTCTATATCAGTGACCCGTTCGTCTCCCGTTTGCGTGGGGGAAAGCTCAGTATCGCGCTCACGCGGCGGATTTCGAACCCCGATGGATCGTTTGGCGGCATCGTCGTTATCGCGGTCAATCTCGATTATTTCCATCAGCTCTTCGCCGGGCTTTCGCTTGGCAAGCATGGCTCGATTTCGCTCATCGGCGAAGACGGCAAGATGGTGATGCGTCAGCCGTACGATGTGCATACCATCGGCCGCGACATCAGCAAAGCCGCGACGTTCCGGCGGTTTCAGACCGCGCGAGAGGGCGCCTTCTCCGAAACGTCATCGATCGACGGCGTGCGCCGCCTGTACTACTTCAAGCATTTGCCGAAACTGCCGCTGATCATCATGGTGGCAGAGGCCGAGCAGGACATTTACGCCGCATGGCGGCAACGTGCGATCAAGATCGGCGGATTGGTCGCGACGTTCGGGGCGGCGTTTATCGCGCTGTCCTTTCTGCTCGGTTCGCAGCTACGGCGCCGTATGCGGGCGGAATCGGAACTCGTGCTGCTCGCCCGGACGGACGGTCTCACCGGCCTGAGCAATCGCCGCAGCTTTGGCGAGGTGCTGGACCAGGAGTGGCGTCGCGCGCGACGTGCGCATTCCGTTTTCTCGCTGCTGTTCGTGGATGTGGATCGGTTCAAGGCTTACAACGACACGTACGGTCATCAGGCCGGGGACGATGCGTTGGCGGCGGTCGCGCGGTGCATCGGCGAGAATATTCGCCGGCCGGCCGATACGGCGGCGCGTTATGGCGGAGAGGAGTTCGTCGTGCTGCTCCCTGACACGCCACAGACCGGAGCGGCGCAGATTGCCGAGCGGATCCGCGCGGCAATCGATGCGTTGGCCCTCGAGCACGCCGGCAGCGAATACGGGCGTGTGACGGCGAGCATCGGCCTGGCGTGCTGGATGCCGGATCAGCAAGGGCAGCCGGATGCCGTGATCAAGGCGGCGGATGAGGCACTGTATTACGCGAAGGCGACCGGGCGGAACAAGGTTGCCGCGCTGCAGCCGGCGGAGTGATGGAGATGGTTGCATTGCGCGGCTCTCGCTGGATTTGCGCCAGTCCCACCCCGGAATCCCGCTTCGCTTGAACGACGGCGACGAAGCCTTGGGCCTCTCTATCGCGACGCCGGTTCAGAGGATCGACCGATAGGTGCCGCCCTCGACGCGCACCGCCGCGCCATTGGATGCCGCGCCCAAAGGGCTGGCAAGCAACGCCACCATCGCGGCAATCTCGTCGGCCTCGATCATGCGGGCAATCAGCGAGCTCGGACGGTACGTGTCGAAGAAGTGCGCTTCGATTTCCGCATCGGTCATATCGGGTCGGGGCGCGGTCTGCCGAAGATAGGCGACGATGCCTTCGGAGCGCGTGGCCGATGGCAGTACGCTGTTGACGGTCACGCCCGTCCCCTTCGTCAGTTCGGCCATTCCGCGCGAGACCGCGAGTTGAGCCGATTTGCTGACGCCGTAGTGCACCATGTCCGGCGGCGTGAATGCGCCGACTTCGCTGGACATGAAGATCACACGCCCCCAGTTCTTTGCAAGCATGCGAGGAAAGTAATGACGTGACAGTCTTACGCCCGACATCACGTTGACGTCGATCATGCGCAGCCAGTCGTCATCGGTGATTTCCGCGAACGGCTTCGCTTCGTAGTAGCCGAGATTGTTCACGAGAATATCCGTGTCGGGCTGCGCATCGATCAGTTCCGTGACGCCCCGATCGCCGCTCACGTCGGCGACGATTCCGCGGACGCTGCCGCGCGGCGCGGCAGCGGAAAGCTCGGCGACGGCTGCGTCGAGCTTGTCGCGTTGCCGTCCGGTGATCGTCACCGCCACGCCTTCGGCCGCCAACGTTCGTGCGATCGCCATGCCGATGCCGGCAGTGGCGCCGGTGACGATTGCAGTTTTCCCTTCAAGTTGCAGATCCATGGTTTGCTTCTCCTTTACTCATCGAGGAACCGGCGCTGCCGGTCTACTGCACGGCATTACTTGAGCCGCTTCAGCATTTCGCCGGCGACGTCGATAGCCGACGCCGGATTCTGTCCGGTGATCAATTCACGGTCGGTCACCATATGTGCGGTAAACGGCACCTTGTTACTGCTATAAATCGCACCCGCGCGTTGCAATGCGGTCTGCGGATAGAACTTCATCGCGCCGCCGCCGAGCAGTCCTTTGGCTTGCTCTTCTTCCGCGTTGCCGATCACCGTCATCCGGTAACCGGCGTAGATCCATTTCATGTCGCCGTCGCTCGCGTTCCCGGTAGCGAGCTTTCGTGCAAAGCCCGGGGCGTCGGGCAGAGTGGACAGCAGTGCAATCGGGCCGTGGCAAACGAGCGCCGTGGTTTTGCCGCGCGCGTGAAAGTCGGCCAGCAATCTGCCCACGGCGGCACTGGTCGACAGGTCCTGCATCGGCGCATGGCCGCCCGGAACATAGACGGCGTCGAAGTGCGCGTAACCGATTTGCTCGACCCGCGACAGGCTGATCACCGGGGAATGCGCGCGCGACGCGATTTGCAGCCGGTCGAGCAAGGCCCGGTAGTCGCGCATCGCGTTGTCGTCGCCGTTGAAGTACATCTTGTCGGCCGACGTGACGTCGAGCGTCGGCGCCTTGCCTTCCGGCGTGGCGAAGGTCACCTGATGGCCAGCATCGAGCAGCGCCTTCACGGGCTGCATCAGCTCGTTCAGGTAGAAGCCCGTTTCGAAGACCTTGTCATCCTTCAGGTCGAGGTGATCGGAATCCGACAACACCACGAGCACGTTGGCAGCGTGAGCGCCGGACGCGGCAATGCCGAGCATTGCGGCAACGGCGAGCTTGCGCATGGAATACATGACTTTCTCCATCGGGAAATTTCACGCTTGTCGTGAACGGGTGAGCAACAGATGGCGCATCGCGGCGCCCACGCCGGAAGCCGACTGCGGGTTCTGGCCAGTCACGAGCCGTCCGTCGACGACGACCTTCGCGGTCCAGTTCGGCGCGGGATGGTGAAGTGCGCCGCGTTGCTTCAAGGTGGTCGCAAGCAGGATGGGGACGACGCGATCGAGTTGGACCGCCCGTTCTTCTTCGTCCGTGAATGCGCTCAGATTCTTGCCAGCGACGAGATAGGTACCGTCGTCAAGCTTCACGTCGACCAGGGCGGCCGGACCGTGACAGACGGCCCCGACCACGCCACCCGCTTCATGGACCGTGCGCGTCACCTTTTCCACGTCGGCATTGCCGGGAAAATCCCACATCGCGCCATGTCCGCCGGCAAAGAAGACCGCCGCATATTTCGACGCATCGACATCGCCCAGCCGCTGCGTATGACGCAGTGCGTCGCGGAAAGCGGTATCGCTCCAATAGCGCGCATTGATTTCATCGTCGAGATCGAGTCCGTCGACTGGCGGTTCACCGCCCTGAATCGATGCAAATTCGACCGGAATGCCCGCCGCGTCGAGTTCGGCGAGCGGATGCGTCACTTCGCCGAGATAGAAACCGGTCGGCTCGCCGGTCGAGCCTTTCTCCCCGTGGCTCGTGAGTACGAATAGAACCGACAGATCCTGCCGGTCACGATGTTCGCCATTCATGCTGTGCTCCTGGATTTCGGTGGGTGATTCGACTCTGCAGTCGCGACGCACGCACTTTATTTGGCTCGTTAGCGGAGATAAACTGACGCGAAAGTAAATCTTTTGTTCTTTGGAGGACAAGATGGCGCGAAAATTCGACCACCTCGGTGACGTGGAAGCATTCGTGACGGTGGTCGAACGAGGCTCGATGACTGCCGGCGCGGTCGCATTGGGCAGCACGCCTTCCGTGTTGAGCCGAGCCATCACGCGTCTGGAGGCCCGGCTGGGCACGCAGTTGCTGCGTCGTTCCACGCGGCGGTTGAGCCTGACGGAGCACGGCCGGCTCTATCTCGAGCAATCGCGCGCGGCATTCCTGCTGATCGACGACGCCGAGCGGGCCATTCAAGGGCACGGCGGTGCCTTGACCGGCCATGTCCGGCTGAGCGTACCCACGACGTACGGGCACTATCGTCTGCCGCCGCTGCTTCGGCGGTTCACGCGGGAACATCCTCAAGTTCGCGTGGAGTTGAACATTGCGAACCGGAATGTGGATCTCGTGGCCGAGGGCTTCGACCTGGCGATCCGTCTGGGCGAATTGCCGGACAGCGGTCTGGTCGCGCGCAAGCTCGAGGATGCGGCGCTGTGCCTGGTCGCGTCGCCCGAGTACGTCGCGCATGCCGGTATGCCCGGAAACGTGGCCGACCTGACACACCATCTTTGTTTGCCGTTCATGCTGCCCAGCAGCGGCCGTATCGCGCCATGGGTGTTTCGTGACGGCGACCAGGACATCGATTGGCTGCCGGCTTCGAACGTCGCGGTGTCCGACGACGTGCTCGGGGTCGTTTCGATGGCGCAGAGTGGTGCCGGTATCTGCCAGACTTATGACTTCATCGTTCAGGATCGGATCCGGGCCGGGAATCTCGTCGAAGTCCTGCCCCATCTGCGGGGGCGTACACGGCCGTTTTCGATCATCTATGCGCCGCATCGCCGCCTGTCGGCCGCGTCCCGCAACTTGATCGACATGCTGGTGACGTCGGCATCGGAGGCTTGAAACGGTTGCGACATGGGTCGCCGAACGGAAGTTGTCGCTTCATCGGCGCGAAGTGCCGCTCGGTCCGCCGGCGATTCTGTAGTTGTAACGCCAGAGCCAGGGGCCGGACGGCTTCACCGACAGATACAGTCCATTGCCGTCGGTAAGTTTGATAGGCTTGTCGCCTGCCTTCGCTTGTCGGAGCTTGACGTCGGTGAGTGATACGGTGAGAAAGCAGGTATCTTCCGTGAAGATTTCAAATGATGCCCGCTTCATTACCCGCTATTTTCGACCGGACGAGATCTCGAGCGAACGACAGCGAGCGGCTGACGGGCGTAATGTGCCCGACTGCCAGGGGTTCCCGGCCAATCGCCGAACCAACACGAACAGGAGCAACCGAAGTGATCAGACATATCGTCATGTGGAAGTTGAAAGAATCTGCGGAAGGCGCCACGCGCGCACAGAACGCGCTGAAGCTGAAGGAAAAACTCGAAGGCTGCCGCGACCTCGTGCCCGGCACCCTCCAGATCGACGTCGGCCTCGCGACGCCCGGCCTCGACGCGACCGCCGACATCGTGCTCGTCTCCGATTTCACCGACAAGGCGGCGCTCGACGCGTACCAGGTGCATCCGGTTCACCAGGAAGTGAAGAAATTCGTCGTCGCGGTGGCCGAATCGCGCGAGTGCGTCGACTACATCGTCGACGTCGCACGATGAGCGACGCGGCAACCCCGACGGAAGGCCCGTCGATCGAAAGCCCGTTCGTCGATCTGCTCGGCGTGCAGCTCGTGTCCGCGAAGGACGGTGCGAGCGAGATCGTGCTGCCGCTCGAAGAGCGCCACATGAACACGTGGAGCATCGCGCACGGCGGCGTGACGATGACGCTCGCCGATATCGCGCTCGCGATGGCGGCGCGCAGCCTGACCGACGATGGCATCGGCGTCGTCACGGTCGAGATGAAGGTGAACTTCATGCAGCCGGGCCGCGGCGAGCTGCGCGCTTACGGGCGCGTGATGCACCGCTCGACGACGATGGCCTACTGCGAAGGCGAAGTGCGCGACAGCGACGGCAATTTCGTCGCGAAGGCGCTCGGTACGTTCAAGTACATGCGGCGGCTCGCGGTCGGCCGCGACATCAAGCGGCAACGCTCGCGCACCGCGCCGGACGCCCATCCCGGCCCGAGCGACGCGTAAGCATCCGCCACGCGCGGCCCTGTCTCTTCGATGCGGCAGGGCCGTTTCGTCTGGCAGCATGGAATGCCGGCACACGGCGCGGCTCGCCGCGCCCGTCCAGCCTCCGCGTGGCATCATGTCACGCTTGTCCGTTCACGGCGCCACGCCGCGCCGTCCACTCCGATGCCGCTGAATCCGAAGATCGCCCAGGTGCTCGACATGATCGAGCGCGCGAAACGTCCGTCGTATCACCATCAGACGCCGCAGCAGGCGCGCGCCGCGTACGAGAAGAGCGCGCCGATCCTCGACGTCGCGCCGGCGCCGATGCATTCGGTGGAGGAATGCGTGGTGCCGACGCGCGACGGCCGCACGATCGGTGCGCGGCTGTATCTGCCGGTCGCGCCGAGCTTGGCGGAGCCGCTGCCCGCGCTCGTGTACTACCACGGCGGCGGCTTCACGGTCGGTAGCGTCGACACGCACGATGCGCTGTGCCGGATGTTCGCGCACGATGCGCAATGCGCGGTGCTGTCGGTCGGCTACCGGCTCGCGCCCGAACACAAATTTCCGACCGCGGTGAACGACGCGGACGACGCGCTGCAATGGCTGCATCGCGAGGCCGCCGCGTTCGGCGTCGACGCCGCGCGGCTGGCGGTCGGCGGCGACAGCGCGGGCGGGACGCTCGCGACGGTCTGCGCGGTGCTCGCGCGCGACGCGGGCATTCGTCTTGCGCTGCAGCTGCTGATCTATCCGGGTGTGACGCGTGACCAGGACACCGAATCGCACGCGCGGCTCGCCAGCGGCCACCTGCTGACGCAGGACACGATCCAGTGGTTCTTCACGCAATACGTGCGCGATCGGGCGGATCGCGACGACTGGCGTTTCGCGCCGCTCGACGGCACGCGCGATGCGCCGTCGTTCGCGGGCGTCGCGCCGGCGTGGATCGCGACGGCCGAATACGATCCGCTGAGCGACGAGGGCGCCGCGTACGCGGACAAGTTGCGCGCGGCCGGCAACGCGGTCACGCTGGTCTGCTATCCGGGGATGATCCACGAATTCTTCAAGATGGGCGGCTACGTGCCGGAGGTGCGGGCCGCGCATGCCGATGCGGTCGCGGCGCTGAAGGCGGCATTCGACGAGGTTTGACGGCGAGCGCGGAAGGCGCGCGCGCCGCGGGAGGATGGCGATGACGAACGGCGTGGGCGGGGTGGAAACGGGCGACTGGACGGTGCTGGGCGGCGACGCCGCGCGGATCCGCGACGCGGTGTTCGTGCGCGAGCAGCAGATTCCGCCGGAATGGGAACTCGACGACGACGATCCGCTGTCGCTGCATGCGGTCGCGTACCGGACCGACGCGGCGACCGGGCTGCGCCGTGCGGTCGCGACGGGGCGGCTGCTGCCGTCCGGCACGATCGGCCGTGTCGCGGTACTGGCCGACATGCGCGGGCAGGGTGTCGGGTCGGCCGTCCTGAATGCGCTGCTGGACGCCGCGCGCCGCCGCGGCGAAGCCGTCGTGCGGCTGTACGCGCAGGATTCGGCGGTGTCGTTCTATCTGCGGCACGGCTTCGCGGCGGTCGGCGAGCCGTTCGTCGAAGCCGGCGTGCCGCACGTCGAGATGGCGCGCGCGCCGTAGCGCGCCACGTGTGCGCTCAGCGCGGCCGCGCCGCGTCGATATCGAACGTAACCGCGCGTTCGAACGCGCCGGGGCGGACGGTGCGGTGCGAGCCGTCGTCGTCGCTGCGTTCCTTGACCTCGACCGTCAGCCGTACGCCTTCCTTCATCGTGACGCGCAGCGCGGTCGTGCCGCGCGTGCCGTATTCGGGCGTCTCGATGAACGCGGCCGACAGCGCGCGCTCGCGCTCGATCGGAATGCCGGTGTGCGGCAGCGCGTCGTCGTCCGCGACGTGCGGGTCGCGCATCAGCGCGATCAGTTCGTCGAGCGACGGCGTCGGGTTGTCGGTGAGCAGCGTGCCGAGCTCCGCGCGCTTGCGCACCACTTTCGGCCAGGGCGTATCGAGCCGCGCATTCGACAGCGCATGCACGCCCGGCGCGATCGCGACGGGCGCGGCGACACGGCTTTCGCCTTCGGGCGCGCGGTTGCAGAACCACGCGAGCTCGCGTCGGCGCCAGTCGCCGACGAGCAGGTTGAAGCCGTTGTACACGGCCGCATGCTCGGCAAGCTGCGCGAGATAGTCGAGCGGCGCGACGGACGCGCTGCCGAGAAAGTCGGAGACCAGCTTGCCGCGGGTCGGCGCGCCCGCGCGGATGTCGAACGGCGCGCGGTAGTTGGTCAGCGCGGCGAAGCGGCCGTCGCGCGAGACGCCGAGCCACGTGCCGCCCGCTTCGAGATCGCGGCCGGCCAGCACGCCCGGCACGTCCTCCCACCACGAGAGCGGCGCGCTGGTCCGGCGAAAGAACTCGTCGCGATTGGCGACGAGGGTAAAGACGGGACCGGCGGCGGCATCGGGCTGCCAGTCGAAGGCAATCAGACACATCGGGCGAATCTCTCGCAGGAAACGTCGCGCGCCGGCTGCGACTCGCGAGCCGGCGCGCGAACGGGTTGTCAGTGCATCACGCTTCGGTCGGCCACGCGTACGGCAGCGCGTCGAACGCGAGCGCCGGGCCGTCGGCCGAACCGAGGTGCACCGTGCCGCTGTCGAGCGCGGCGAGCTTGATCTCGACGAGCGCGTCGACGCCGCCCGCCGGTGCGGCCGCCGCGTTGACGATCATCCCGCACGGCTGGCCCGGGTCGTCGCTGTGGAACAGCTCGACGCCGGCATGCACGGTATCGGTCTCGCCGGCGACGTGCGCGAGCGCGGTGCGGCGCTTGATCGTGCCGCGGTACTGGCTGCGCGCCACCACTTCCTGGCCCGGGTAGCACCCTTTCCTGAAGTTAACGGCACCGATCACGTCGAAGTTGACCATTTGCGGCACGAACTGTTCGACGGCCGGCTGCGTGATGCGCGGCTCGCCCGCGCGAACGTCGAGCCAGTCCCACACGGCGGGCGACACGACGGGCAGCGTGCCGGCGAGCGCCGCGAGGCGCGCGTCGACCTCGGCGCGCGGGCCGATCCACAGATAGCGCTTGCGGCCGGCCGCATCGGGCACGCGGATCAGCGCGCCGGCCGGGCCGTCGACCTTCACGTGCACGCCGTCGGGCAGCGCATCGAAGATGCCCGACAGCGCGTCGCGCACGTCGCCCGCGAAGCCGGCCACCGCGAGCGTGTCGCTCGCGTCGGTCAGCTTCGCCTTCGCGCGCAGCACGAACATCGACAGCCGTTTCTGCACGGCCGGCTGCACGTCCTTCGACACGAGCAGGCGCACGTCCTTCGACACGAGCAGGCGCACGTCGTGGCCGGCGCGCCACGTGAGGAACGACGCGAGCAGGCGGCCCTTCGGCGAGCAGTACCCGGACAGCCGCGCGCTGCCGGCATCGAGATGCTCGATGTCGTTGGTGAGCTGGCTGTGCAGGAACGTCGCGGCGTCGTCGCCGGCCACGTCGATCACGCCGAACTGCGGCAGCGGCATGCAGGCGCCCGGCGCATCGAAATCGGCGGCAGGCGGGCGGGGGAAAACGGGGAGCGAGGCAGATGCGGCCTGGGCAGCCGGTGAAGCGAACGGTGTGCTCATGGAATGAGGGAACAGTCAACCCTGACTTTGACGGAGGCGAGCAAGTATTATATGGGTCTTACCTGAGTCACGTTTCCATGTCCCTACTGAAGAAATGCGCCGCGACGATCGTGGCGCTGGCCGTCGTTGTGGCCGCTGCCGGCGCGGGCGGCGGGTATTACTGGGCGACCCGGCCGCTGTTGCTGGGCTCGGCATCGCTCGACGTCACGATCAAGCCGCGCAGCAGCGTGAAGAGCGTCGCGCTACAGCTCAAGCACGGCGGCGTGCCGGTCGAGCCGTTCGCGTTCGTCGCGATGACGCGCGTGCTCGGGCTGTCGAGCAGGCTCAAATCGGGCAACTACGAATTCAAGACCGGCATCACGCCTTACGACGTGCTGCAGAAGATCGCGCGCGGCGACGTGAACGAGTACGTCGCGACGGTCATCGAGGGCTGGACCTTCAAGCGGATGCGCGCGGAGCTCGACGCGAACCCGGATCTGTCGCACGCGACGGCCGGCATGAGCGACGCCGAGTTGCTGCGCGCGATCGGCGCATCGGACGGCGCGGTGCAGCGCGGCAGCGGCGAGGGGCTGTTCTTCCCCGATACCTACCTGTTCGACAAGGGCACGAGCGACCTGAACATCTACCGGCGCGCGTACCACCTGATGCAGACGCGCATCGACGAGGCCTGGGCCGCGCGCACGCCGGGGCTGCCGTACAAGACGCCTTACGAAATGCTGACGATCGCGTCGATCGTCGAGAAGGAGACCGGCCACGCGGCCGATCGCGCGTTCGTCGCGGCCGTGTTCGCGAACCGGCTGCGCATCGGCATGCCGCTGCAGACCGATCCGTCGGTGATCTACGGGCTCGGCGACGCGTACGACGGCCGTCTGCGCAAGCGCGACCTGCAGGCCGACACTCCCTACAATACCTACACCCGACGCGGGCTGCCGCCCACGCCGATCGCGTTGCCGGGTGTCGCCGCGCTGCAGGCGGCGATCAATCCGGCGCCGACGAGCGCGCTCTATTTCGTCGCGAAGGGCGACGGCACGAGCGTGTTCTCGGACACGCTCGGCGACCACAACAAGGCCGTGGATAAATACATACGAGGTCAATAATGGCGAGCGGTAAATTCATCACGTTCGAAGGCATCGACGGCGCGGGGAAGACCACCCACCTGCAATGGTTCTGCGAACGCCTCCAGGGCCGGCTGGCCGCGGCCGGCCGGCAGGTCGTCGTGACCCGCGAGCCGGGCGGCACGCAGCTCGGCGAGAAACTGCGCGAGATCCTGCTGAACCAGCCGATGGATCTCGAGACGGAAGCGCTGCTGATGTTCGCCGCGCGTCGCGAGCACCTCGCGCTCGTGATCGAGCCGGCGCTCGCGCGCGGCGACTGGGTCGTGTCGGATCGCTTCACCGACGCGACGTTCGCGTACCAAGGCGGCGGCCGCGGGCTGCCGCGCGACAAGCTCGAGACGCTCGAGCGCTGGGTGCAGGGCGGCTTCCAGCCCGACCTCACGGTGCTGTTCGACGTCGCGCCGCAGGTCGCGAGCGAGCGTCGCGGCGCCGCGCGCATGCCCGACAAGTTCGAAAGCGAGTCCGACGCGTTCTTTGCCCGCACGCGCGCCGAATACCTGCGGCGCGCGGAAGAGGCGCCGCACCGCTTCGCGATCGTCGACGCGACGCGATCGATTCCCGAGATTCGCCAGCAGCTCGAACGCGTGCTCGCCGCGCTGTAACCCGCAAGGAACGCACCCATGATCTATCCGTGGCAAACCGACGACTGGGACCGCCTGCAGCAACTGCGCGCGCAATGGCCGCATGCGCTGCTGCTGCACGGTCAGGCCGGGATCGGCAAGCTGCAGTTCGCGCAGCATCTCGCGCAGGGCTTCCTGTGCGAATCGCCGCAGCCGAACGGCGAGCCGTGCGGCGCCTGCGCGGCCTGCAACTGGTTCTCGCAGGGCAACCATCCGGACTACCGGATCGTGCTGCCCGAGGCGCTGGCGGGCGAGGCGCCGGGCGCGGCCGACGACGCGAAGCCGGCCGACGCGGACGAAGGCGGCAAGAAGACCCGGGCGCCGAGCAAGGAAATCAAGATCGAGCAGGTGCGCGCGCTGCTCGACTTCTGCGGGGTCGGTTCGCACCGCGGCGGCGCGCGTGTCGTCGTGCTGTATCCGGCCGAGGCGCTCAATGTCGCCGCGTCGAACGCGCTGCTGAAAACGCTGGAGGAGCCGCCGCCGGGCGTCGTGTTCCTGCTCGTGTCGGCGCGCATCGACCGCCTGCTGCCGACCATCATCAGCCGCTGCCGGCAGTGGCCGATGACCGTGCCGGCGCCGGAGGCCGCCGCCGCGTGGCTCGCGGCGCAGGGCGTCGACCACGCCAGCGCGCTGCTCGCCGAGGCCGGCGGCGCGCCGCTCGCCGCGCTGGCGCTCGCGAGCGACGAGAATCGCCCGCTGCGCGATTACACGCTTGGGCAATTGGCCGCCGGTGCGGGCTGCGATCCGTTCGCGTGCGGCGAGGCGCTGCAGAAGCTGCCGGTGCCGCTGGTGCTCGGCTGGCTGCAGCGCTGGCTGTACGATCTGCTCGCGCAGCGGATGGCCGGCGCGCCGCGCTACTTCCCGACGCACGCGGCCGCCCTGGCGCGCTGCGCGGAAGCGGTCGATGCGAACGCATTCGCGCGCTTCATGAAGGCCGTGACGCGGCAGCGCACGGCCGAGAACCATCCGCTCAACGCGCGGCTCGTATTCGAGGAATTGTTTCTCGGATATCGGGAAATGTTTGGTTGATCCGGCATTGTTTCCGATGCGTTGCGAAACGATGAACGGATCACGCGGCGGCGCGACCGTGGTCGGCCGGCCCGCCTACGTCGCCCGGTGCCGCATGCCGGCGGGCGCATGAGCGCCTGTCTCACGTATTCAGGAAACACGATGTTCGTCGACTCTCACTGCCACATCAATTTCAAGGGCCTGGCCGACCGCCTGCCGGCCGTTCTCGAGAACATGCGCGAGCACGACGTCACGCACGCGCTGTGCGTGTCGGTCGATCTCGAGACGCTGCCCGACGTGCTCGCGATCGCCGAAGCGCACGACAACGTGTACGCGTCGGTCGGCGTGCATCCCGATCACGAGGACATGCGCGAGCCGACGCTCGCGGAGCTCATCGAGCTGGCCGCGCATCCGAAGGTCGTCGCGATCGGCGAAACCGGCCTCGACTACTATCGTCTCGAAGGCCGCTCGATCGCCGACATGGAATGGCAGCGCGAGCGCTTCCGCACGCACATCCGCGCGGCGACCGCGACGATGAAGCCGCTGATCATCCACACGCGTTCGTCGTCGGAAGACACGCTGCGGATCATGGCCGAGGAGCGCGCGGACGTGCCGGGCGGCGTGATGCACTGCTTCACCGAGCCGTGGCCGGTCGCCGAGCAGGCGCTCGCGCAGAACTTCCACATCTCGCTGTCGGGCATCGTCACATTCAAGAACGCGACCGACGTGCAGGACGTCGCGCGGCGCGTGCCGCTCGACCGGCTGCTGATCGAGACCGACTCGCCGTACCTCGCGCCGGTGCCGTATCGCGGCAAGCCGAATGAACCTGCGTACGTCAGCCATGTCGGACGCTTTATCGCATCCGAGCGCGGGATCGCCGTCGAGGCGCTCGCCGATGCGACGACGCAGAACTTTTTCCGGCTGTTCAAGATCGCCCGCTAACGACGGGCGCGCAGCCGACAACCCAGGGAAGGAGCCCACAACAATGACGAAGCCGACCAACCATCTGCCCAAACGCGCACTCGTTGCCGCCGCATTCGTCGCGAGCGGCCTGTTCGCCGCCGCCGGCGCGCATGCCGAGTCGCTCGACGCGATCGTCAAGGCAGTCAAGTTCGACGACATCGCCGATATCGGCAAGCAGCTCAAGAGCGGCAAGCTCGACCCGAACACGGTCGCGCCGAACGGCGACCCGCTCCTCGTGATCGCCGCACGCGAGAAGTCCGACAAGGTCGCGGCGGCGATCGCCACGACGCCGAACGTCGATCTCGAGAAGGAAGACAAGGCCGGCGAAAACGCGCTGATGCTCGCGTCGCTGAACGGCGACCTCAACCTCGTCAAGCTGCTGATCGACAAGGGCGCGGAAGTGAGCAAGAAGGGCTGGGCGCCGCTGCACTACGCGGCGACCAACGGCCAGGATGCGGTCGTCAAGGTGCTGCTCGACCACGACGCGTACATCGACACCGCATCGCCGAACGGCACGACGCCGCTGATGATGGCCGCGCGCGGCAACCATGCGTCGACGGTCACGCTGCTGCTCGACCAGGGCGCCGATCCGCAGGTGAAGAACCAGCTCGGCATCACCGCGCTCGAGTTCGCGAAGCACTACAACGCGCCGGACGCGATCGAGATCCTGAGCAAGCGAACGACGCGTATCGGTGCGGCGACGCCGGCAGATGCTCAAAAGAGTGCAAAATAACGGTTTTTGGTGCGGCGGCGCGTGTCCGCCCGGCCGGCTTTCCGGCCGGAGCAGGGCGTCCGGCGCCGCACCGGCCAAGGCAGCAGGCGGTCTCCGGCCGCATTGACATAAGAAGGAACACCATGTTGCGCGCAATGTTTTGTGCCGCGGCGTTTGCCGTGCCGTTGTCGGCGGCGGCTTTCACGGGCGCGGATCTCGACCGGCTGTGCGCGAAGACGGACGTCAAGTCGCGGGCGTCGTGCGCGGCCTATATCGAAGGCGCCGCCGACGGCGTCTACAACACGATCGATGCGATCGGCGGCACCACGGGGCCGCGCGTCGGCCAGTACTTCTGCCTGCCGCCCGACATCCGGGCGCAACAGATGACGGACGCGGTACGCAAGTACATCGCGGAAAATCCGAAGCTGGCCGACTACAACGCGAGCACCGCGGTGTCGCTCGGTCTCGGCAAGGCGTTTCCCTGCAGGAGCGGCAACTGATCTGACGCCGTGTCCGGGCGCGTGCGTGGCCCGGACGTCGCCGACGCATCCAGGACGAAGCCTGTGCGCTTCATCACTCGAGGGCGCCGATGATTTCAATCGATGAACTGCAGCGCATCGCCGATGCGCCGTTGCATTCGTGGCTCGGCACGTTGTTCGTGTCGGTCATCGTCATACTGGTCGTCACGGTCGTGCACCGCCTCGGCGCACGCATCGTCAAGCGCATCGCGCAGCCGTATCCGCTGATGAGCGCGATCCTGCGCTACATCGACAAGCCGTCGCTCGTCGTGCTGGCGCTGCTGGCGCTCGAATTCCTGTGGGTCCAGGCCGACGACGGCATATCGTTCGTGCGCGGCATGCGCGCCGCGGCCGCGGTCGGCTCGATCGTATCGCTCACCTGGCTGCTCGTGCGGCTCGCGGCCGGCGTCGGCGACGCGATCATCCAGGCCCATCCGATCGACACGGCCGACAACCTCCAGGCGCGGCGCGTCCATACGCAGGCCAAGGTGCTCGTGCGGACCGTGATGGTGCTGATCGTGATCATCGGCACCGGCGCCGCGCTGATGACGTTCCCGAACGTACGGCAGGTCGGCGCGAGCCTGCTGGCATCGGCCGGCGTGGCCGGGCTGGTCGCCGGTATCGCCGCGCGGCCGGTGCTCGGCAACCTGATCGCCGGGTTGCAGATCGCGCTTACGCAGCCGATCCGGCTCGACGACGTGGTCGTGATCCAGGGCGAGTGGGGGCGCATCGAGGAAATCACCGGCTCGTTCGTGTCGGTGCGGCTGTGGGACCAGCGGCGCCTCGTCGTGCCGCTGCAGTGGATCATCGAGAACCCGTTCACGAACTGGACGCGCAGCAGCGCGGAAATCATCGGCACGGTGTATCTGTCGGTCGACTACCGCACGCCGCTCGCGCCGCTGCGCGAGGAACTCGCGCGGCTCGTCCATGCCGCGCCCGAGTGGGACGGCCGCGTGCAGGTGCTGCAGGTGACCGACGCGACGGAGCGCACGATGCAGTTGCGCGCGCTCGTCAGCGCGGCCGATTCGTCGTCGTGCTGGGATCTGCGCTGCCGCGTGCGCGAAGGGCTGATCGCCTATCTGCAGAACCGCTATCCGCAATGCCTGCCGCGCAGCCGGATGGAGCTGTATCCGCACGAATCCGCGCCGGCCGCGCCGAATCCCGAACGGCCGCATGCGCGCTCGCCTGCCGCCAGTACCGCGGCCAACACCGCGGCCGATCCGCAGGCCGTCGACGGTCGCTGAACCTGAACCGCGCGCCTGCTCGCCATTCCCCATTCCCATGACCGCGCTGAAGACGCTCGCCATCGCCAATTACCGCTCGCTGCGCGAGCTGATCGTGCCGCTCGCGGCGCTCAACGTCGTCACGGGGCCGAACGGCAGCGGCAAGTCGAGCGTGTACCGCGCGCTGCGGCTGCTCGCCGATACCGCACAGGGCCGCGTGATCCCGTCGCTCGCGCGCGAAGGCGGCTTGCCGTCGACGCTGTGGGCCGGCCCCGAGCGCTTTTCGCGCGCGATGCTGGCGGGCGACGTGCCGGTGACGGGCACCGTGCGCAATGGCCCGGTGAGCCTGAAGCTCGGCTTCGCGTGCGACGATTTCGGCTATTCGATCGATCTCGGCCTGCCGCTGCCGAGCCGCTCGCAGTTCGCGCTCGATCCGGTGGTCAAGCGCGAATGCATCTGGGGCGGCGCGGTGCCGCGCCCGTCCACGCTGCTGGTCGACCGGCAGGGCGCGCAGATCCGTGCGCGCACCGCATCGGGCGACTGGCGGACGATTCCGCAGCCGGTCGCGAGCTTCGACAGCATGATGACCGAGTTCGCCGATCCGACCGGCGCGCCCGAGATGATCGCGATGCGCGAACGGATCCGCTCGTGGCGCTTCTACGACCATTTCCGGACCGATGCGCAGGCGCCGGCGCGCCAGTCGCACATCGGCACCCATACGCCGGTGCTCGCGGACGACGGGGCCGACCTGGCCGCCGCGCTGCAGACGATTCGCGAAATCGGCGACGCGGCGGCGCTCGACGCGGCGATCGACGACGCGTTTCCCGGCGCGTCGGTCGAGATCGACAATCCGGGCGGCCGCGGCCGCTTCGACGTGCTGATGCGCCAGCCGGGGCTGCTGCGGCCGCTGGCGGCGGCCGAGCTGTCCGACGGCACGCTGCGCTACCTGCTGCTCGCGGCCGCGCTGCTGACGCCGCGGCCGCCTGCGTTGATGGTGCTGAACGAGCCGGAGACGAGCCTGCATCCCGATCTGCTGCCCGCGCTCGGCCGCCTGATCGCGCAGGCGGCCCGGCACTCGCAGGTGCTGGTCGTGTCGCACGCGGCGCGGCTCATCGCGACACTCGAGCGCGAGGCCGGCTGCGAATCGCTGGTGCTCGACAAGCAGCTCGGCGCGACCGCGCTCGTCGATGCCGATTCGCGCGACCTGCCGGCGTGGAAGTGGCCGTCGCGTTGACAGCCCGATCGCGTGCTCGGGGTGGCGATCGGCGCCCGGTGGCGCGGGATCGGCCCGACCCGGGGCCCGACGCGGGGCGGCCGGGCCCGCTCGGTCGAATGTATCCGGTCTGTAACAACCCCCAAAAAATGCAAGACCTGCGGTTCCGCTCGCCGGGATCGCGAATAATAATGAGATATCCGGCTGGCCCCACGCCGGCCGGCGCGGCAGGGACAGGGACGGCGCGCGCGGGCGCGGCCCGGCCGGCCGTGCCGCAACGGACACGACACAGGAGACGTGGACCATGAGAATTGCCCAGATCGCCCCGCTGACCGAATCCGTGCCGCCGAAGCTGTACGGCGGCACGGAGCGCGTCGTGTCCTACATCACCGAGGCGCTGGTCGACCTCGGCCACGACGTGACGCTGTTCGCGAGCGGCGATTCGACGACGCGGGCGAAACTCGAGCCCGTGTGGCCGCGCGCGCTGCGGCTCGATTCATCGATCCGCGACCGGGTCGCGCCGCACATGCTGCTGATGGAGACGGTCGCGCGCCGCGCGAAGGATTTCGACGTGCTCCATTTCCACATGGACTACTACTCGTTCTCGGTCTTCAACCGGCAGGAAACGCCTTACGTGACGACGCTGCACGGCCGGCTCGACCTGCCCGAGCAGCAACCGGTGTTCGACACGTTCAACACGGCGCCGGTGATCTCGATTTCCAATTCGCAGCGCCAGCCGTTGCCGCAGGCGAAATGGCTGACGACCGTCTATCACGGGCTGCCCGATACGCTGTACATGCCGCAGCCGGTCGAGCCGCGCTATCTCGCGTTCCTCGGCCGCATCTCGCCGGAAAAACGCGTCGACACCGCGATCCGCATTGCCCGCCAGTGCGGGCTGCCGATCCGGATCGCCGCGAAGATCGACACGGCCGATCAGGAATACTTCGACCGCGAGATCAAGCCGCTCTTCGCGTTGCCGCACGTCGAATACATCGGCGAGATCGCCGATCACGAGAAGGCCGAATTCCTGTCGGGCGCGCATGCGCTGCTGTTTCCGATCGACTGGCCTGAGCCGTTCGGCCTGGTGATGATCGAGGCGATGTCGTGCGGCACGCCGGTGATCGCGTTCAACCGCGGCGCGGTGCCCGAAGTGGTGGACGAGGGCGTATCGGGTTTCATCGTCGAGGACGAAATCAGCGCGGTGGCCGCCGTGAACCGGCTGCATCTGCTGCCGCGTGCGCGCGTGCGGCAGCGCTTCGAGGAGCGCTTCACGTCGCGCCGGATGGCGCAGCAGTACGTCGACGTGTACCAGTCGGTGATCCGCGCGCAGAAGCGCTCGCGCTTCAAGGTGATCGATTCGACGACCTGATCGGCCTGAGCAACCTGTCCGACTTGGCGCGCGTCGCGGGCGGATAAAAAAACGGCGATGCCCGCAAGGACATCGCCGTTTGCGCATGTCCCGCGCGCCATGCGCGCGGGCAGTGCGTCGACGTCAGATCTTGAGCTTCGTGACCTTCGTGCCGTTGATCGACACGTCGCCCATCAGGCCCGCGTTGGTCAGCACGACGACCTGGATCGGCGCCGTGGCCGTGTTGGAGTCGACCGCACCGTTCGCGCCCATCTTCACGAGTGCGACCGATGCGCCGGCGCCGGCTGCCCAGCCGTCCGAGTTGCGGAATTCGTCGAGCGCCTGCTGCGTCATGAACAGGAACACGACCGCCTTCGACTGCGCGCCCGCCTGCAGGCCGACCGACAGCGACGACGTGTTGTAGTAGCCGACGGTGCTGCCGCCCACGCGCAGCGCGCCGTTGCCGGACTGGGCGCCGACGATGAAGCCGGCCTGGAGCACTTCGGGGAAGACCAGCACGCCGCGCGATTTCGCGACGAGCTCGCGCGAACCCTTGACGGTGGAGTACATGCGCGACAGCGTGGCGTCGACGCTCGCGTCGATCGACTGACGCTTCGACGCGTTGGTCGCGGCGTTGTCCGGCTTGTCCGGGGTGGTGGTGCAACCGGTGAGCGCGAGGCTACCGACGATGAGCGCGGCGGCGGCTTTGAGCACAAGAGTCCGTTTTTGCATCGTTGTTCTCCATCGGATGACGTTCGGAGTGAGTCTCGCTCAAGGAGCGGATCACGTCGGCAGTTATATCACAGCGGATTACGGCCTCTTTTCGTTGCCGTGTGAAAAAGCGTCAAATCGCGCGGAGATGTCGCGGCGCGCCAACGGACGAAACGACGCCGACGCGCGACGCGTGGCCCGCGCGTGGCCGGCGTGCGGCGAACGCGAGGGGCGAGCGGAGAGCGGCGGCGCTTGCGGTGTGCGTCGATGTGCGTCGGTGTCAGTGCGTGACGGGCGGAACGGGCGGAACGGGCGGCTTGATCGGCGGGCGGCGCAGCGCGCGGCGGATCAGCGCGATCACGACGCCGCATGCGAACAGGAACGCGGCCGGGACGACCCAGTAGCCGACGAACGCATGCCACAGATAGCCGGCGAGCGTATTGCGGCGCACCACGTATTCGTCGCGGGCCGCCTGCTGGCGCGGCGCGTTGGCGGCGAGCACGTCGGCCGGGCAGCCGGCCGCGCGCGCCTCGTCAGGATCCCCGTGGCACTTCGCGGCGGCGCCGGCGGCTTGTTGCGCGTCGGTGAGCTGCCAGGTGGTCAGCGCGAGCTGCAGGTCCGCCTTGTTGTACGCCATTTCCTCGCGGATCTCGCGCACGGCGATGATCGCGACGGGCACCGCCCAGAACACGATCACGATCAGCCAGCGGCGGAACCAGCGGTGTTGTCTCCATGCCATCCAAGCCTCCGTTTGACGCGCGTGCGCGTCCGTCTCGAGGGCGGCCCGATGGCGCTTCTTGGTCTTGGGTGGGCCGCGTTGCAGCCATCATAGAAGAAAACGCGGCGAATTGCCGCACCATGTGGCGGCGCCGGTGCGGCGGGCCGGAAAAACGGGGCGGGAAACGCTGGAATGCGTGCGTCGATGCGCGTGCAACGAAAACAAAAATGCCGCGCCCGCCGAAGCGGGGCGCGGCATTCGAGACGGGAGCGCCGGAACTCAGGCGGCCGGCTGGTTGCTCAGGCAACTCTTCATGAACGCCTTGCGATCGTCGCCCTTCTTGCCGGTGGCCTGCGTGTTGCACGCCTTCATCTTTTCCTGCTGCGTCATCGCCTTCGCGGGCTTCGCCGACAGGCAGTCCTTCATGAACGCCTTGCGTTCATCGCCCGTCTTGCCGGCTGCCTGCGTGTTACAGGCCTTCATCTTGTCCTGCTGGCTGTTCGCCGCGAATGCGGGGGAAGCCAGCATGCCGCCGAGAAGCACTGCGGCTACGAGCGATTGGATTTTCATTTCGACACTCCCATGGGGTGAATTGCGTTTTATATCGACGCCGTCACGAAGCCCGGCGCGACGTGAACAGGGTCGCATCGCGCCGCGCGCTCCGATTATGGCAAATCAATGTGAAAACACCAAAACGGCCTTTCTATAACGCGGTGGGCGGCATGGCCGTTGACGGCGCGCACGCGCCGGCGATCGGGACAAACCATGGCACGGGGCGCGCGCAGCGCGCGTTCGCGCCGGACCTACCGGATGCCGGGCGCGAGCCATTACAATCGCGGCCATGAATACACCGAACACCGCATCCCCTTCGTCCGCGGCGGCGCTGCCGCGCATCGCCGTACTCGCCACCGGCGGCACCATCGCCGGCGCCGCGCCCGACGCGGCCAGCACGGCCGGCTATCAGGCCGGCGCGCTCGGCGTCAATTTTCTGGTCGACGCCGTGCCGGCGCTCGCGTCGGTCGCACGCATCGACGCGGAGCAGGTCGCCAGCATCGACAGCAAGGATCTCGCGCTGCCGCTATGGAATACGCTCGCCGCGCGGATCGACGCGCTGATGGCCGATCCGGCCATCGACGGCATCGTGATCACCCACGGCACCGATACGCTCGAGGAAACCGCGTACGGGCTGCATCTGGTCGTCCGGGGCGACAAGCCGGTCGTGCTGACGGCCGCGATGCGGCCGGCCACCGCGCTGTCGTCCGACGGCCCGCTGAACCTGTTGAACGCGGTGACCGTGGCCGCCCATCCGGCCGCGCGCGGGCAGGGCGTGCTGGTCGCGTTCAACAACCGGATCCATGGCGCGCGCGACGTCGTGAAGACGAGCACGTACGCGGTCGACGCGTTCCAGTCACCGGAGCTCGGTGCGCTCGGCTGGGTGCAGGACGGCCGCGTCGAATTCGCCCGCCGGGTCACGCGCACGCGCGACGCGCAACTGGCGATCGCCGCGACCTGGCCGCCGGTCGAAGTCGTCGCGAGCTATGCGGGCGTGACGCGCACGGCCGTCGACGCGCTCGTCGCGGCCGGCGTGCGCGGCCTCGTCGTCGCGGGCACCGGCAACGGGTCGATCCATGCGACGCTGCAGACGGCGCTCGCCGATGCGGTGAACGCGGGCGTGGCCGTGGTCCGTGCGTCGCGCGTCGGTTCGGGGCACGTGATGCGCAACGGCGCCGCGAGCGACGATGCGCTCGGTTTCGTGAGCGCGGGCTCGCTGCACCCGTTCAAGGCGCGTGTGCTGCTGATGCTCGCACTCGCGAACGGCATTCGCGATCGCGACGCATTGCAACGCGTATTCGACACGCTGTGACCGATGGCCGCCGCTCGGGCGGCGCGTAGAAAGCATAAAAAAATGGCAGGCCAATGAATAGCCTGCCATTTTTACGTCAGTGCTGCGCGAATGCTCAGGACTGCGGCGGAATCACGAGCTTCTGGCCCGGGTAGATCCGGTCCGGGCTTGACAGCATCGGCTTGTTCGCCTCGAAGATCGCCGGATATTTGTTCGCGTCGCCGTACACTTCCTTGGCGATCGCCGACAGCGTGTCGCCCGGCTTCACGTCGTGGTACCGCACTTCCGGATCGTCCGGCTGCAGATCGTCGTCGTTGACGCCCGCGACACCCTGCACGTTGCCGGCCGCGACCTTGACCTTCGCCTTCGTGTCGAGATCGGCGACGCTGCCCGACAGCGTGACGGTGCGCGAGGCGCCGTCGAACGCGACGGTCAGGTTCGACGTGTCGAGACCTTGCGAGTTGATGTAATTCTTGATCGCATCGGCCGCGGTCTGGTTCGCGGCATTCGGATCTTCCGCTGCCTGTGCATCGGCGTGACCCAGCAGTTTTTCGCCCGCCTCCTTGATAAACGAAAGAAGACCCATCGTTGCACTCCTTAGGTGGTTGAAAAGAAAACGCGCCGTGAAGTGGCGAAAAAAACACCGCGCTGGGTGCGGGCCCGGAAGGGGCGCGCAGGCGCGGCGGTTTTCTCGAAAGGCGTGGCGAAAGTGTAGGCGTTCATCGCGACGAATGCATGAAAAATCGCACGCTCGAACGTAAAGAAATGTAATACGCGAAATCCGACAGGCGGACACCCGACGACGACGTCTGACCGACCAAGGCTTCCCCGGCGCCGCCGGGTGCCGCTGCGGACCCCACCACGCCGCTCTCAGCCCAGAGCGGCGTTTTTCGCCCCGTCCCGCATGCCGTTGGCGATGCAGGGCGGGGCGCCCCACCGTGATGCGCGCGTGCGTCGCGCATCGATGCGACCGGCCGTAACCGGATCGCGTCTGTTCGTGACACGCGTTTCACCATTGCAGCGAAACGCGCGTTGCTGCATCCGCGTTACGCGGCCGGCGTCTGGCCGATCTCGAAGTTCGACATGATCTCCAGCGCGCGCACGAGCGCCGAGTGATCCCACGCCTTGCCGCCGTGCGACGCGCATACGCTGAACAGCTGCTGCGCGCTCGCGGTGTGCGGCAGCGCGAGGCCGAGCTTGCGTGCGCCGTCGAGCGCGAGGTTCAGGTCCTTCTGGTGCAGCTCGATGCGGAAGCCCGGATCGAACGTGCGCTTGGTCATCCGCGCGCCGTGCACTTCGAGGATGCGCGACGCGGCGAAGCCGCCCATCAACGCCTGGCGCACGCGCTCCGGATCGGCGCCCGAGCGGGCGGCGAACAGCAGCGCTTCGCCGACCGCTTCGATGTTCAGCGCGACGATGATCTGGTTCGCGACCTTGCAGGTCTGACCCGCGCCGTTGTCGCCGACGAGCGTGATGTTCTTGCCCATCTTCTCGAACAGCGGCTTCGCGCGCTCGAACGCCTTTTCCGGCCCGCCGACCATGATCGTCAGCGTCGCTTCGCGTGCGCCGACTTCGCCGCCGGACACCGGCGCGTCGAGGTAGTCGCAGCCGAGCGCATTGATCTGCTTCGCGAATGCCTGCGTGTCGAGCGGCGAGATCGAGCTCATGTCGATCACGAGCTTGCCGGCCGTCAGGCCCTTCGCGACGCCGTCGTCGGCGAACAGCACGTTACGCACGTCGGGCGTGTCCGGCACCATCGCGATGATGATGTCCGCGTGCTGCGCGACTTCGGTCGAGTTCGCGACGACCTTCGCGCTGCCGCGCAGATCGTCCGGAATCGGGAACGCGCCGTTCACGACGAGCTGGTGATCGCCCTTGAGCAGGTTGCGCGCCATGTGCGCGCCCATGATGCCGAGGCCGATGAAACCGATGATTGCCATGTGAAAGTCTCCTCTGGGGCTGAAAACGGGAAGGGGGCGACTCAGGCGGCGCGACGCGCCGAGGCCGGTGCGCAGCCGGCCACGCTTTGCAGCCAGCCGAGGCCTTCCGTCGTGGTGGTGCGGGGCTTGTATTCGCAGCCGACGTAGCCGGCATAGCCGAGCCGGTCGAGCAGCGCGAACAGGAACGCATAGTTGATCTCGCCGGTGCCCGGCTCGTTGCGGCCCGGGTTGTCCGCGAGCTGGACGTGGCCGATCGATGCGAGGTTGCGTTCGATCGTCGCGGCCAGTTCGCCTTCCATGCGTTGCATGTGATAGATGTCGTACTGCAGGAACAGGTTGTCCGAGCCGACCGCGCGGATCACGTCGAGCCCTTCCGACGAGCAGTTCAGCGCGAAGCCCGGGATGTCGAAGCGGTTGCACGGCTCGACGAGCAGGCGGATGCCTTCGCGCTTGAGCGCATCGGCCGCGAAGCGCAGGTTGTCGACGATCGTCACGAAAGTCTTGTCGCGCGCGGTGCTCGCCGACGGAATGCCGACCAGGCAGTTCAGCTGCGGCACCTTCAGCGCCTTCGCGTAGCCGATCGCACGGCCGACCCCTTCCTGGAACTCGCCGACGCGATCGGGCAGGCACGCGATGCCGCGCTCGCCCTGATCCCAGTTGCCGGCGGGCAGGTTGTGCAGCACGAGGCGCAGGCGGTGCGACTCGAGCTGCTCGGCGAGTTCTTCTTTCGCGTACGGGTACGGGAACAGGAACTCGACGGCGTCGAAACCCGCGTCCGCGGCCGCCTTGAAACGGTCGAGGAACGGCACTTCGTTGAACAGCATGGTCAGGTTTGCAGCAAACTTCGGCATGAGCTAAGCCTCTTCGGTCGGTCAAAAATGTCGTGCGGTTCAGTCGAGCATCGAGATCGCGGTCGGCGCGTGCTCGGCCTTATCGGCGAGGTCCTCGAATTCGTTGATCGCGTCGATTTCGGTGCCCATCGAGATGTTCGTCACGCGTTCGAGGATCACCTCGACGACCACCGGCACGCTGAACTCTTCCGCGAGCGTTTGCGCCTGGCGCAGCGCCGGCTCGATCTCTTCCGGCTTGAACACGCGCAGCGCCTTGCAGCCGAGGCCTTCCGCGACGGCCACGTGGTCGACGCCATACCCGTTCAGTTCCGGCGCGTTCACGTTGTCGAACGCGAGCTGCACGCAGTAGTCCATGTCGAACGCGCGCTGCGCCTGGCGGATCAGCCCGAGGTACGAGTTGTTCACGACGACGTGCACGTACGGCAGCTTGAATTGCGCACCGGCGGCGAGCTCCTCGATCATGAACTGGAAGTCGTAGTCGCCGGAGAGCGCGACGATCGGGCGGCTCGGGTCGGCCGCACGCACGCCGAGCGCGGCGGGGATCGTCCAGCCGAGCGGGCCGGCCTGGCCGCAGTTGATCCAGTTGCGCGCCTTGAACACGTGCAGGAACTGCGCGGCGGCGATCTGCGACAGGCCGATCGTGCTGACGTAGCAGGTATCGCGACCGAACACCTTGTTCATCTCTTCGTACACGCGCTGCGGCTTGACCGGCACGTTGTCGAAGTGCGTCTTGCGCTGCAGCGTGCGCTTGCGTGCCTGGCAGTCGGCGACCCACGCGCTGCGATCCTTCAGCTTGCCGGCGGCCTTCCATTCCTGCGCGACCGCGACGAACAGCTCGAGGGCGGCCTTCGCGTCGGACACGATGCCGAGATCCGGGCCGAACACGCGGCCGATCTGCGTCGGCTCGATGTCGACGTGCACGAACTTGCGGCCCTTCGTGTAGACCTCGACGCTGCCCGTGTGGCGGTTCGCCCAGCGGTTGCCGATGCCGAGCACGAAGTCGGACGCGAGCAGCGTCGCGTTGCCGTAGCGGTGCGACGTCTGCAGGCCGACCATGCCGGCCATCAGCGGGTGGTCGTCGGCAATCGCGCCCCACGACATCAGCGTCGGGATCACCGGCACGCCGATTGTTTCCGCGAACTGCACGAGCAGGTCTTCGGCCGCCGCGTTCAGCACGCCGCCACCCGACACGATCAGCGGCTTGTCCGCGTCGTTGAGCATCGCGAGCGCCTTCTCGATCTGCGCGCGGGTGGCCGCGGGCTTGTAGACCGGCAGCGGTTCGTACGTGTCGATGTCGAATTCGATTTCGGCGAGCTGCACGTCGATCGGCAGGTCGACCAGCACCGGGCCCGGACGGCCCGAGCGCATCAGGTGGAATGCCTGCTGGAACACGCGCGGCACGAGCGCCGGTTCGCGCACGGTGACCGCCCACTTCGTGACCGGCTTCGCGATCGATTCGATGTCAACGGCCTGGAAATCTTCCTTGTAGAGACGCGCGCGCGGCGCCTGGCCGGTGATCGCGAGGATCGGAATCGAGTCGGCCGATGCGGAGTAGAGGCCGGTGATCATGTCGGTGCCGGCGGGGCCCGACGTGCCGATGCACACGCCGATGTTGCCCGGCGCCGCCCGCGTGAAGCCTTCGGCCATGTGCGATGCGCCTTCGACGTGGCGCGCCAGCACGTGGCTGATGCCGCCCGACTTGCGCATGGCCGAGTAGAACGGGTTGATCGCGGCGCCCGGCACGCCGAACGCGGTCTGGATGCCTTCCTTCTCGAGCACGAGTACGGCTGCGTCGACGGCTCTCATCTTGGCCATGAATGTCTCCTTGGATAGTGGGATCTTGCGAATCGGTCTGTTGAGGACACTTTAGGGATGCACGAAAGGTTTGATAAGATCAGCCGAAGTCGCTTATTTCGAAACTAAAAGTATGGAATGACGGCCGGACGGGGCTTCCCGCCGGTGTCGGAGCCGGGACGGAGACAGCAGATGGATCGTTTCAAGCAGATCGAGACGTTCGTGCGGGTCGCGGACGCCGGCAGCCTCGCGGCGGCCGCGCTCGAGGAGGGCGTGTCGCCGGTGGTGCTCGGGCGGCGGATCGACGCGCTGGAGAAGCGCCTCGGCGTGAAGCTGATGTACCGCTCGACGCGGCGGCTGGTGGTCAGCGAGGAGGGCGCCGCGTTCCTCGAGCGCTGCCGTGGGCTGCTGTCCGAATGGGATCAGGCCGAGAACGAGCTGGCCGCCGGGCGGCGCGCGGTCAGCGGACACCTGATCGTGTCGGCGCCGGCCGCGTTCGGCCGCAAGCACGTCGCGCCGCACGCGCCGGGTTTTCTCGCCGACAAGCCGGAAATGCAGCTGTCGTTCAACCTGACCGACCGCGTCGTCGATCTCGTGCGCGAGGGCTATGACCTGTCGATCCGGATCGGCGGCGCGGTCGATCCGAACTTCGTCGCGGTGAAGCTCGCGTCGAACCGGCGCGTGGTGTGCGGCACGCCCGGGTATTTCCGCCAGCACGGCCGGCCGAAATCGCTCGATGACCTGCTGAAGCACAACTGCCTGGCCTTCAACCTGCAGGGCGGGCAGAACCGCGGCTGGTATTTCCAGCGCCACGGCAAGATCGCGACGATGCGCGTGACCGGCAATCTCGACTGCAACGACGGCGAGCTGCTGCATCGCTGGGTGGCCGAAGGGCTCGGGCTCGGCTGGCGCTCGACGTGGGAAATCGCCGCGCAGCTCGAAACGGGCGAACTCGAGACCGTGCTCGACGAGTACGCGCTGCCCGACTACGACATCCTCGCGGTCTACCCGCAGCAGCGCTACGTGCCGGCGCGCGTGCGCTATTTCATCGACTACCTGCGCGAAGCGTATGCGCGCCCCGGTTACTGGAGCACCACGCCGTAACGGGGCGGGCTGCCCGGCCGTCCGGCGATTTTTTACGCTTCATGCGCGCGGCGCGGGAATAAACTCGACGCAGCAGCGGTAAGGTCATCGAGCGCGCACGTTGCCGGTCTGTCCGGGCGCCGTGCGCGGAACGGGCGCGGCGTCGGCCGCCGGGACCAGGGAGGCCATGTGGGGCAAGCCGGACAGGCGGTCGATGAGCGGGCGGTGGACGATGCGCTCGCGCGCGGCGAGCGGTTTCGCGCGCTCGTGCTGCCGCATCTCGACGCCGCGTACAACCTCGCGCGCTGGCTGAGCGGCAGCGCCGGCGACGCGGACGACGTCGTGCAGGACGCGTGCATGCGCGCGCTGCGCTTCGTCGACTCGTGTCGCGGCGACAACGCGCGGCCGTGGCTGCTGACGATCGTGCGCCACACCTGGTACACCGAGTGGCGGCGGCGCACGCAGGCGCACGAGGTCGCGCTGCCCGACACGCTGGACGATGCCGACGTGCCAGACGACTGGCAGCCGGCGACGGAGGACCCGCTCGCGCAGTTGCTGCGCGGCGAGAACGTGCGGCTCGTGAACGCGGCGCTCGCGAAGCTGCCGCCGGAATACCGCGAGGTGCTCGTGCTGCGCGAGATGGAGGACCTGAGCTATCGCGAAATCGCGGCGATCGCGGACGTGCCGGTCGGCACGGTGATGTCGCGGCTCGCGCGCGGCCGGCGCAAGCTTGCCGCGCTGCTGGGCGAGGCACAGGCGCCGGCGACCGAAGGCCGGCCGGGCCGTGCGCCGGCTGGCGGAACCGCATCGGAGGCGATCGATGGACTGTAACGAAGCGCGAGCGTTGCTGGACGCGGACGTCGACCGCGAGCTGTCGGCGCCCGATGCGTTGCGGGTCCAGCAGCATGTCGAAGGGTGCGACGCATGCCGCCGCGAACGCGCACGGATCGTCACGCTGGTGCAGGCGGTGCGGCAGGCCGATTATCACCGTGCGCCGGACGCGCTGCGGGCGAGTATCCTCGCGAGCCTGCCGGCCGCGGCCGACGCGCCGGCCCATGAGCCGTCGCGGGCCGCGCCCCGGCCTGAACGGCAGTCAGCGCCGCCCCGGCGGCCGCGCGGACGCGACTGGTTCGCCTGGCTGACCGGGCGGGCCGGGTCGGCCGGCACAGGCGCCGGGTCGCGCGTGGCCGCGTGGCCGGGCCTCGGCTGGGGCGTCGCGCTGCTGATGGCGGTCGCGGCGGCGGGCGGCGTGGCGTGGTCCGCCCGCCACGCGGACACCGACCGCACGGTCGACGAACTGGTCGCGAGCCACGTGCGGGCCGACCTGTCGGCGCGCGACATCGACGTGATCTCGACCGACCAGCACACGGTCAAGCCGTGGTTCAACGGCCGGCTCGACTATGCGCCGCCGGTCGAGAATCTCGCCACGGACGGTTTCGCGCTGGTCGGCGGCCGGCTCGACTACGTCGGGCGGCGTCGCGTCGCAGTGCTCGTCTACCGCCACCGGCAGCACGTGGTCGACGTCTACGTGCAGCCGGCCGGCGAACGGCCGGCGGCCCCGTACGCGACCGTGTCGCAGGGCTATGCGCTGGACCGCTGGAACGCGGCCGGCATGACGTGGTGGGCGGTGACCGACGCCGAGCCGTCGGCGCTCGCGGCGTTCCGAACGGCGCTCGACGCGCGGCTGGCCGGCGCGCACGGCGAATGACCATGCCGTTATGGGGGGCGCACTCTTGTTCCGACCCCGGCCGCGAAAGGGCGAAGGGCGCTCGCGGGCCCGCATACCCGTTCAAGTCTTTGAAAACACGGCCGAATCAGTCGGCGAATCGTCGATTGGCCTTGCATGCGCCCCGTAACCGGGTTAGAATCTTCGGCTTCTCACTTGCCACACCGGTTCAGACGCCCGGGTGGCTTTAATCCACAAGGAGTGTGTATGCGTCATTACGAAATCGTATTCATCGTGCACCCGGATCAAAGCGAGCAAGTGCCCGCGATGATCGAGCGCTACAAGTCCACGATCACGTCGCACGGCGGCCAGATCCACCGTGTCGAAGACTGGGGCCGTCGCCAGCTGGCCTACATGATCGAGAAACTCGCGAAGGCTCACTACGTCTGCATGAACATCGAGTGCGACCAGACGACGCTCGACGAACTCGAACACGCGTTCAAGTTCAACGACGCCGTGCTGCGTCACCTCATCGTCAAGATGAAGAAGGCCGAAACCGGCCCGTCGCCGATGATGAAGGAAGTTCAGCGCGAAGAAGCCAAGAAGGCGGCTGCCGCTCAGCCGGCCGAAGCGCAGGCTTAAGTTCGTCACTTATTAAGCCATCAAGGAGCGTGCCACTCACGTGAACAGGTTGCAATTGACGGCGAGCGTCGTCGAACGCGCACCGGTGCGATATACGCCGGCCGGTGTTCCGATCGCAAGCGCCACGTTGCATCACCGCACGGAAGTCGTCGAAGCAGGCATTCCCCGTCAGGTCGAAATGACGATCGAGGCGGTGGCGGCCGGTGAGGCGAGCGGCAAGCTGGAAAGTCGTGAAATGGGCGTCGAAACGCTGTTCACGGGCTTCCTGGCCAAGAAAAGCCGCAACGCGAGAACCTTGGTGTTTCACATCACTGCATTGCAGGACACAGGAAAGGACTGAAATCATGGCCCGCCCGACTGGTAAGAAATTCGACAAGCGTCGTCAGCAACAAAACCCGCTCTTCAAGCGCAAGAAGTTCTGCCGTTTCACGGCTGCCGGCGTCGAGCAGATCGACTACAAGGACACGGAAACGCTGAAGGACTTCATCGGCGAAAACGGCAAGATCACGCCGGCTCGCCTGACGGGTACGAAGGCCCACTATCAGCGTCAGCTGGATACGGCAATCAAGCGTGCGCGTTTCCTCGCGCTGCTGCCGTACACCGATCAGCACAAGGCGTAATCAGGCGACGCAATAAGGAGAATTCGAATGCAAATCATTCTGTTGGAAAAAGTCGCCAATCTGGGCAACCTCGGCGACATCGTCAAGGTCAAGGACGGTTACGCTCGCAACTTCCTGATCCCGAACCGCAAGGCTCGCCGTGCAACGAAGGAAGCGATCGCCGAATTCGAAGTGCGCCGCGCTGAACTCGAAAAGATCGCCGCTGAAAAGCTGGCGGCATCGCAGGCAGTCGGCGAGAAGCTGAACGGCCAATCGTTCGAAATCACGCAGAAGTCGGGCGTCGACGGCCGTCTGTTCGGCTCGGTCACGAACGGCGACGTCGCGGAACTGCTGAAGAAGGCCGGCTACGAAGTCGAGAAGCTGCAAGTTCGCATGCCGGAAGGCCCGCTGAAGATGATCGGCGAGCACAACGTGCAAGTCGCGCTGCATACGGACGTCGTCGTCGACGTCACGATCAACGTGATCGGCGACCACGCGTAAGCGTAGACGCAAGCTTGCCGGGCGGCTTCCGCCGTCCGGACAAGGGCAGGCGCCCGGGTAACCGGGGCCTGCCTTTTTTATTGCCTGCTCGCCGGCAAGCGGTGGTAGCGCTGCCGCCATCTATTCGCGATAATCCCAATCCATGAACGCGCCGCAAGATCCCCAAATCGAATCGCTGAAAGTCCCGCCGCATTCGGTGGAAGCCGAGCAGTCGGTGCTCGGCGGCCTGTTGCTCGACAACGCGGCATGGGACCGGATTGCCGACTTCCTGTCGCAGGGCGACTTCTACCGCTACGACCACCGGATCATCTACGAGCACATCGGCCGCCTGATCGCGTCGACGCGCCCGGCCGACGTCGTGACCGTGTACGAAGCGCTGACCACGTCCGGCAAGGCCGACGACGTCGGCGGGCTCGCGTACCTGAACGCCCTCGCGCAGAACACGCCGAGCGCGGCGAACATCCGCCGCTATGCGGAAATCGTGCGCGACCGCGCGGTGCTGCGCCGGCTCGTGTCGGTCGCCGACGAGATCTCGGCCGACGCATTCAATCCGCAGGGCAAGGAAGTCCGCCAGCTGCTCGACGAGGCCGAATCGAAGGTGTTCTCGATCGCCGAAGAGGGCGCGCGCGGCAACCAGGGCTTCCTCGAGATCGGCCCGCTGCTCACGCAGGTGGTCGAGCGCATCGACACGCTGTACCACACCGCGAACCCGAGCGACGTCACCGGCACGCCGACCGGCTTCGTCGACCTCGACCGGATGACGTCGGGGATGCATGGCGGCGAGCTGATCATCGTGGCGGGGCGCCCGTCGATGGGTAAGGCGCAGCCGCTCGATGCGCGCGTCAGGACGTTGACGGGCTGGAAGCCGATGGGCGAGCTGGCGGTCGGTGATGCACTTGCTTCGGTCGACGGGGCTCCATCGATCGTGACCGGCATCTACCCGCAGGGCGAACGCCAGGTGTATCGGGTCCGCTTTTCGGATGGGCGTTCGGCCGAATGCTGCGACGAGCACCTGTGGTGCGTCCATTTCCGCGAGTGGGAAAAGCCCCGTGTGCTGTCGACCGCGGAGATTCGCACGTTGCTGACGCGCGAACGCTACCGGAACCGGTTGTGGATCGACATGCCGAGCGGCGAGTTTGGTCATCGCGAGGCGCTGCCGGTTGACCCATGGGTACTCGGCGCGCTGCTGGGCGACGGTGCGCTCGGCGGGACCGCCGTGCGTTTCAGCGTGAAGGCCGAGGAGACGTTGAACCGGATGCGCGAGCGTGTCGACGCGTCGCTCGAACTTGAATACGCGGGCCAGTACGACTGGCGCATCAAGCGCCGGCCGTCGACGGCCACCGTGGCCCGGCCGTCCGCCAACCCGCTCAAGGCTGCGCTCGAGCAACTCGGTGTGTGGGGGAGGACGAGTTACGACAAGTTCATCCCGCGTCTCTACCTCGATGCGGACAAGGACGCGCGGCTGGATGTGTTGCGCGGGTTGCTCGACACGGACGGCTGGGTCGAATCGTGCGGTACGGTGCGCTATTCGACCGCCAGTGCGCAGTTGGCGAGCGACGTGCGCGAACTGGCGCGTTCGCTCGGCGCGTGGTGCCAGGTTGCCGAAAAGGCGACGAGCTTCACGGTCGACGGCGAACGCAAGGCCGGTGCGACGGCTTATATTTGCACGATCAGTCACCCGGATCCGCAAAGCCTGTTCCTGTTCGAGGGCAAGCGCGAGCGGCTAATGGCCGGGCGGACGCGCCGCAAGCTGCCGGTAATTATGGGTATCGAGCCGTCGCGCCGGACCGCCACGCAGTGCATCTCGATTTCGCATCCGTCTCGGCTGTACGTGACCGACGATTATGTTGTCACGCACAACACGGCCTTCTCGATGAACATCGGCGAATACGTCGCGGTCGAGTACGGGTTGCCGGTCGCGGTGTTCTCGATGGAAATGCCGGGGACCCAGCTCGTGATGCGTATGCTCGGCTCGATCGGCCGGCTCGACCAGCACCGGATGCGTACCGGCCGCCTGACGGACGAGGACTGGCCGAAGCTGACGCACGCGGTGCAGAAGATGAGCGAGGCGCAGCTCTTCATCGACGAGACGGGCGGCTTGAACCCGATGGAGCTGCGCTCGCGCGCGCGGCGCCTCGCACGTCAGTGCGGCAAGCTCGGCCTGATTATCGTCGACTACCTGCAGCTGATGTCGGGTTCGTCGCAGGGCGAGAACCGCGCGACCGAAATTTCGGAAATCTCGCGTTCGCTGAAGAGTCTCGCGAAGGAGCTCGACGTGCCGGTGATCGCGCTGTCGCAGCTGAACCGCGGCCTCGAACAGCGCCCGAACAAGCGTCCGGTGATGTCGGATTTGCGCGAATCGGGCGCAATCGAACAGGACGCGGACGTGATCCTGTTCATTTATCGCGATGAGGTCTACAATCCGGACAGCCCCGACAAGGGGACGGCCGAAATCATCATCGGCAAGCAGCGTAACGGCCCGATCGGCCCTGTTCGGCTCACGTTCCTGGGGCAATACACGAAGTTCGACAATTTTGCCGGGGCGCAGACCTTCTACGGCGAGTAAAGCCGGTTGTAAACACCTATTTCGCCAATTGTTGTATCCAATCCCGGCGTGCGCATATGCGCACGTCGCGTCGGGACCGAAACCGGTACAATGTCGCCCGTTTTCGTGACAGTAGTTTGACAATCTCTCAGGAATCCCATGTTCGGTCGATTCATGCCCACCGAGGGCAAGTTCTTTGAACTCTTCAACGCGCACGCGAAGCACATCGTTTCCGGTGGCCGCGAACTCGAACTGCTGATCGACAATCTCGCCGACGCCGAGATTCACAAGCAAAACGTGCAAATCGCCGAGAAGGCCGCCGACAAGCTCACGCACGAGGCGATCGATCTGCTGCACAAGACCTTCATCACGCCGCTCGATCGCGACGAGATCCACAAGCTGATCACGACGATGGACGACATCCTCGACCTGATGGAGGACGTCGCGACGGCCGTGTCGCTGTACGACGTGCAGTCCGTCACGTCCGAGGCGAGCCAGCTCGCGCACATCGTCACGCAGTCGGCGCAACACGTGCAGCAGGCCGTCGGCTTGCTGTCCGACATGAAGCAGTCGGCACAGATCCTCAAGCAATGCGAGGAAATCGACCGCTGGGAGTCGGAGGCCGACCGCGTGCTGCGCGCGGCGATGTCGAAGCTGTTCCGCGAGGAAGACGACGTGAAGACGCTCATCAAGCTGAAGGCGATCTACGAGCTGCTCGAAGAGATCACCGACAAGTGCGAGGACGTCGCGAACATCATCGAAGGCATCGTGCTGGAAAACGCCTGAGCGGACCACGATGCATTCGATACAACTCGCCCTATGGATGGTCGCGACGCTGGTGCTCGTCGCGCTCGTATTCGACTTCATGAACGGCTTTCACGACGCGGCGAACTCGATCGCCACCGTCGTGTCGACCGGCGTGCTGAAGCCCCAGCAGGCCGTGGTGTTCGCGGCCGCGTTCAACGTGATCGCGTATTTCATCTTCCACCTGAAAGTCGCGCAGACCGTCGGTAAAGGCACGATCGATCCCGAGATCGTCGACCATTACGTCGTGTTCGGCGCGCTGGTCGGTGCGATCGGCTGGAACGTGATTACCTGGTATTACGGGATTCCGTCGAGTTCGTCGCACGCGCTGATCGGCGGCCTCGTCGGCGCGGCGCTCGCGAAGTCCGGCTGGGGTGCGCTGAACGTCGACGGTCTGCTGAAGACGATCGCGTTCATCTTCATTTCGCCGCTGCTCGGGTTCATCCTCGGTTCGCTGTTCATGCTCGGCGTGTCGTGGCTGTATTTCCGTACCGCGCCCAGCAAGGTCGACCGGCGCTTCCGCCGGCTGCAGCTGCTGTCGGCCGGCCTGTACAGCCTGGGCCACGGCGGTAACGACGCGCAGAAGACGATCGGTATCATCTGGATGCTGCTGATCGCGAGCGGCTACGCGTCGGCGACCGCCGATGCGCCGCCGGCGTGGGTGATCGGCGCGTGCTACCTGTCGATGGGCCTCGGCACGCTGTTCGGCGGCTGGCGCATCGTGCGCACGATGGGCCAGAAGATCACGAAGCTCAAGCCGGTCGGCGGCTTCTGCGCGGAAAGCGGTGGCGCGATCACGCTGTTCGTCGCGTCGTTCCTCGGCATTCCGGTGTCGACCACGCACACGATTACCGGCGCGATCGTCGGTGTCGGCGCCACGCAGAAGTTGTCGGCCGTGCGCTGGGGCGTCGCCGGCAACATCGTGTGGGCGTGGGTGCTGACGCTGCCGGCAGCCGCGCTGTTTGCGGCCGGCGGGTGGTGGCTCGGGCATCAGATCTTCTGATCGCCGACACGCCCGGATCGACATGAAAAATGCGCCGCAAGCCGAAAGGCTGCGGCGCATTTCTTTTGGGGTGGCCAAAGCGTGCTGCGGCGCGGGTGGGGCGGCCGACAATACCTTCGACGTCACCGCCGATCGGCAAGAACGAGCGGTCAGTAACTGCCGTTCGCGAATCGCGCGATCGGATCGTCAGCCGTACTCGTGCGCGGACTGACGGGCGCGGATTGCGTCGACGCACGCCATACCTGCACGGGCGCGGGCTCGATATTGCGTGGGGGCGCCGACGCGGCGGCGGGCGGCGGTTCGGCATCGAACGCGGCGGCCTGGGCGGCCGTCAGCGCGGTCGTCGGAATCTGCGTGCCGACTTCCGCCGGCGCGGCCGGTGCGGCGTTGGCCGTCGTCGCGGCCGCATCGTCATTTACCGACGTGGCCTGCTGCCGGGCCACCTGCATCCGCGGTGGCGGCGGCTCGTACGGGTCGGCGGCCTGGGCTGCCGGTGCAACTGCGGCAGCCGTCACGACCGGCGTGCTCGGAACGGTCGGAGCGGGAGCCGGCACCTGCGCCGCTCTCGCTTGCGACGACGCAGTCGCGGGCTGCCGCGACGCGGCGGCAGCCGTCACGACCACCGGCGCGACCGCGACAGCCGGCGGATTGCGCGGCTCGTCGCGCTTGGCCTCGTAGGTCGGCGCATCGAACGGCGTCGGGGCCGAGCGCGGCGGCGCGACGCGGCGAATGCCGTCGAATCGCTTGGCCCAGTACGGGTTCGTCAGATAGTCGAGCCGCACGGTGCCGCCCGTCGACGGCGCATTGACGAAGCGCAGCTTGCCGACATAGATGCCGACGTGCGAATGCGGCCGTCCGGTCGTGTTGAAGAAAATCAGGTCGCCCGGCGCGATCTCGTCGGGCTCGATCGACACGCCGCGACCGCTCATGTCGGCGGTCGTGCGCGGCAGGTTCACGTCGGCCGCGCGGCCGATCACGTAGCGCACGAGCCCGCTGCAGTCGAAGCCGCTCGTCGGCGTGTTGCCGCCCCAGCGATACGGGACGCCGACGAGGCTCATCGCCTGGATCGAGATTTCTTCCTGACCGACGCTGTGGTCGACGAATTTCGGGAAATTGGCGGGCGCCGGGAACGCACGCGGCGTCGCGATCTTCATGCCCGACGCGGAACGCGATGCCGACTGCGGCGGCACGCTGGAGCAGGCCGCAAGCAGGGAGACGACGGCGACGGGAACCCAGATTCGAAGCATGGCAAGGCGGGCGAGCGCGACGCGCTCGCGAATCGTATGACAACAGACAGACCCGATGGTAGACGCTCCGACGGGGCTTAAGCAACCATTCTTGAGAATTTACTTGAAGTTTCGCGCGTAAACTGCATTGTTGCGTGACAAAGCGTTACTTTTCTCTTCGACCCCAAATAAAAACGGCGCCCCAAAAAACGGAGCGCCGCGTGGGCGTCGAAAGCCCGGCCGAGAGGCCGGCCTGCGCGTTACAAAATGTCCGACGCGTAGTCGGCGAGCCGCGAGCGTTCGCCGCGCGCGAGGGTCACGTGGCCGCTGTGGCCCCAGCCCTTGAAGCGGTCGACGACGTAGGTCAGGCCCGAGCTGCCTTCGGTCAGGTAGGGCGTGTCGATCTGCGCGATGTTGCCGAGGCACACGATCTTCGTGCCGGGGCCCGCGCGCGTGACGAGCGTCTTCATCTGCTTCGGCGTCAGGTTCTGCGCCTCGTCGATGATCAGGTACTTGTCGACGAACGTGCGGCCGCGCATGAAGTTCATGCTCTTCACCTTCAGGCGCGAGCGGATCAGCTCCTGCGTCGCCGCACGGCCCCATTCGCCGGCCGCGTCGTCGGTCTTCTGCAGCACCTCGAGGTTGTCGTCGAATGCGCCCATCCACGGCTGCATCTTCTCTTCCTCGGTGCCGGGCAGGAAACCGATGTCCTCGCCGACGGGCACGGTCGCGCGCGTCACGATGATTTCGTTGTAGCGCTTGTCGTCGAGCACCTGCGCGAGGCCGGCCGCGAGCGCGACGAGCGTCTTGCCGGTGCCGGCCTGGCCGAGCAGCGTGACGAAATCGATCTCGGGGTTCATCAGCAGGTTCAGCGCGAAATTCTGCTCGCGATTGCGCGCGGTGATGCCCCACACGTTGTTCTTGTGGTGGCTGTAGTCGCGCAGCGTCTGCAGCAGCGCCGTCTTGCCGTTCAGCTCGCGGACGATCGCATGAAACGTCGGCTCGCCGTTCTGCGGCTCGAGATAGACGAACTCGTTGACGAGCATCGACGCGACGAGCGGGCCCGTCACGCGGTAGTACGTGGTGCCCGTCTTCGTGTCCTGCCAGCTCTCCATGCCTTTCGCATGCTTGGTCCAGAAGTCCTGCGGCAGCTCGCGCACGCCGTTGTACAGGAGATCCGAATCCTCGAGCACCTGGTCGTTGAAGTAGTCTTCCGCGGGCAGGCCGAGTGCGTGCGCCTTGATCCGCATGTTGATGTCTTTCGACACCAGCACGACCTGGCGATCGGGCCGGTCGCGCTGCAGCGCGCGCACGACGCCGAGGATCTGGTTGTCGGCCTTGCCTTCGGGCAGGCCTTCGATGGGCGCGATGTCGGCGAGCTTCGTCTGGAAGTACAGGCGGCCGAGCGCGTCGCGGCTGCCGAGGCGCGACAGCGGAATGCCGGCCGAGATCGGGCCGCCGTCGGCGACGAGCGCGTCGAGCGTACGGCTGACCTGGCGGGCGTTACGCGCGACTTCGGACATCCCCTTCTTGTGGTTGTCGAGTTCCTCGAGCGTCATCATCGGCAGATAGACGTCGTGTTCCTCGAAGCGGAAGAGGCTGCTCGGGTCGTGCATCAGCACGTTGGTGTCGAGCACGAACAGCTTCTGCAGTTCGGCTTCGGCGGGCTTGCGGCTGCGCGACTTCGTCGCGGCGCCGGCATCGCGCGCGGGCGCGGCGGCCGGTTTGTCGGCGGCCGGCTTGTCGTTGCGTGCGACGACCGGTGCCGCCGGTTCGGCGGGCGTCTGCAGCGGCTGCAGCAGCGCGGCCGTCTGCCTCGTCTTGCGGCCGCGCGCGGGGGCGCTTGCGGCCTCGGGCGCCGAAGACGCGACGGCGCGCAGCGGCGCGGCCGTGTTCGCGGCTTCGATCATCGGTTGGGCCACGCTGGCCGGACCATAGTCACCGGCTGTGGATGCGTCCCCTTCGGCGGATTTCTTCGCGGCTTTCGCGGGCCGCGCTTTCGCCTTGTATTCGTCGGGCGGCAGCAGGCTGCCGAGCTTGCTGGGGGGAGTAGGCAAAGGCATGGTGTCCCTCGGGAGGAATCGTGTCGCATGGCGTGCGCCGCTGATCGCATCCTGCGTGACGTAGACGCATGCAGTTTGCGCGCGGTGGCGCACAGGAATTTCGTCTAGCCGGTTCGCCTAAGTGTCGATCAGCTCCTCGATGCGGTAAAGGCCGGACCGGGGCGGGCCGGCGCGCGTTCCATAAAAAAAGCCGCTGCCCCGTCGACAGGGACATGCGGCTCGGCTGATGCCGTCGTGATGCGCGTCAGGTGCCGTGAAGCATTGCAACAGGCACCGGCGCAGCTACGAGAAATATGGGGCGAACTGGCATTCATTGCGGCCCAATATAACGCGCCTCAAAGCGCTTGTACAGCCTTTAGCACGTCGTCCACGTGACCCGGTACCTTGATGCCGCGCCATGCCTGTCGGAGCACGCCGTCGGCGTCGATCAGGAACGTCGAGCGCTCGATTCCGCGCACTTCCTTGCCATACATTTTCTTCATCTTGATGACATCGAACAACGCGCACAGCGCTTCGTCGGCATCGGAGATCAGCGGGAACGGCAGTTCGAGCTTGGCCTTGAAATTGTCGTGCGAGCGGAGACTGTCGCGCGACACGCCGATGACTTCCGCACCGGCTTTCTTGAACTTCGGATAGAGATCGCGGAACTGCAGCCCTTCGGTCGTGCAGCCCGGCGTGTTGTCCTTCGGATAGAAGTACAGCACGAGCTTCTTGCCCTTCAGGCCGGACAGCGAAATGTCGCCGCCCGTGGCCGGTGCGGTGAAATCGGGAACTTGACGGTCAACTTCGACGGACACGTGCTTCTCCTGTTGTTATGGAATGGCGCCGCTGCGGCGGCGCGGTTCGGCGGGGCGTCGCGGCAGCGCGCCGCAAGGGCGGGGCGGCGACGCCGGCTCGCGCGAATTCAGTCGGGCTGGACGACCAGTTCGCCGGAGCGGCCGGGGATTTCGCCCCACGCGACAGGGTACGATGGCAGCGAGTCGCGGTCCAGCGTCGCGTGGTAGTCGCCCATCGTCGCGAACGTATGGCCTTGCGCGCGCCAGCCGGCGAGCAGTTGCTCGAACACCGGCGCGAGCTTCTGGCCTTCCAACTCCGCATGCAGCGTGAATACCTGGTCGTGCGGATTGGTTTCGGTGAACTTGAGGATGTGCGCGGCGACGTTGTGCGTGTCGATGCCGTCGACGCCGAGCACTTCGTCGAGCGTCGGCAGCGTGGTCGGCATCTGCACGTGCGACAGCGTGCGGCCGCCGACGACGGGCAGGTACGGCGAATGGCCGCGACCGTCGGATGCGTAGCGCATTCCCCATGCGTCGATCTGCTCGAACGCGGCGTCGTTCATCTGCCAGCCGGCCGCGCCGTGCGTGACGGGCGGTGCGCCGAAGATCTCGACGAAGCGCGCGTGACTCTTCTGCATTTCACGGGCGGTCCAGTCGCGATCGCGTGCACGCACGTTGTCCTGCCAGACCACGTGATCCCACGTGTGGATCCCGCATTCGAAGCCGGCCTCGTGAATCGCGCGCATGTCGGCGATCGCGCGACGGCCGATGTCGGGGCCGGGCAGCAGCACGCCGTACATCAGCTGCTTCACGCCGTAGTGTTCGACCACCGACGTGCGCGACACCTTCTTCAGGAAGCCCGGGCGAAACACGCGCCGCAGCGCCCAGCCGGTGTGATCCGGCCCGAGGCTGAAGAGGAAGGTCGCGCGCGCGTTGAAGCGGTCGAAGATGCGCGCAAGGTTCGGCACGCCTTCGCGCGTGCCGCGCAGCGTGTCGACGTCGATCTTGAGGACAATGCGAGCCAAGCGAACGTCCCGGTCAGCCTTGCTGTTCGACGAGCGCGCGCGCGTCGGCGACGTGGCCGCGATACGCTTCGAAGATGTTGCGCAGCGCGTCGTCGAACGTCGCCTGCGGCGCCCAGCCGAGTTCCTGCATCGTATTGTCGATCTTCGGCACGCGGTTCTGTACGTCCTGGTAGCCGTTGCCGTAGTAGGCGCCGGACGTCGTTTCGACGAGCTTCACCTGCTTGGCCGAATCCGCGTACTCGGGGAATTCCGCGGCCAGTTCGAGCATCTTGTGCGCGAGCTCGCGAACCGAGAAGTTGTTCTTCGGATTCCCGATGTTGTAGATCTTGCCCGACGCGACGCCGCCCTGGTTGTCGATGATCTTCATCAGCGCGCTGATGCCGTCGCCGATATCGGTGAACGCGCGCTTCTGCGAGCCGCCGTCGACGAGGCTGATGTTCTCGCCGCGCACGATGTGGCCGAGGAACTGCGTGACCACGCGCGAGCTGCCTTCCTTCGGCGTGTAGATCGAGTCGAGGCCCGGGCCGATCCAGTTGAACGGACGGAACAGCGTGAAGTTCAGGCCTTCCATCCCGTAGCCCCAGATCACGCGGTCCATCAGCTGCTTCGAGCACGCGTAGATCCAGCGCGGCTTGTTGATCGGGCCGTAGGTGAGCGCCGACGCGTCCGGGTCGAACTGCTCGTCCGAGCACATGCCGTAGACCTCGGAGGTCGACGGGAACACGAGGTGCTTGCCGTACTTGACGGCCGAGCGCACGATCGGCAGGTTCGCCTCGAAGTCGAGCTCGAACACGCGCAGCGGCTGCTGGACGTAGGTCGCCGGCGTCGCGATCGCGACGAGCGGCAGGATCACGTCGCACTTCTTCACGTGATACTCGACCCACTCCTTGTTGATTGTGATGTCGCCTTCGAAGAAATGCATCCGCTCGTGGTTGACGAGGTCGCCCAGCCGGTCGGTCTGCATGTCCATGCCGAACACTTCCCAATCGGTGGTTTCAAGAATGCGCTTCGACAGGTGATGGCCGATGAAGCCGTTCACACCCAGGATCAGGACTTTTTTTGCTTTCATGAATGACGGGAAGAATGAATGAACTGCGCGAATTCCGCGGGCGTCACGACGGTTTCGCTGCCGTCGCGCTGCTGCCAGAGCTCGAGAATGGATAGGGCGCGGCTGTCGCCGCAGACGCCGAATAGCGCATTATCGCTTACGTGCAGGCCGGGCGGCAAATCCGCCGCGGCGGCCGCTGCCGCGCTGCCGGGCGCTGCAAGGCGCGCACGCGCGATCACGAAGCGCGCGCCGTCGACGTCCGTGAACGCGCCCGGATACGGGGGCGCGACCGCGCGCACCAGGTTGTAGACCTGCGCGGCCGGCTTCGACCAGTCGACGCGGCCGTCCTCGGGCTTGCGCCCGCCGTAGTAGCTGCCGGTCGCGAGATCGTTCGGCAGGTGCGGCGCCTCGCCCGCGAGCAGCGCGGGCAGCACGCGCCACAGCGTCTGCTCGGCGGCCACCGTGACCTTGTCGAACACCTGCGCGGCCGTGTCGTCCGGCAGGATCGGCACCGCCGTCTGGCCGATGATCGCGCCCGCGTCGGGCTTCGCGGCCATCTCGTGCAGCGTCGCGCCGGTCTCGGTCTCGCCGTTCAGCACGGCCCAGTTGGTCGGTACCCGACCCCGGTATTTCGGCAGCAGCGAACCATGCATGTTGTACGCGCCGCGCGGCGCGATCGCGAGCAGGTCCACCGGCAGCATGTGCCGGTAGTAGAACGAGAAGATGAAATCGGGCCGCGCGTCGGACACCGCGCGGCGCAGCGCCGGATCGGCGGGGTCGGCCGGCGTGAGCACCGGAATGCCGTGCTCGGCCGCGACGGACGCGACGCTGCCGAACCAGATGTTCTCGTTCGGATTGTCCTCGTGCGTGACGACCAGCGCGACGTCGACGCCGCGCGCGAGCAGCACCTGCAGGCACCGCACGCCGACGTTGTGATACGCGAAGACGACCGCGCGCGGCTTCATTGCGCGGCTCCCGGGCGGTTCGCGGCGGCCGGCACCGGCGGCATGCCGTCGTGCTGCTCGAGCACGGCCTGGATCAGGTAGCGGGGACGCGCGCGCACCTGCTGGTAGATGCGGCCGACGTATTCGCCGAGCAGGCCGAGCGCGAAGATGATCACGCCGAGCAGGAAGAACGTGATCGCGAACAGCGTGAACACGCCTTGCACTTCCGCGCCGACGATGAAGCGGCGCACGAGCAGCAGCACGAACAGCGCGGCGGAGCCGAGCGACAGGATCACGCCGATGAACGACAGCCACTGCAGCGGCACGACCGAGAAGCCCGTCACGAGGTCGAAGTTCAGCCGGATCAGGCTGTACAGCGAATACTTCGATTCGCCCGCGAAGCGTTCCTCGTGCGCGACTTCGATCTCGGTCGGGTTCTGCGCGAACGTGTACGCGAGCGCGGGGATGAACGTGTTGACTTCGCCGCACACGTTGATCGTGTCGATGATGCGGCGGCTGTACGCGCGCAGCATGCAGCCCTGGTCGGTCATCTTGATGCGCGTGATGCGCTCGCGCAGCCGGTTCATCATCTGCGACGCCTTGCGCCGCCACAGGCTGTCCTGGCGCTGCTTGCGGATCGAGCCGACGTAGTCGTAGCCCTCGCGCATCTTCGCGATCAGCTTGCCGATTTCCTCGGGCGGGTTCTGCAGGTCGGCGTCGAGCGTGATGACGATCTCGCCGCGCGACTGCGCGAAGCCCGCGAGGATCGCCATGTGCTGGCCGTAGTTGCCGTTGAGCAGCACGACGCGCGTCGTGTCGGGCCGGACGTGGAACTGATCGGCGAGCATCGCGGCCGAGCGGTCGCGGCTGCCGTCGTTGATCAGGATCACTTCGTACGACGCGTCGAGTGCGTCGAGCGCCGGATACAGGCGCGCGAACAGCGCGGCGAGGCCGTCTTCCTCGTTGTATACGGGGATGATGACCGATACTTCGGGCCGGTCGGTGTCCAGATGCGCGGCGCCCGAATGCCCGGCGCGTGCTTCAAGGTGACTCATGTACGCTTATTTTCCGTATTGTTCGCAAATCTGATTGACGGCGTCGGCCACGCGACGCACGTCGCCTTCCGTCATCTGCGTAAACAGCGGCAGCGTGACGGTCGACGCGCCGTACCGTTCGGCGTGGGGGAACATGCCCTCCTTGAAACCGCGCGCACGGTACAGCGTGAAAAGATGGATCGCCGGGTAGTGGATGCCGGTGCCGATCCCGCGTTCCTTCATCTGCGCCATGAATTCGGCGCGCGTGATCGTCAGCCGCTCGAGCGGCAGCGTGACCAGGAACATGTGCCAGTTGCCGTTCTCGAATTCGGCGACCGGCAGGCCGAGGCCCAGCTTCACGGCCGCGCCGCCGTCGAACGCGGCGAAATACGCGCGGGCGAGCGCGCGGCGCTGCGCGGTGAAGCGCTCGATGTGCGGCAGCTGGCCGAGGCCGACGCGCGCGGCGACGTCGGTCAGGTTGTACTTGCCGCCGAGCACGTCGCAGTCCATCCCGTCGAAGCCGGTGCGCGTGATGCCCTGCAGCCGGTACTTCTGCGCGAGCACGGCTTCGTCCTGGTTGTTCAGCACGAGCGCGCCGCCTTCGATCGTCGTCAGGTTCTTGTTCGCGTGGAAGCTGAACGACACGATGTCGCCGATCGCGCCGATGCGCTTGCCGTGCCACGTCGAGCCGAACGCCTGCGCGGCATCCTCGATCACGCGCAGTTTGTGCGCGCGGGCGATCGCGTACAGGCGGTCCAGGTCGACCGGCAGGCCGGACAGGAACACGGGGATGATCGCCTTCGTGCGCGGCGTGATCGCCTGCTCGAGCTTGTCGAGGTCGATGTTGCGCGTGACGGGATCGATGTCCGCGAACACGGGCGTCGCGCCGGTCTCGATGATCACGTTGCTGGTCGAGACCCACGACGCCGGCGTCGTGATCACCTCGTCACCGGGGCCGACGCCCGCGATGCGCAGGCCGATCTCGAGCGTGCAGGTGCCCGAATTGAATGCGCGGACCGGACGGCCGCCGCAGTACTCGGACAGCGCGGCTTCGAATTTCTGGCACTGCGGGCCGGTCGTGATCCAGCCCGAGCGGAGCACGTCGACGACGCCCTGGATGGTTTCCTCATCGATCTCGGGGCGGGTGAACGGCAGAAACGGAGCGGTAGTCTGGCTCATGAACGCGTTGGGCCTGTAATGGCGTGTAATAAAAGGGTCGGGCGATCCGTCCGAAACCGGCATTAAACACCGGTTGGCCGATTCGCACCGTGATTTTTTGTAGGCGGACGCTTAACGAACGCCGGGGCCGCGGGCTGCGCTCAACTGCGCGCGAGCACGAGCACGCCGATCAGGATGATGCCGATGCCGACGAACTTCTGGATCGACAGCACCTCGCCGAACAGGTACCACGCCGCGAACGCGTTGACGACGTAGCCGAGCGACAGCATCGGGTACGCGATCGACACGTCGACCCGCGACAGCCCGACGATCCACACGACGACGCTCAGCACGTAGCAGCCGAGCCCGCCGATGATCGGCAACTGGGTCGCGATCTTGAACCCGACCGGGATGATGTTCGCACGGCTGAATTCGAAGTGTCCAACGGCGTTGACGCCGGCTTTCAGCAGAAGTTGCGCACAGGCGTTGAGCATCACGCCGGTGATGATGCAGACGAACGAAACGGGATTCATGCGAAGGACGTCCTTACGATTGCGGTTTCTCGACGATCACGCGGCGGTTGTCGCGCGCGACCACGCGCATCGGCACGCCTTCCTTGGCGAGCGCGTCGTACTGGCCGGGCGGCATGATCGCGAGCGCATGGGTGTCCTGCTTCCAGCGCGTGACCCATTCGCCGACGGTCGGGATCCACTTGTTCGGCTCGACCGAGATCCCGAACGCGAGCTCGTCCTGGCGCTGGACCATGATCGTCGTGTGGCCCATGTAGAACGGGAACGTGTGATCGAGCATTTCGATCGAGTAGAACGGCGTGTCGGGCGGCAGCTTCGCCAGTTCGGCGCGCACGGCCGGTGCGAGCAGCGCGCCCGAGCTGTAGCGGCCGAACTCGTCGTGCCCGGTGCCGCCGATCGTGCCGAACGCGAGCCATGCGGCGCCGAACGCGGCGAGCGCGGCGGCCACGCCCGCGCGGCGGTTCAGCCACGCGGCCGCGAGCGTCAGCGCGGCCGAGACCGCGAGACCGGCGTACAGCCACATCTGGAACGCGCGGTACAGCGCGTTCGGCGTGCGGGCGTCGCCCTGGTACGCGAGGAAGATGATCCCGAACGCCGCGGCGACGAAGAACACGAGATAGCCGAGCAGGTGGCGGCGGAAGCGCTCGGCCGTCATTAGCGGCAGGTACGCGCCGATGATCAGCGCGAGCGCCGGCGCGACCGGCAGCACGTACGAGATCAGCTTCGAATGCGACGCGCTGAAGAACAGGAAGATGAACGCGCTCCAGATCAGCAGCACGAGCATCGGCGAGAAGCCGTTCGGCTGGCGCGGCATGCGCAACGCATGGCGGATGCTCTGCCACGCGACCGACAGCCACGGCAGGAAGCCGACCAGCAGCACCGGCACGAAGTAGTACAGCGGGCCCGGGCGGTTCTGTTCCGGGGTCAGGTACCGGCGGAACTGCTGGACGACGAAGAAGAAGTTGAAGAATTCGGGGTTGCGCTGCTGGACGAGCACGAACCACGGCGTGACGATCGCGAAGAAGATCACGAGGCCGCTGACCAGATACAGGCGCTTCCACAGCGCCCAGTCGCGCGCGATCACCGTATACAGCACGAGCACGGCGCCCGGCAGGATCAGCCCGACGAGGCCCTTGGACAGTACCGCGAACGCCATCGCGGCCCAGCACGCCCACATCCAGCCGCGCACCGCGGCCGGGCGCAGCCCGGGCCGCTGCGCGAGCAGCAGCGAGCACAGCGACAGCGCCATCCAGAACGCGAGCCCCATGTCGAGCGCGTTGAAGTGACCCATCAGGTTCCAGTAAGGCGCGCTGGCCAGCACGACGGCCGCGAGCAAGCCCGACAGCGGGTTGAACAGGCGCGCGCCGGTGTAGCCGACGAGCAGTACGCCGGCGAAGCTCGCGACGGCGGTATACAGGCGCGCCTGCCATTCGCCGATGCCGAACCATGCGAACGTCAGCGCGTTCAGCCAGGTTTGCAGCGGCGGCTTCTCGAAGTACTTGTAGCCGTTGTAGCGCGGCGTGATCCAGTCGCCGGTGACGAACATCTCGCGCGCCATTTCCGCATAGCGGCCTTCGTCGCTCGGGATCAGGTGGCGCAGCCCGAGCGGCGCGAACCAGACGATCGCGAACGCGACGAGCAGGAGGACGAGCGTGATGCGATTGAGCGGTAGCCTCGACGGCGTATCGTTCATGGGTTTTCAGCCTGTTGGTTATTGTGACGGGCCGCCGGCGGGTTGCGCCGGGGGCGGGCGGCCTGGCCGGGCCGATCCGGGGGATCGACCCGCTGCGCCGGCCCGAGTTTTACCGCAACCGGGATTAACGTTCAATTAAGAGCGCGGCGGCGACTTTGCGGCCTTCGGCCATCAGGATGTTGTAGGTGCGGCAGGCGGCCTGGAAATCCATCGTCTCGACGCCGATCCGCTTCGCGGTGAGCGCCGCGACGAGCCGCGGGTGCGGGAAGCGCAGCCGCGCGCCGCTGCCGAAGATCACGAGTTCGGGCGTCGGATCGAGCAGCATCGCGAAATGCTCGGGCGCGAGCGCGTCGAACGACGACACGGGCCAGGCCTGGACCGGCGCGCCGGGCAGCACGATGACGCTCGTTTCATGGCGTTCGAGATTGACGTCGACATAATCGGGGCCGTAGCCGGTGACGGTGTTGAGCGCGCCGCTCGTGTCCTGGTGCAGTTTCAAATCGGTATTCCGCGGTTCCGTAGGGGAATGGGTTGGCCGGGCCGCAAGGGCCCGGCAGGCCGGTTTCGCGCGCCCGGCCACGCGCGGACGCCCGACGGCGCGGGCCCGGCGCGGCTATGGTGCATTGCGAAAGTCGGCCAAAATCCGCTAAATTATAACTTTTTGGTCGCCTGCGGGCGCCACTTGCGTCGTGCGTCGCCACAAGCCGCGTCCGGCCGCCGCTTTTTCCCAGTCTAGACAGCGCGCACAGACCGGCCGCTTTCCAGTTTTGATCCCGTCCCCCGGCCGCAAGGCCAACCCAGGAACCGTGTCGTCGTGAAACCGATTCAGAAGTCGAACAAGCTGCTCAACGTCTGCTACGACATCCGTGGCCCGGTGCTCGAGCACGCGAAGCGCCTCGAGGAAGAAGGCCACCGTATCATCAAGCTGAACATCGGCAACCTCGCGCCGTTCGGTTTCGACGCGCCGGACGAAATCATCCAGGACATGATCCGCAACCTGCCGGCGTCGTCCGGCTATTCGGATTCGAAGGGCGTGTTCTCGGCGCGCAAGGCCGTGATGCACTACACGCAGGAAAAGGGCGTCGTCGGCGTCGGTCTCGACGACATCTACATCGGCAACGGCGCGTCCGAGCTGATCGTGATGGCGACCCAGGCGCTCCTGAACGACGGCGACGAAGTGCTGCTGCCCGCGCCCGACTACCCGCTGTGGACGGCGGCCGTGAGCCTGTCGGGCGGCACGCCCGTGCACTACGTGTGCGACGAGCAGAACGCGTGGATGCCCGATCTCGACGACATCCGCAGCAAGATCACGCCGAACACGAAGGCGATCGTCGTGATCAACCCGAACAACCCGACCGGCGCGCTTTATTCCGACGAATTGCTGCTCGAGCTGCTCGCGATCGCGCGCCAGCACGGGCTGATCGTGTTCGCGGACGAGGTCTACGACAAGATCGTCTACGACGGCCTCGAGCACACGGCGCTCGGCGCGCTGTCGGAGGACGTGATCACCGTCACGTTCAACAGTTTGTCGAAGAGCTATCGGTCGTGCGGCTATCGCGCGGGCTGGATGGCCGTGTCGGGCCTCGGCGGCGACAACCGCCGGCGCGCGAAGGATTACCTCGAAGGGCTCGGCATCCTGTCGTCGATGCGCCTGTGCGCGAACGTGCCCGGCCAGTTCGCGATCCAGACGGCGCTCGGCGGCTACCAGAGCATCAACGAGCTGATCGTGCCGAGCGGGCGCCTGTACAAGCAGCGCGAACTCGCGTATGACATGCTGACGTCGATCCCGGGCGTGACCTGCGTGAAGCCGCAGGCCGCGCTGTACATGTTTCCGCGCCTCGACCCGAAGCTCTACCCGATCCAGAACGACCAGCAGTTCATCCTCGACCTGTTGCTCGAGGAGCGCGTGCTGCTGGTGCAGGGCACGGGTTTCAACTGGGCGACGCCGGACCATTTCCGCGTGGTCTTCCTGCCGAACCTCGACGACCTGACCGATTCGATCAACCGGATCGCACGCTTCCTCGACGGCTACCGCAAGCGCCATTCGGTCTGAGCGGGCAGCGTCTCACGGAACTCACTACTTCTTACTCATCGATCACACGCAGCATGGAACCGATCAAAGTTGGCCTGTTGGGCTTCGGCACCGTCGGCAGCGGCACCTTCACGGTGTTGCACCGCAACCAGGAAGAAATCAAACGACGCGCGGGGCGCGGCATCGAGGTCGCGCGCATTGCCGTGCGCAACCCGGCCAAGGCGCAGGCGGCGCTCGGCGCCCACGCCGGCACCGCGCAGATCACCGACGACTTCAACGCGGTCGTCGACGATCCGTCGATCGCGATCATCGCCGAGATGATCGGCGGCACGGGCATCGCGCGCGAGCTCGTGCTGCGCGCGATCGCGAACGGCAAGCACGTCGTGACGGCAAACAAGGCGCTGCTCGCGGTGCACGGCACCGAGATCTTCGAAGCCGCGCGCGAGAAGGGCGTGATGGTCGCGTTCGAGGCGGCCGTCGCCGGCGGCATCCCGATCATCAAGGCGCTGCGCGAAGGCCTGACCGCGAACCGCATCCAGTACATCGCCGGCATCATCAACGGCACGACGAACTACATCCTGTCCGAAATGCGCGACCGCGGGCTCGACTTCGCGACCGCGCTGAAGGCCGCGCAGGCGCTCGGCTACGCGGAAGCCGATCCGACCTTCGACATCGAGGGCGTCGACGCCGCGCACAAGGCGACGATCATGAGCGCGATCGCGTTCGGCGTGCCGGTGCAGTTCGACCGCGCGTATGTCGAAGGCATCAGCAAGCTCGACGCGACCGACATCCGCTACGCGGAAGAGCTCGGTTACCGGATCAAGCTGCTCGGCATCGCGCGCCGCGCCGCAAACGGCATCGAGCTGCGTGTGCACCCGACGCTGATCCCGGAAAAGCGCTTGCTCGCGAACGTCGAGGGTGCGATGAACGCGGTCGTCGTGCACGGCGACGCAGTCGGCACGACGCTGTACTACGGCAAGGGCGCGGGCGCGGAGCCGACCGCTTCGGCCGTCGTCGCGGATCTCGTCGACGTCACGCGCCTGCATACGGCCGATCCCGAGCATCGCGTGCCGCACCTCGCGTTCCAGCCGGACAGCCTGTCGAACACGCCGATTCTGCCGATCGAGGAAGTGACGAGCGGCTACTACCTGCGCCTGCGCGTCGCCGACCAGACCGGCGTGCTCGCCGCGATCACGCGCATCCTCGCCGAATCGGGCATCTCGATCGACGCGCTGCTGCAGAAGGAATCGGAGCAGATCGACGGCGCGAACGGCGAAACCGACATCATCCTGATCACGCACGAGACGGTCGAGAAGAACGTCAACGCGGCGATCGCGCAAATCGAGAGCCTCGCGACCGTCGTGTCGAAGGTGACGAAGCTGCGCATGGAAGCGCTGAACTGAGGCTGACGACATGAACTACATCTCCACGCGCGGCGCCGGCATCGGCGAGCGCCATACGTTCTCCGACATCCTGCTCGGCGGTCTCGCGAAGGACGGCGGGCTCTACCTGCCGGCCGAGTATCCGAAGGTGTCCGCCGACGAGCTCGCGCGCTGGCGCACGCTGCCGTACGCGGATCTCGCGTTCGAGATCCTGTCGAAGTTCTGCGACGACGTGCCGGCCGACGACCTGCGCGCGATCACGCGCCGCACGTACACGGCTGCCGTGTACAGCAACACGCGCCACGGCGAGAACGCATCCGACATCACGCCGCTGAAGACGCTCGGCACCGAGCACGGCACGGCGCTGTCGCTGCTCGAACTGTCGAACGGCCCGACGCTCGCGTTCAAGGACATGGCGATGCAGCTGCTCGGCAACCTGTTCGAGTACACGCTCGCGAAGCACGGCGAAGCGCTGAACATCCTCGGCGCGACGTCGGGCGATACCGGCAGCGCGGCCGAATACGCGATGCGCGGCAAGGCCGGCGTGCGCGTGTTCATGCTGTCGCCGCACAAGAAGATGAGCGCGTTCCAGACCGCGCAGATGTTCAGCCTGCAGGATCCGAACATCTTCAACCTCGCGGTCGAAGGCGTGTTCGACGACTGCCAGGACATCGTGAAGGCCGTATCGAACGATCACGCATTCAAGGCGCAGCAGAAGATCGGCACCGTCAACTCGATCAACTGGGCGCGCGTCGTCGCGCAGGTCGTGTACTACTTCAAGGGCTATTTCGCGGCGACGCAGTCGAACGACGAGCGCGTGTCGTTCACGGTGCCGTCGGGCAACTTCGGCAACGTCTGCGCGGGCCACATCGCGCGGATGATGGGGCTGCCGATCGCGAAGCTGGTGGTCGCGACCAACGAGAACGACGTGCTCGACGAGTTCTTCCGCACCGGCGCATACCGCGTGCGCAGCGCCGAGCACACCTATCACACGAGCAGCCCGAGCATGGACATCTCGAAGGCCTCGAACTTCGAGCGCTTCGTGTTCGACCTGCTCGGCCGCGATCCGGCCCGCGTGATGCAACTGTTCCGCGACGTCGAGGAGAAGGGCGGCTTCGATCTCGCGGCCAGCGGCGATTTCGCGCGCGTCGCCGAATTCGGTTTCGTGTCGGGCCGCAGCAGCCACGCCGACCGCATCGCGACGATCCGCGACGTGTTCTCGCGCTACGACACGATGATCGATACGCATACGGCCGACGGCGTGAAGGTCGCGCGCGAGCATCTGGAGGCCGGCGTGCCGATGGTCGTGCTCGAGACGGCGCAGCCGATCAAGTTCGGCGAGACGATCCGCGAAGCGCTCGATCGCGAAGCCGAGCGGCCGGCCGCATTCGATGGGCTCGAGGCGCTGCCGCAGCGCTTCGAGGTCGTGAAGGCCGACGCGCAGCAGGTGAAGGACTTCATCGCCGCCCATACGGGCGCATGATGTGCCGCCGGGCGCGAGCCCGGCGTGCAGGCAGGCCGGCCGGAATGCCGATTCGTCGAATGGATCGGGGTTCCGGCCGTTTCGTTTGGCCCGCGGGTTGGGTACGCGGACATCGCATGTGGCGCGAAATGCGCGAAACAAGTGTCAGACCTGCGGGTTCGCGCCGATCACAATCTTCGCATGTTCGCCATATCGCGCGTGCGTACGGCGGCGTCGCTACAATGACGTATTGATTCCAACGATCCCCGATTCCATCGATGTCGAACCCGAATCCCGCGGCGCCGCGCGCGCCGATGCTGTCGACCGCCGAGGCGCTCGCCGCGCTGCTCGATGCCGCGAAGCCGCTGCCCGGGGCCGAAACCGTCGCCACGCTCGACGCGCTCGGCCGCGTGCTGGCGGCCGACGTCAGCTCGCCGCTCGACGTGCCGCCGATGCATACGAGCGCGATGGACGGCTATGCGGTGCGCGTCGCCGACCTGCTGCACGGCGAGCGGCGCCTACCGGTGTCGCAGCGGATTCCGGCCGGCCACCCGGCCGCGCCGCTCGCGGCGGGCACGGCAGCGCGGATCTTCACCGGTGCGACGGTGCCGCCCGGCGCCGACGCCGTCGTGATGCAGGAGCAGACGTCGGCCGACGGCGACGCGGTCGAGATCCTGCACACGCCGAAGGCCGGCGAATGGATCACCGCGCAGGGCGCGGACATTCGTCAGGGTTCGGTGATCCTGTCGGCCGGCACGCGGCTCACGCCGCAGGCGCTCGGCCTCGCCGCATCGGTCGGCTGCGCGCAACTGTCGGTCGCGCGGCGGATTCGCGTGGCGGTGTTCTTCACCGGCGACGAACTGACGATGCCCGGCGAGCCGCTGAAGCCCGGCGCGATCTACAACTCGAATCGCTTCACGCTGCGCGGGCTGCTCGAGCGGCTCGGCTGCCACGTGACCGACTACGGAATCGTGCCCGACTCGCTGGCCGCGACGCGCGACACGCTGCGCGAGGCCGCCCGCGATCACGACGTGATCCTGACGAGCGGCGGCGTGTCGGTCGGCGACGAGGACCACGTGAAGCCGGCCGTCGAGGCCGAAGGGCGGCTCGCGCTGTGGCAGATCGCGATGAAGCCCGGCAAGCCGCTCGCGTACGGCGCGGTGCGCCGTGGCGACGCGCGCGCCGACGCGCACTTCATCGGGCTGCCCGGCAACCCCGTCTCGAGCTTCGTCACGTTCCTGCTGTTCGTGCGGCCGTTCCTGCTGCGCCTGTCCGGCGTGCGCGACGTCGCGCCGCGCGCGTTGTCGCTGCGTGCCGATTTTTCGCAGAGCAAGGGCGACCGGCGCAACGAATTCCTGCGTGCGCGCGTCAATGCGGCCGGCGGCCTCGACCTGTTCCCGAACCAGAGTTCGGCCGTGCTCACGTCGACGGTCTGGGGCGACGGCCTGATCGATAATCCGCCGCAGCACGCGATCAGCGCGGGCGAGACCGTGCGTTTCATTCCGTTTTCCGAATTGCTGTCGTAACGCGGCGGCTTCCGAACCATGAAGATTCAGCTTAAATTTTTTGCAAGCGTGCGTGAAGCATTGGGCGTGGCCGACGAAGAAGCCGACGTGCCGGACAGCGTGACGACCGTCGGCGACGTGCGTGCGTGGCTGCGCGTGCGCGGTGGCGCGTGGGCCGACACGCTCGCCGAAGGGCGCGCGTTGCGCATGGCCTGCAACCACGAGATGACCGATCCCGACACGCGGCTCACCGAAGGCTGCGAGGTCGCGTTCTTCCCGCCGGTGACGGGCGGCTGAGCTTTGCATGGGACCGGTGATGGCAACGATACGAATCCAGACCGACGATTTCGACCTGAACGCCGAAGTGGCGGCATTGCGCGCGCGCAACCCGAAGATCGGCGCGCTCGCGTGCTTCGTCGGCACGGTGCGCGACCTGAACGAAGGCGATGCGGTCGCCGCGCTGGAGCTCGAGCACTATCCGGGCATGACCGAGAAGGCGCTCGAGAAGATCGCGGCGGAGGCCGGCCGGCGCTGGCCGGGCATCGACGTCGCGATTGTGCATCGCGTCGGCAGGCTGCTGCCGCTCGACCAGATCGTGATGGTCGCGACGGTCGCGTCGCACCGCGGCGATGCGTTCGCGTCATGCGAGTTCGTGATGGACTATCTGAAGACCGAAGCGCCGTTCTGGAAGAAGGAAACGACGCCGGACGGCGAGCGTTGGGTCGATGCGCGCAGTACCGACGACGCCGCGCTCGCGCGCTGGGGCGTCGAGTCGGGCAATACGCGGCGCTGAGTGCGGCGCGCGGACGATGCGGCGATGTACCGCAGGTGCGGCGTCGTCGCGCGTGACGGGTATTACGCGTCCGGGTCGACGCCGCGCCCGATGATCTTCGTCGGAAACGGCTCGCCGCGAGCGCGCGACGGCAACGCGTGCGGATCGTCGCCCGTGTCGCGACGGCGCGGCGCGACCGCGTCGAGCAGCGCCTGCTGTTCGGGCGGAATCCGGTAGTCCCAGCCGAACCGGCTCAACTGCAGGCTCTGCGCGATCCGCAGCGCGGGCTCCATGAAACGGATCGCTGCGGCCGGCGCGTAACGCGCTTCGACGGTGTTCAGGAACAGCGACAGCCAGCGGCTGAAATGGGCCGGCTCGATGCCGTCGAGCGGCTGGTGCGCCTGCTGCACGTTGCCGCGATAGCCCTTGGTGCCGAGCACGAGGCTCGACCAGAACATCACCATCTTCGGCAGATGATCGTCCCAGCGGCCGGCGAGCTTCGCGTCGAACACGGGCCCGAGCAGCGGATCGGCGCGCACGCGGTCGTAAAACGCGTAGACGAGAGCGCGGATGTTGTCTTCGGTCGGCTCGGCGTCGCGGGGGCGGGCCGGTACGGGTTCGGGCGAGGCAGGCAGGGCAGTCATGACAAAAAGGGCCGGTGGAGCAGGGCAGCGACAGGGCGCCGGCGCAGGCAACGAGCAGGACGCCGGCCGGATTTTGACGCAAAATAGCGTCCTGTAACCCCTGGAAAACGTGCGGATATCACGCATCTTATTGCGCGCACGCGATCCCGGCAACCCGGGGCCGCGCCGCGGGATCCTCGATCGGCCTTGCACGCGTCGCGATCGGCCCGGCTCACGTCGTTGGGGCACGATCGATCTTTTCCGTATTCGCTCATGAGACTCACCGACTACACCGACTATTCGCTGCGCGTGATGCTGTACCTCGCCGTGCGCGGCGAGGGACTCGCGACGATCCAGGAGATCTCGGACGCCTACGGCATCTCGAAGAACCATCTGATGAAAGTCGTCCAGCAGCTCGGCGAGCTGGGCTGGGTCGACACCGTTCGCGGCCGCAACGGCGGGCTGCGGCTGTTCGCCGATTCGCTGCAACTGACGGTCGGCCAGGTCGTGCGGGCGACCGAAAACGACTTCGCGCTGGTTGGCTGCTTTTCGTCGGATGGCGGCGAGTCGCGCGGCTGCGCGATCGAGCCGCAGTGCCGGCTGAAGGGCGTGCTGGCGGCCGCACGCGATGCGTTCTTCGCGGAACTCGATCGTCACACGCTCGGCGAACTGGCCGAGCCCGCGTCGCCGCTCGCGGCGCTGCTCGGCATCCGTCCGGTCGCGCTCGTGCGCGCCGCGCCGACGCCGGACGAAGCGCCGACGGCCGCCGAGCCGTCGTCCAACGCCCACTGACACGCGGGCGCCGCGGGCCCCTGCGTCCATCCGATCACACCGCCGGGTCGTTTTAAGGGTGTCCGGCATTTTTTGCGCTGAATCAACCCGAATTTCGCTTGAAAGCCGCATAACCATCCTCATCTTGGTGTTAATCGAAAATTGGAGGTCTCAACCAAATGAGAATCGACAAGCTCACCACCAAGTTCCAGGAAGCACTCGCGGACGCGCAAAGCCTCGCGGCCGGCCGCGACAATCAATACATCGAACCCGTTCACGTGCTCGCGGCACTGGTCGCGCAGCAGGACGGATCGGCCCGCTCGCTGATGTCGCGTGCGGGCGTGCACGTGCAGGCGCTGCAAGGCGCGCTGAACGAAGCCATTTCGCGCCTGCCGCAAGTGACGGGCACGGGCGGCGAGATCCAGATCGGCCGTGAGTTGGCCGGGCTGCTGAACCAGGCCGACAAGGAAGCGCAGAAGCTCAACGACACGTTCATCGCGAGCGAGATGTTCCTGCTCGCCGTGTCCGACGACAAGGGCGACGCCGGCAAGCTCGCGCGTCAGCACGGCCTCACGCGCAAGGCGCTCGAAGCCGCGATCGCCGCGGTGCGCGGCGGCTCGCAGGTGCACAGCCAGGACGCGGAAAGCCAGCGCGAGGCACTGAAGAAATACACGGTCGACCTGACCGAGCGCGCCCGTGCGGGCAAGCTCGATCCGGTGATCGGCCGCGACGACGAAATCCGCCGTTCGATCCAGATCCTGCAGCGCCGCACCAAGAACAACCCGGTGCTGATCGGCGAGCCGGGCGTCGGCAAGACCGCGATCGTCGAAGGGCTCGCGCAGCGGATCGTCAACGGCGAGGTGCCCGAGACGCTGAAGGGCAAGCGCGTGCTGTCGCTCGACATGGCCGCGCTGCTCGCCGGCGCGAAGTACCGCGGCGAGTTCGAGGAACGCCTGAAGGCGGTGCTCAACGACATCGCGAAGGACGAAGGCCGGACGATCGTCTTCATCGACGAGATCCACACGATGGTCGGCGCGGGCAAGGCCGAAGGCGCGATGGATGCGGGCAACATGCTGAAGCCGGCGCTGTCGCGCGGCGAGCTGCACTGCATCGGCGCGACCACGCTCGACGAATACCGCAAGTACATCGAGAAGGACGCCGCGCTCGAACGCCGCTTCCAGAAGGTGCTCGTCGACGAGCCGAGCGTCGAGGCGACGATCGCGATCCTGCGCGGGCTGCAGGAGAAGTACGAACTGCACCACGGTGTCGACATCACCGACCCGGCGATCGTCGCCGCGGCCGAGCTGTCGCATCGCTACATCACCGACCGCTTCCTGCCGGACAAGGCGATCGACCTGATCGACGAAGCCGCTTCGAAGATCAAGATGGAAATCGATTCGAAGCCCGAAGAGATGGACAAGCTCGACCGTCGTCTGATCCAGCTGAAGATCGAGCGCGAAGCCGTGAAGAAGGAGCAGGACGAAGCGTCGCAGAAGCGCCTGCAGCTGATCGAGGAAGAGATCGACCGCCTCGGCCGCGAGTATGCGGACCTGGAAGAGATCTGGACCGCCGAGAAGGCCGCGGTGCAGGGCAGCGCGCAACTGAAGGAAGAGATCGAGAAGGTGCGGGCGGATATCGCGCGCCTGCAGCGTGAAGGCAAGCTCGAGAAGGTCGCCGAGCTGCAGTACGGCAAGCTGCCGCAGCTCGAGTCACAGCTCAAGCAGGTCACGCAGGCCGAAGAGCAGGAGCAGCACAACCCGACGCGCCCGCGCCTGCTGCGCACGCAGGTCGGCGCCGAGGAAATCGCGGAAGTCGTGTCGCGTTCGACCGGGATTCCGGTGTCGCGGATGATGCAGGGCGAACGCGAGAAGCTGCTGCACATCGAGGAAAAGCTGCACGAGCGCGTGGTTGGCCAGGATGAGGCGATCAGTGCGGTGGCCGACGCGATCCGTCGTTCGCGCGCGGGTCTCGCCGATCCGAACCGTCCGTACGGCTCGTTCCTGTTCCTCGGCCCCACGGGGGTCGGCAAGACCGAGCTGTGCAAGGCGCTGGCGTCGTTCCTGTTCGATTCGGAAGAGCATCTGATCCGCATCGACATGAGCGAGTTCATGGAGAAGCACAGCGTCGCGCGGCTGATCGGCGCGCCGCCGGGCTATGTCGGCTACGAGGAAGGCGGCTATCTGACGGAAGCCGTGCGCCGCAAGCCGTACAGCGTGATCCTGCTCGACGAGATCGAGAAGGCGCATCCGGACGTATTCAACGTGCTGCTGCAGGTGCTCGACGACGGCCGCATGACCGACGGGCAGGGGCGCACGGTCGACTTCAAGAACACGGTGATCGTGATGACGTCGAACCTCGGCTCGCAGGTGATCCAGGCGATGACGGGCGCGCCGCAGGACGAGATCAAGGACGCGGTGTGGCTCGAGGTGAAGCAGCATTTCCGCCCCGAGTTCCTGAACCGGATCGACGACGTCGTCGTGTTCCATGCGCTCGACCGCAGCAACATCGAGTCGATCGCGAAGATCCAGCTCGCCCGCCTGCACGACCGGCTCGCGAAACTCGACATGGCGCTCGACGTGTCGCCGTCGGCGCTCGAGCAGATCGCGAAGGTCGGCTACGATCCGGTGTTCGGCGCGCGGCCGCTGAAGCGCGCGATCCAGCAGGAGATCGAGAACCCGGTCGCGAAGCTGATCCTCGCCGGCCGCTTCGGTCCGAAGGACGTGATCCCGGTCGACGTCAACGACGGCCAGTTCGTGTTCGACCGCGTCGTGCACTGATCGCCGGTAATCGGCGGTGCGCCCGGTTCGCACCGCCGGGCGCGCAAAAGCAAACACCCCGCTCAGGCGGGGTGTTTGCTTATGGAGCGGCCGAAACGTTCGAAGCGGCCGCCCGGGCTGTCAGGCGTGCGGGCTCAGGCCTTGTTGCCGCCGAACATGCCGGCGAGCTGCGTGAGCGTGCCGAGCACGTTCGACGTGTCGAGCTGGCCGCTGGCCGGCACTTCGCCGTTCGGCGTCGCGCCGTTGACGACGTGCGGCAGCACCTGCGCGAGGATCGACGACGCTTGCGACGGATCGATGCCGACCTTGCTCGCGAGCGAGCCGACGACGTCCGAGCCGAGCACGTTTTGCAGCGTATCCGGCGAGATCGGCTGGTTTTCGCCGGTGCCGACCCACGAACCGATGATCTCGCCGGCGCCGCCGGCCTTGAACTTCTCGATCAGCCCGTTCAGGCCGCCCGGCTGGTTGTTGATGAATTCGAGCGCGGTCGCGATGAGCGCGCTTTGCGAGTTGCCGCCGGCCTGGCCGCCGATCAGACCGCCAACGATGTCGAGGAGACCCATGGTTCTTCACCTTCACTGAAAAGGGCGCCGTGACGACGGCGCCCGTTGAACGAATGCCGCGCGCACGCCGTCGCGCGCGCGGCGCACATCAGGCGCCCGACGCCGCGGCGGCGGAGGCGGCCTTGTCCTTCTTGCTCTTCTTCTTCGAACCCTTCGTCGCCTTCGCGGACGACGCGGCGGCCGGTGCGCTCGCGCCGGCGTCGGCGGATGCCGCGGCAGCGGCTGCCGCTTTTTCCTTCTTCGACGCGCGCTTGGTCTTGGCCGGCTTGCTCGCCGCTTCCGGTGCGCTCGCCGACGGCGCGGGCACCGCGGTCGTCGTGCCGGCCGTCGCGGTCGTGGACGTCGAGGCGGTGCCCGCCGACGTCGTGGTCGACGTGCCCGCCGACGTCGTCGCGGCCGGCTTCGACAGCTTCACGCCCTTCGGCGGCGTCGACGCGCCGCCGATCGTCAGGCCGTTTTCCTCGAGATGCCCGACCGACTTCGTGCCGAGGCCCTTCACGCGGTTCGCGAGATCGTCGGCGTCCTTGAACGGGCCGTTCTTGGTGCGTTCGTCGATGATCGCCTTCGACTTCACGGGTCCGAGCCCCTTCACGGATTCGAGCGCGGCCTGGTCGGCCGTGTTGACTTCGACGGCCGCGGCAAGGCCGGCGGCGAGCGACAGCGACAGCGCGACAAACAGCATCAGCAGCTTTTTCAGCATGGCAAGGGCTCCCTGGTTCTGACGGATGAATGGCTGTTGCAACGGACGACGACGCGCGAGCTCGCCGGGCGTCGCCGTTAAGCATAGGACAAATGCGTGCCCTTTTTGAGACAGGCTGACCGAATCTTGCTGAAGGCTTGCGGCGCTGTAAAGGCCGAAACCGCTGCGGGGCGCCGATTTTGACCATTCTTTACGGTGTCGCCGGGTATCGCGAGCGTATCGCGGGTGAACGCCCCACTGGCCGTCAGACAATGCTTGACTTAGAGTGAACTCTAACTCCTAACCTTGTTCCTGCCATGTCGAAAACCGTATCCCAACCCTCCGCCGCCGGTCCGCTGACGATCGGGCAAGTCGCCGAACTGACGGGCGTGTCGACGCACACGCTGCGGTATTACGAGCAGGCCGGGCTGCTGCGCGCGATTTCGCGCACGGCGGCCGGGCACCGGCTCTATGCGCCGGCCGACCTTGACTGGCTGGCCTTTGTGATGCGCCTGAAGGCGACCGGCATGCCGATCGCGCAGATGCAGGCGTTCGCGGTGCTGCGCGAGCAGGGCGCGTCGACGTTCGGCGCGCGGCGCGACTTGCTGGTCGCGCATCGCGACGCGGTGCGTGCGCATATCGCGGAGTTGCAGGCGAGCCTCGACGCGATTGGCGACAAGATCGCGTACTACGAGGCGCAGGAACGGGAAACGGAACGACGGGCGAAACCTTCTCACTCTTTATCGGAACAGGACGGACACGATGGAACGACTCGTTGAGGATCGCTACACGCGCGGCTGGAACAAACTGAAGGAAATCGACGGCGAAGCGGGCGAACGCGTGATCGCGGCGCTTGCGCCGATTGCGCCGGACTTCGCGCGGCTCCTGGTCGAATTCAGCTTCGGCGACATCTACAGCCGGCCGCAGCTCGACCTGAAGGCGCGCGAAATCGCGACGATCGCGGCGCTGGCCGCGCTCGGCAACGCGCAGCCGCAACTGAAGGTGCATATCGAGGCCGCGCTGAACGTCGGCTGCACGCGCGACGAGATCGTCGAGGTGTTCATGCAGATGGCCGTGTATGCGGGGATGCCGGCCGCGCTGAACGCGCTGTTCGCCGCGCGCGAGGTGTTCGCGCGGCGCGACGAGGCGGCCGGCGTGACGGACGACGCGAACGAAGCGGCCGGACAGCCCGCATGACGGGGCGTGCGCCCGTGCGTCACGCGCGGTGCGGCGCGACGATCCGGTACTTCGCGATGCGCCGGTACAGCGTCGCGCGCGACATGCCGAGCGCCCGAGCGGTCGCGTCGGGCCGCCAGCGATGCGCGGTGAGCGCGGCGACGATGCGGCCGCGTTCGTCGTCGGGCAGCGCGCCCGGCGGCGCGCCGCCGAGTTGCGCGGCGAGGTCGGCCGGAAGGTCGCGGCGCGTCACGCGCGCGGCGTCGCACACCGCGCACGCATAGCGCAGCACGTTGCGCAGTTGCCGCACGTTGCCCGGCCATGCATACGCGGCGAGCTGTTCGGCGAGCGTCGCGTCGAGCGTGAGCACGTGGCCGGTCGCCTGCGCTTCCTCGGCGAACACGGCGGCGATCACGTCGCGCACGTCCGCGCGTTCGCGCAGCGGCGGCAGGTCGAACGTCGCGCCGCTCAACCGGTAGTACAGATCCTCGCGGAACGTGCCGTCGGCGACCATCCGCGCGAGATCGCGGTGCGTCGCGCAGATCACGTCGAGATCGACGCGCACGGGCGTATCGCTGCCGAGCGGCACGACCTCGCCGTCGGCGAGCACGCGCAACAGGCGCGTCTGTAGCGCGAGCGGCATGTCGCCGATTTCATCGAGAAACAGCGTGCCGCCGTCGGCGAGCGCGATCTTGCCGCGCGCGCCGTGCTTGCGTGCGCCGGTGAACGCGCCGGCCGCATAACCGAACAGTTCGCTCTCGATCAGCGCTTCCGGCAGCGCGCCGCAGTTGACGGCGACGAACGGCCGCGCGCGCCGCGCGCCGGCGTCGTGGATCGCGCGGGCGAACACTTCCTTGCCTGCGCCGGTTTCGCCGAGCACGAGGATCGGCAGCCGCTTGCTCGCGACGCGCAGCGCGAGTTCCGCTTGTTGCGCGATGCGCGCATCGCTGCTGTGCAGGAACGGCGTCAGCGCGCCGACGTGACGCGGCGCAGCGGTGCCCGGGCGGCGCGACGCCGCGCCGGGGTCGCGGCCGGCGCGTCGTAGCGGCGCACGCAGCCGCGCGTAGAGCGGGGCGCCGGTCGCGCGCACGCGCAGCGCGACGATCGTGTCGAGCCGCGCGGCGTCGCGCAGCGGCATCTCGGTCGCATCGAAGATCTCGTCGATATGGCGCGGCTCGCGCAGCGCCGGCAGCGCGTCGCGCGCCTGCCGGTTCGCGGCGACGATGTTGCCGCATTCGTCGAATGCGATCAGCCACTCGGGCTGCGCCTCGACGTAGTGACGGTTCGGATGCCCGAACAATATCCAGTGCTGCGCGGTGCTGTGCACGAAGTAGCCGTCCTCGATCAGCGCCGCGCTCTGCCGCACGAGCTGGTAGACGAGACGCTGGCTGTCGCGGCCGTCGGGCGAATGCACGGCCGACGCGTCGAGCACGCCGATCAGTTCGCCGCCCGGCGAGAAGATCGGCGCCGCGCTGCACGTGAGCGTCGTGAACGCCGCGCGAAAGTGATCGGTCTTGTGCACGGTGATCGGCGCGAGATCGGTCAGCACGCTCGCGACGCCGCACGTTCCTTCCTCGCTTTCCGACCAGCACGAGCCGATGTGCAGCCCCGCATGGCGGAAGTCGTTGCGGCGTTCGCGGTCGATCCGGTAGTCGATCGTCACGCCGTGCGCGTCGGTCAGCATCACGCAGTAGTCGGCGACACGAATCATGTCGTGCAGCCGCGTCAGGCACTGGCCCGACGCGCGCAGGAAGGCTTCCTCCTTGTCGCGCACCTCGCGCAGCTCCGCCGCGGTCAGCACGCGCGGGCCGATCGACGAAGCGGGGTCGAGACGGTAGCGCTCCAGCGACCGTTGCCACGACGACACGAGGCGCGCGGAATCCGCCGGCGCGGGCAGGCGTCCGGCGAGCGCGCCGAGTACACGGTCGGCGTGCTGGGCCTGGGGGACGGCGTAGGGCATGGTCGGCTCCGGTTCCGTACGGCGGGGATGTCGCTGTTCTTGTAGCACATCCGGTTCGGCGAATCACATTGCATCGCAGCACGCGGCGCGCATGAGACGGTCGTCTCACCGGTATCGCGCCGTGTCTCGCGCAGTTGAGACGGCCGCATGCGCGGCGCGCGGCGGCCGTGCGGCGGGGCGTCGCGTGCGCGGCGCGGCGCGAACGCAGGGTTGGCGGGCGGAACGCCGCGCATGCACGGGCGCCGCGGCAATCGCGTCGCCGTATCGGCGACGTGAGACGTCTGCGCGGATTCGACGCGCGCTGCGTCGTCACGGCCGCGCATCCGGAACCCGCGCATGCCCGCCGCGCCAGCGTCCACGCGGGTTTCGCGGCGATCGCACGCACGATGGCACGCCGCTTGCATTAATGACGGGCAAGCCGCCGCGATCGCGTCGGCGACGACGATCCGCCGCCCGTCGATGGCTGCGGACGAAACAGGCGGAGCCGGCGCGCGTCAATGCGCCGGCTCCGTCGACTGGATGGAGACAAACCCGTGACGACGCCCGTTACCGTCGGCGTGATCGCGAACCCCGCATCGGGGCGCGACATCCGCCGCCTTACGACGCATGCATCCGTGTTTCCGACCGCGGAGAAGGCGAACATGATCGTGCGCCTGCTGGCCGGCCTCGGCGCGATGGGCGTCGAGCGCGTGCTGACGCTGCGCGACCGCACGGGCATCGCGACGCTGCTGCTGCGCGCGATCGACACGCATCGCGCGGTCGCGCCGCACGAGCGCTGGCCCCAGGTCGAATTCGTCGACCTGCCGATCACCGACAGCGTCGCCGACACGCAGGCGGGCGCTGCCTATCTGCATCGGATGGAAGTGTCGCTGATCGTCGTGCTCGGCGGCGATGGCACCCATCGCGCGGTTGCCGCGCATTGCGGCGCGACGCCGCTCGTCGCGCTGTCCACCGGCACCAACAACGCGTTTCCCGAACATCGCGAGGCAACCGTCGCCGGCGTCGCCGCGGGGCTCGCCGCGACCGGCGCCGTGCCGGCCGAGGTCGCGTTCGTGCGCAACAAGCGGCTCGTCGTGCGCTGCGTCGCGGGCGCGCAGCCGGGGCGCGAGGAGATTGCGCTCGTCGACGTGTGCGCCGCGCGGCAGCGCTTCATCGGCGCGCGCGCGATTTCCGGCTCCGACGACATCGACTCGCTCTACCTGACGTTCGCGGAACCGGACGGTATCGGCCTGTCCGCGCTCGGCGGCGCGTGGGCGCCGCTCGAGCGCAGCGCGCCGCACGGGCTCTCGATGCGCTTCGCGCAAGCCGGCAACGCGGCCGGCACGCCGCTCGTCGCGCCGATCGCGCCGGGGCGCGTCGATCGTGTCGTGATGCGCAGTTGCGAGCGGCTCGAACCCGGCACGTGGCACGCGATTCCGTTCGAGCGCGGCACGCTCGCGTTCGACGGCGAGCGCGAGATCGAGGTCGCGCGCGGCGATCGCTACGAGATCGCGCTCGACTGGCGCGGGCCGTTGACGGTCGACGTCGGTCGCACGCTGCGCTACGCATCGTCGCGGCAGCTGCTGCGCGACGCCGGCGCGTGGCGCGACTGATACCCCGGTTTGACGAAGACGCTTCGCCATCCATAACGATCATCAAGGAGACATCGCATGACAGCCCCTCTCGAAGGACAGGTCGCCATCGTCACGGGCGGCGCGCGCGGCATCGGCCGCGGCATCGCGCTGACGCTTGCCGGCGCCGGCGCGGACATCCTGCTGGCCGACCTGCTCGACGACGCGCTCGACGCCACCGCGCGCGAGGTCCGCGCGCTCGGCCGCCGGGCCGCGATCGCGAAGGTCGACGTCACGCAGGCCGCGCAGGTCGACGCGATGGTCGCGCAGGCGCTCGCCGAACTCGGCCGGCTCGACATCCTCGTGAATTGCGCGGGCGTGATCAACATTCATCCGGTCGCCGAACTGACCGAGCGCGACTGGGATTTCGTGATGGACGTGAACGCGAAGGGCACGTTCCTCGGCTGCCGGGCGGCACTGGCCCACCTGAAGGCGCAGGGCCGCGGCCGGATCATCAACGTCGCGTCGATCGCGGGCAAGGAAGGCTTTCCGAATCTCGCGCATTACAGCGCATCGAAATTCGCGGTCGTCGGCTTCACCAATGCGCTGGCGAAGGAACTCGCGCGCGACGGCGTGACCGTCAACGCGATCTGTCCCGGCATCGTCCGCACTTACATGTGGGACCGGCTGTCCGACGAATGGAGGACCGATGGCGAATCGGTCGAGCAATCGTGGCAGCGGCACCAGTTGACGCTGATTCCGCAGGGCCGGGCGCAGACGCCGGAAGACATGGGCCGGCTCGCGCTGTTCTTCGCGACGATGGACAACGTGACGGGCCAGGCCGTGAACGTCGACGGCGGCTTCACGTTCCACTGACGGCCGCGAGGCCGTGCAATCCGCCGCCACGGCACGGCCGGGGCGGCATTCGCAGTCAGACCTAACCAGGAGACACACATGACCGCTTCGACACAGCTCGGCAGGGACAAGCTGCTGGACGCCTATCGGCTGATGCGCACGATCCGCGAATTCGAGGAACGCCTGCACGTCGAATTCGCGACCGGCGAGATTCCCGGCTTCGTTCACCTGTACGCGGGCGAGGAGGCGTCCGCCGTCGGCACGATCCTGCACCTCGGCCTCGACGACTACGTGGCCACCACGCACCGCGGCCACGGCCACTGCATTGCGAAGGGCGTCGACGTGCACGGGATGATGGCCGAGATCTACGGCAAGAAGACGGGCGTCTGCCGCGGCAAGGGCGGCTCGATGCACATCGCCGACCTGTCGATGGGGATGCTCGGCGCGAACGGGATCGTCGGCGCGGGCGGCCCGCTCGTGTGCGGCGCGGCGCTCGCGGCCAAGCACAAGAAGACGGGCGGCGTCGGCGTGTGCTTCTTCGGCGACGGCGCGTCGAACCAGGGCGTGATCTTCGAATCGATGAACCTCGCGTCGGTGTGGCGGCTGCCCGCGATCTTCGTCGCCGAAAACAACGGCTATGCGGAAGCGACGTCGTCGAGCTGGTCGGTCGCGACCGACAACATCGCCGATCGCGCGAACGGGTTCGGGATGCCGGGCGTGATCGTCGACGGCTTCGACTTCTTCGCGGTGCACGAGGCGCTCGGCGAGGCCGTCGAACGCGCGCGTAACGGCGGCGGCCCGACGCTCGTCGAGGTGAAGTTCACGCGCTATTTCGGCCACTTCGAGGGCGATGCGCAAACCTACCGCGCGCCGGGCGAGGTGCAGAAGCTGCGCGACGAGAAGGACTGCCTGAAGCATTTCGAAACGCGCGTCGTGCGCGCCGAGGCGCTGACGACCGACGACCTGCGCGCGATCGACGCGCAAGTGAAGGCGTTGATCGACGACGCGGTCGCGCAGGCGAAGGCCGCGCCGCTGCCGGATGCCGCCGACCTGCTGGCCGACGTCTACGTGTCGTATCCGTGAGCGCGGGCTGACCCGGCAGCCGGCACGGCAACCCAATATTCCAGGAGACAGACATGGCAAGGAAGATCACTTATTCGCAGGCGATCAACGAGGCGCTCGCGCAGGAAATGGCGCGCGACGACAGCGTGATCGTGATGGGCGAGGACAACGCGGGCGGCGCGGGTGCGCCGGGCGAGGACGACGCATGGGGCGGCGTGCTCGGCGTGACGAAGGGGCTGTTCCACAAGTTTCCGGGCCGCGTGCTCGATACGCCGCTGTCGGAGGGCGGCTACATCGGTGCGGCGGTCGGCGCGGCCGCGTGCGGGATGCGGCCCGTCGCGGAACTGATGTTCATCGATTTCATGGGCGTGTGTTTCGACCAGATCTTCAACCAGGCCGCGAAATTCCGCTACATGTTCGGCGGCAAGGCCGTGACGCCGGTCGTGATTCGCGCGATGTACGGCGCGGGCCTGCGCGCGGCTGCGCAGCACTCGCAGATGCTCACGTCGCTGTTCACGCACATCCCGGGGCTGAAGGTCGTGTGCCCGTCGACGCCGTACGACGCGAAGGGGCTCCTGATCCAGGCGATCCGCGACAACGATCCTGTGATCTTTCTCGAACACAAGCTGCTCTATACGCGCGAGGGCGACGTACCGGAGGAGTCCTATGCGATTCCGTTCGGCGAGGCGAGCGTGCTGCGCGACGGCGACGACGCGACGATCGTCACGTACGGCCGGATGGTGCATCTCGCGATGGACGCGGCCGCGACGCTCGCGAAGGACGGCATCCAGTGCGACGTGATCGACCTGCGCACGACGTCGCCGCTCGACGAGGAAACGATCCTCGAAAGCGCGGAACGCACCGGGCGCCTGGTGGTCGTCGACGAAGCGAACCCGCGCTGCTCGATCGCGACCGACATCGCCGCGCTCGTCGCGCAGCGTGCGTTCCATTCGCTGAAGGCGCCGATCGAGCTCGTGACCGCGCCGCATACGCCCGCGCCGTTCGCCGGCGTATTGGAAGACCTGTATATCCCGTCCGCCGATGCGATCGCGCAGGCGGTACTCAAGACGAGGAGCTGACACGATGTCGATTCACATGATCACGATGCCCAAGTGGGGGCTGTCGATGGAGCAGGGGCAGGTCAACGGCTGGCTGAAGGCGATCGGCGAACGCGTGGCGAAGGGCGACGAGGTGCTCGACGTCGAGACCGACAAGATCTCGTCGGGCGTCGAATGCGCGTTCGACGGCACGCTGCGCCGGCAGGTCGCGCAGGAGGGCGAGACGCTGCCCGTCGGCGCGCTGCTCGGCGTCGTCGCGGCGGCCGATGCGAGCGACGCCGACATCGACGCGGCGATCGCCGAGTTCCAGCGCGATTTCGTGCCGAGCGCGGCGTCCGACGAGGCGGCCGGCCCGCAGCCGGAGAAGGCGCAGATCGGCGGACGCACGATCCGTTTCCTGAAGCTCGGTGACGGTTCGGGCACGCCGGCCGTGCTGATCCACGGCTTCGGCGGCGACCTGAACAACTGGCTGTTCAATCACGCGGAGCTCGCCGCGCACCGGCCGGTGTGGGCGCTCGATCTGCCCGGCCACGGCGAATCGGGCAAGGCGGTCGAGAGCGGCACTCTCGACGAACTGGCCGACGCGGTGCTCGCGCTGCTCGATGCGCAGCACATCGAGCGCGCGCACCTGATCGGCCATTCGATGGGCGGCGCAGTGGCGATGACGTTGGCCGACAGCGCGCCGGCGCGCGTGGCGTCGCTCACGCTGATCGCGAGCGCCGGGCTCGGCGCCGACATCAACCGAGCGTACATCGACGGCTTCGTCGCCGGCAACAGCCGCAACACGCTGAAGCCGCACCTCGGCGCGCTGTTCGCGGACGACGCGCTGGTCACGCGGCAACTGGTCGACGATCTCGTCAAGTACAAGCGGCTCGAAGGCGTGCAGGCCGCGCTGGAGAAGATCGCGCATGCCGCGTTCGACGGCGCCGCGCAGCGGCGCGTGTTCCGCGACCGGCTCGCGTCGCTGGCGCCGCGCACGCTCGTGATCTGGGGCGAGCGCGACCAGGTGATTCCGGCGCAGCATGCGCAGGACTTGCCGGGCGGCGTGCGCGCCGAGGTGATCGCCGGCAGCGGGCACATGGTGCAGATGGAGTCGGCCGCCGACGTGAACCGCCTGATCGTCGCATTCCTCGGAGACTGACGATGGCCGCCGCGCTCGAACGACCCAGCCTCACGGCGCTCGGCCAGCCCGGCGCGAGAAGTCGCGACAAGCTTGCGCGCATTCCGGTGCGCATCGAGCCCGCGGCCGCCGCGGCGTTGCCGAAGCCGCCGTGGCTGCGCGCGCGGCCGATGATGAGCGCGGCGGTGGCCGACATGGCCGCCGTGCTGCGCGAGCATCGGCTGCATTCCGTATGCGAGGAGGCGATGTGTCCGAACATCGGCGAATGCTTCGCGCAGCGCACCGCGACCTTCATGATCATGGGCGGGCTGTGTACGCGGCGCTGTCCGTTCTGCGACGTCGCGCACGGCCGTCCCGAGCCGCTCGATCCCGCCGAGCCCGCGCGGCTGGCCGACGCGGCGGCGGCGCTCGGATTGCGCTACGTCGTGATCACGTCGGTCGACCGCGACGATCTGCGCGACGGCGGCGCCGCGCATTTCGCCGCTTGCATCGCGGCGGTGCGCGCGAGCGTGCCGGGCATCGGCGTCGAGGTGCTGACGCCGGACTTCCGCGGCCGCGCGGCGCGTGCGCTCGACGCGCTGTCGTCGGCGTGGCCCGACGTGTTCAACCACAACATCGAGACGGTGCCGTCGCTGTACCGGGCGGCGCGGCCGGGCGCCGACTATCGCGGCTCGCTCGAACTGCTCGCGCAGGCGAAGGCCGCGCGGCCGACGCTCGTGACGAAATCGGGATTGATGCTCGGGCTCGGCGAACGCGACGACGAGGTGCGCGACACGTTGCGCGACCTGCGCGCGCACGAGGTCGACGTGCTGACGCTCGGCCAGTATCTCGCGCCGTCGGCGCACCATTTGCCGGTGCGGCGCTACGTGAGCCCGGACGCGTTCGCCGCGTGGCGCGACGAGGCGCTCGCGCTCGGTTTCAGGGAAGTCGTCGCCGGCCCGCTCGTGCGGTCGTCATATCACGCAGCCGACGTGCTGGAGGACGCGTAGCGCACCCGCGCGTCAGGCGGCGGCCACGGCGGCGTGCGCGCGACTGATGCGGCGCAGGTACAGCACGAGCCCCGCGCCCGCCAGCATCAGGCTGACCGTGTTCGCGAACCAGAAGCCGCGCGCGCCCGTCAGCCACGCGGGCGCGATGCCGCCGACGTCGAAGCCGAGCACGTAGCCGCCGCTGAGGCCGACGCCCCACAGCGCGACCGCGTAGATCACGGTCGGCACGACCGCCACCTTGTACGCGCGCAGCACGAACGCCGACGTGACCTGCAGCGCATCGAACACGTGGTAGCACGCGACGATCGCGACGAGCGGCATCGCGGCCGCGGCGACGGCCGGGTTCGGCGTATAGCCGCCGATGATCAGCGGGCGCAGCGCGAACACGAGCACGCCGTACGCGGCGGCAACCCCGCACGCGAACATCACGCTGTGCCGGCCGAGCAGCCGGGCTTCGTCCGCGCGTCCGGCGCCGAGCGCGCGTGCGACCAGCGTCGACGCCGCTACGCCGATCGACAGCGGCGTCATGTACAGCACCGCGCCGATGTTGCCGGCGATCTGGTGGCCGGCGAGCGTCGTCGTGCCGAACTGCGCGATGAACAGCGCCATGCACGTGTACGACGTCACCTCGATCAGATACGACAGGCCCATCGGCACGCCGAGCTTCAGGATGGCCTTCTGCCGTTCCCACACGGGCCAGCAGAAGCGCGAGAAGATCGCGAGCGGCGCGAATACGTCGAGCTTCGCGAGCAGCGTGTAGCCGATCAGCGCGAGCGCCCAGTTGATCAGCGTGCTCGCGAGCCCGCAGCCGGGGCCGCCGAGCGCCGGTACGCCGAAGCCGCCGAAGATGAACCACACGTTCAGCGGAAACTTGAGCAGCAGCGCGCCGATCTGCAGGATCATCGCGAGCCGCGGCTTGCCGGCCGCGTTGGTCAGCGCGTTGTAGATCCGGAATACGAGGCTGGCGGGCAGCCCGTACGACAGGATGCGCAGGTAGTCGACGGTGCGCTCGTGCAGCGCGGCGGGTGCGTGCGCGACGCGCAGCAGCGGTTCCGGAAAATGCAGCAGCAGGAAGCCCGGAATCGAGAGCAGCAGCGCAAGCCACAGCGCCTGGCGCACTTCCTCGCCGATCTCCGCATAGCGCCGCGCGCCGTACAGTTGCCCGGTGATCGGCTGCAGCGCGGACAGGATGCCGGTCAGGCCGATATAGATCGATACGTAGATCGACGAGCCGAGCCCGAGCGCGGCGAGATCGACGGCCGAGTAGCGGCCGACCATCGCGGTGTCGATCACGCCGAACGCGATGATCGCGAGCTGGCCGACCAGCACCGGCCACGCGAGACCGACGATCCGGCGGATGTCGCCGAACATCGTCAATCGGCCGCCTGGCGGCGCGGCGGACGTCGCTTGACGGGCGTCTTCGGCCGTTCGATGCGCTCGTACAGGCGGAAGCGCTCGTCGCGGTCGGCGACGCGGCGGCCTTCCCAGACGAGACGCCACACGTATTGCGACATCGAACTCGGCTCGCCGAAGTCCGCGCGGTCCTGACGCAGGATCACGTCGCAGTCGCCGGAGAAATCGAAGTGCATGTTGCCGAAGTATGCGAAGGTCGCGATCTGCGCGTCGCCGAGCCGCACCGGCGAGATGCACTCGTAGTCGGACGGCAGGTGCACGGCGATCTGTTGCGCGACGTCGCGATAGGTCCGGCCGTAGTTGACGATCGGCAGCCACAGCGTCATCAGCAGCACCCACATCAGCGTGGTGCCCGCGCCCGACAGCACGACGCTGCGCCACAGCACCTTCGGCTGTCGCGACACGCGCCAGCGCACGATGAAGCACCAGCACACGGTGACGATCACCGCGCAGATGAACGACAGGATCTTGAAATGCGGCTCGTAGCCGGGCACGAGGCGCGCGAGGTTGCGCGCGAGCGGATGCGGGAAGCCGGTGAGCGACGCGAGCCACACCAGCCACACGAAGGTGCCGAGGATCGTGAAGCTCAGCACCGCGAACCAGTCGATCGCGTTGATCGCGCCGCGCTTGAGGGTCGGCAGCGCGAACGTCGCGAGCACCGCGAGCGGCGGCAGCAGCAGCATGTACATACGGTTCGACTGCTGGCTTTGCAGGATCACGAGCGCGACGAGCGGCACGGCGACCGACAGCGGAATCGCGATGTGCGCACGGCGGCGCATGCCGGCCCAGCTCCACCACGCCCAGATCGCGAGCGGCCACGCGGGCCACGTAAACAGCGGCAGGTTCTTCGCCGCATAGCCGAGCACGGCCGTCGGCGGGCCCGAAAAGCGCATCAGGCTGCCGTGGATCCACTGGTTGAAGAACCACGCGGCGTCGTCGGGCGCCGCGACGTACGCGGCGAGCGGCCACAGCGCGGAGATCGCGGCCGCGAGCGGCAGGCCGACCAGCGGCAGGCGCAGGTTGCGCATCTCGGGCGTGACGAGCCACAGCGCGGCCGTGCCGGCGAGCAGCGCGACGACCAGCACCGGATTGCCGGACAGCGCGACGAGGCCCATCGCGAGGCCCCACCACAGTGCGCCCTGCAGCGGCTTGTCGATGCCGCGCACGATCCCGTACACGAGCATCGCGATCCACGCGAACTGCGCGAGCTGCGGCGTCGTTTCGTGCCCGCGTTCCGCGAGACCGAAGCAGGCGACGAGCACCAGCAGCGCGCCGTCCGCGAGCGTGCGGCCGTAGTCGCGCGGCTCGGGTTCGCCGCCGAATGCGTATTTGAACGGTTGAACCTCGGCGCGCCGGCCGAGCAGGTAGGCCGCGTACCAGACGAACGCGCACGCGACGCAGAACAGCACGCCGGTATCGACGCGCGACGCGTTGCTCGCGTCGACCCACGGGCCGAGGCCGCGGATCGACAGCGCGCCGAGCCAGTAGCCGAGCGGCCCGTCGGTCGTGATGAACTTGCCGACCAGGTTCGGCAGCAGCCAGTCGTGCCAGCCGCCCTTGGCCATCGTCCACATCACGCCGAAGCCCGCCGCGTCCTCGTTTTTCCACGGGTCGCGGCCGAACAGGCCGAACGCCGCGTAGACGAAGCAGAGCGTGAGCAGCAGCCAGCGCGGCAGCGCACGCGTGGCGGAGGCGGTGAGACGGACGACAGGCTTCATGCAGATGAGCGATTTGTTATGGGCGGGCAGCCGGCGCGATCGCGCGCGGCCGAGCCGGTTTCGAGCATCCGGCATTGTAGTCGCGCCCGCTGTTGTGCGTCAGGTCGTTTCCCGGGCGCCGGCCGGTGTCTTCCGGGCGAGCAGAGACAAAAAAGGGCAGCCTGGGCTGCCCTTTCGTGCGGTACCGGTGCGTTGCCGCCGCCGGATCGGTGCAAGGCTTACTTTGCTGCAGCCTTGCCGTTGGCGCGTGCGCCGAACTTGTTCTTGAACTTCTCGACACGGCCTGCCGTGTCCATGATCTTTTGCTGACCCGTGTAGAACGAGTGCGATTCCGACGACACTTCGATCTTGGCGAGCGGGTAGGTCTTGCCGTCGAGTTCGATGTTTTCGCGCGTCTGGATCGTCGAGCGCGTGATGAACTTGAAGCCGTTCGACATGTCTTGGAAGACGACTTCGCGGTAATTCGGGTGGATGCCTTCTTTCATGGTCTTTCCTTGGTGAGAGCGGTAGCCAACCCGCCGCTTGCCGTGCCGGGTACGCCCATTTGCGTATCACCAGACGACGCCAAGCCCGGCGCGAGCCACTTGCCTAAGGTCGAAAAACGGCGATTATGCCAGAAAATCAGACGGTTGACGAATAATTTTCACGGTGCATCGAGCGCGCCGGTGCCGGCCGGATCCTGCCGATAGTAGCGCGCGAGCAGCCGGTACAGCTCCGGAAATTCGGACTCGAACGCCTTCGGCCGCACGAACAGCGCCTCGCTGCACACCGCGAAGAATTCCGACGGGTGATCGGCCGCATAGGGATCGATCAGCGAATCCCGCTCGAAGCGCGCCCACGCGCGGTCCGGCACCGCGTCGACGCGCGCGCAGAACCGGTCGTAGGCGGGTTCGAACACGTCGGCCCACGCCTGTGCGTCCAGGTGCGGCGCATGCCAGCGGCGAAAAAGGGGGGGATAGCCGTCGGCCGCGCCGTTGACCATGTCGATCTTGTGCGCGAACTCGTGGATCACGACGTTGTACGCGTCGCGGCCGTCCGTCATCTGCGCGTCTTCCCACGACAGGATCACCGGGCCGCCTTCCCATGCCTCGCCGCTCGCGTCCTGCTCGACTTCGTGGACGACGCCGTCCTCGTCCTGCACGGTCTTGCGGATCAAGAATTCGCCCGGATACACGACGACGCCGACCCAGCCGTCGTACAGCGACAGGTCGAGATTCAGCACGGGCAGGCAGGCCTGCGCGGCGATCGCGACGATCATCGCGTCGGTCAGCTCGAGCCCGTGCGCGGTCGAAAACGATTTTTTCGCGACGAACAGGCTCGTCAGTTCGCGCAGCCGGCCGAGCGCGTCGGGCGGCAGGGCGGCGAGGAACGGCAGGCGCTCGACGGTTTCTTGCCACAGCGCGTCCGGAATCGGATGGCTGCGCAGCGCGCGGTCGCGGCGGCGGTCGTCGAACCAGCGGGTCAGTTTCGAGAGCATGGAGGCTTCGGACGAAAATCCAAAGCCTGTCTTTTAACTCAATCGATCTGTTTTTGCCATGCCGCGAAGAGGCCGCCGACGAGCGCGACGCCCGCGAGGAAGTAAAAACCGTCGAGCGATGCGAGGAACGACGCCTGTTGCGCGACCATCCGCGCGATCGACGCGATCGCGAGGCCATGCGCGTCGTTCAGCGCGTGGCCCGCAGCCGCATAGCCGCGCGTCAGTGCGTCGGCGGTCTGCTGGAACAGCGGATCGAACACGTTCGCGCGCTCGACGAGCCGCGTCTGATGCATGGCCAGCCGGTGCTGCTCGACGATGATCACCGAGGACGTCGCGAACGAGATCGTCAGTTGCCGCACGATGTTCTTCACCCGATAGCCATGCGAGTATTCGTCGATCGCGAAGATCCGGAACGTGAGGTTCGCGACCGGCAGCACGATGAACAGCAGCAACAATCCGCGCAGCAGCAGCGGGACGACCAGCGCCGCTTCGCCGACCTGCGGCGTCATCCGCGTCATCGATAGCGCGGCCGTGACGGCGATCGCGAACCCCGGTACGACGAACCACTTCTTGTGCGTGACGAATTTCGCGTAGCGCAGGTAGGCGAACAGCGCGGTGGCCGAAAGCAGCGACGTCGTGCCGACCAGGCGCCCGGCATTCTCGACCGGATAGCCGAGGCCGCCCTCGAGCAACCGCGCCGTCAGGTAGCTGAAGCCCGTCGTCTCGTAGTAATAGAACATGTAGAGCAGCAGCCCGACCTGGAACGTCCGCTCGCGAAACGCATGCAGCCGCACGAGCGGCGTCGGATGATGCCATTGGTGATACGCGAACCATGCGAGCGCGCCGAGCCCCGCGATCGTCAGCACGATCAGCATCGGCGAGCCGCTGTAGAGCTGGTAATGCACCTGCTGCAGCACGATCTGCAGCGCGCCTTGCGCGAGTGCGAACACGACGTACGGCCAGAAATGGCCGGAGCCGCGTTCGTCGTCCGGCGTGCGGCCCGAATCGGGCAGCGTGAGCAACGCGAGGATCGCGAACGCGATGCCGGCCGGCGCCGTGCACGCGAACAGTGCGCGCCACGTCGAATGCGCGACCAGCAGCCCGCCGACGATCGGCGCGAGCGCGCTGCCGAGCAGGATCATGATCAGGAACGCGCGCGTCGCGGGCGGCCGTGCCGGCGGCTTGAAGCTGATCTGGATCAGGATCCGGCACGCGCCCATCATCGGGCCGATGAAATAGCCCTGGAAGCCGCGCGCGAACGCCAGCGTCAGCGACGTGTCGGCCAGTGCCGCCGCGATCGCGCCGAACGAGAACATCAGCATGCAGCCCGCGACGTAGCGGCGATGGCCGAGCCGGTCGACCCACCATTGCTGCTGCAGGATGCCGAGCACGGCCGTGACCGCGTAGGCGCTCGACGACCACACGAGTTCGTCGGGCGACGCGTTGATGCCGCCCGCGATGTAGCTCGCGAAGAACGAGAAGACGGCGTTGTCGAAGTAGTCGATGCCGGTGACGAGCGCGAGCGCCCATGGAAACAGGTCCGCGCGCAGGTTCGCGCGGCTCCACAGCGGCCGGCCCGGCACCGTGTTCATTCGTGATCCTTGCGTGCGCGCCGCGTGCCGGCCTCGGCCCGCCGCTGCGCGATCAGCGCATCGGCGTTCTCGCCGGCGAGGCGCCGCTCGACGTAGTCGATATCGTGCTGCAGTTCCTTGCGCAGCGAAACGGCTTCCTTCAGCTCGCGCTGGACGGCCGCGATCCGCCGATCGAGCGTGTCGATCTGCTCGGCGAGGCCGGCGCGGATGTCGCGCAGCGACGCATCCGAATAGCGGCGCCGGCCGTCGCCGGTTTCTTCCAGCGGGCGCTTGAGCATTTCGGTGATGCCGTGCAGCGAGAAGCCGAGCGCGCGCAGCCGCAGGATTCGCGCGAAGCGCTCGAGGTCGGCTTCGTCGTAGAGGCGGTAGCGGCCTTCGCTGCGCGATGGCGTGACGAGCCCGCGCTCTTCGTAGTATTTGAGCGTGCGTGGCGTCACCCCGAGCCGCGACGCGGCGTCGCCGACGGTCAATAGCGGGGTGGCGGCGTCGTTCGGCATCGGAGGTGGGGAATTCGGCGGGACAATGACGCGATTATAGATCAACCTGTACGTTCACGTTCAGGTTGGGATCGAAAAACGGCCGCCGGGCAGGATGCGCGGGCGGCCGTGTTGCGGAGCGGGACGGCGATCAGCCGCCGCGGCGCATCAGGTCGAAGAACTCGGAATTGCTCTTCGTCTGGCGGATCTTGTCGAGCAGGAATTCCATCGCCTCGACTTCGTCCATGTCGTGGATGAACTTGCGCAGCACCCAGATCTTCTGAAGGATCTCGGGCTTGATCAGCATTTCCTCGCGACGCGTGCCCGATTTGTTCAGGTTGATCGACGGGTACACGCGCTTTTCCGCGAGACGGCGCTCGAGGTGCACTTCCATGTTGCCGGTGCCCTTGAACTCTTCGTAGATCACGTCGTCCATGCGGCTGCCGGTTTCGATCAGCGCGGTGCCGATGATCGTCAGCGAGCCGCCTTCCTCGATGTTGCGCGCCGCGCCGAAGAAGCGCTTCGGACGCTGCAGCGCGTTCGCGTCGACACCGCCCGTCAGCACCTTGCCCGACGCCGGGATCACGGTGTTGTACGCACGCGCGAGACGCGTGATCGAGTCGAGCAGAATCACGACGTCGTGCTTCATTTCGACGAGGCGCTTCGCCTTCTCGATCACCATTTCGGCGACCTGGACGTGGCGCGTGGCCGGTTCGTCGAACGTCGACGCGATCACTTCGCCGGCGACCGAGCGCTGCATTTCGGTCACTTCTTCCGGACGCTCGTCGATCAGCAGCACGAACAGGATCACGTCCGGGTGGTTCTGCTTGATCGCGTGCGCGATGTGCTGGAGCATCACGGTCTTGCCTGACTTCGGCGACGCGACGAGCAGGCCGCGCTGGCCCTTGCCGATCGGCGCGATCATGTCGATGATGCGGCCCGTGACGTTTTCCTCGCCGCGCATTTCGCGTTCGAGCGACAGCGGCTTGTTCGGGTGCAGCGGCGTGAGGTTCTCGAACATGATCTTGTGTTTCGAGGCCTCGGGCGGCTGCCCGTTGACTTTGTCGACCTTCACCAGCGCGAAGTAGCGCTCGCCGTCCTTCGGCGTGCGGACTTCACCTTCGATGGTGTCGCCGGTGTGCAGGTTGAAGCGGCGGATCTGCGACGGGCTGATATAAATGTCGTCGGTGCTCGCGAGGTACGACATTTCCGGCGAGCGCAGGAAGCCGAAGCCGTCCGGCAGCACTTCGAGCGTGCCGTCGCCGAAGATCGTCTCTCCCGTCTTGGCGCGCTTTTTGAGAATGGCGAACATCAGCTCCTGCTTGCGCAGGCGGTTCGCGTTTTCGATCTCCAGGCCATTGGCCATTTCGATCAGTTCGGAGACGTGCAGAGACTTGAGCTCGGATAAATGCATACGGAGAACCCGCCAGGGAGGAGATGCGACGAAAGAAAATAAGGGAGGAGGGCGAGCGGAAGCGCTCAGAGACTTAAATGCGTCTTGTCGACGTTTTTTAATTCTAGCATAGCCCGATTCGCGCTTGAGCGAGCGATCGGCGGCTTGACAACGGACGTGTTGCCGACTGACAACACGTCCGCGGAACTGCCGGTATTACAGGTGGCTGTCCAGGAACGCGGTGAGCTGCGACTTCGACAGCGCGCCGACCTTCTGTGCGGCGGCCGCGCCGTTCTTGAACAGGATCAGCGTCGGGATGCCGCGCACGCCGAACTTCGCGGGCGTGGCCTGGTTGTCGTCGACGTTGATTTTCGCGATCTGCAGCTTGTCGCCGTAGTCCTTCGCGACTTCGTCGAGGATCGGGGCGATCATCTTGCACGGGCCGCACCATTCGGCCCAGAAATCGACGAGCACGGGCTTGTCGGACTTGACGACGTCCTGTTCGAACGATGCGTCGCTGATGTGTTTGATCTGTTCGCTCATTGGGTCAATACCTCTTACGGTTCGGGGACTGCCTGCTTGCGCGTTGCAGCGTACCGGCCGCCGCAGGCTGCCGGCCGCTGCGGCAGGGCACTCCGCCTTCCGGGAAGGAGGGACGTAAGCGCTGCATGCCGCGGCTCGCGGGTCGTTCGGGCGTCATATTAGCCTAAATTGCTATCTGCTGCGGGCGGCGATAGTAGCCGCTACGCGAGTAGGGGTACGACGCGACGTTCGACCGTTGTGTCACGCAGGTGGAGGCCGGTTCGCCGATTACAAGGGGCGGCCGCATGCAACGTGTCTGAATGAGTGATGCGCCGGTTTGCCCGGCGAGATTCGCATTGATGCGAACAAACGGTCGCATTCGTCCGGAAGCGGTGATAGAATATGCCGTGACGGGCCTCCTCGCATGGTGGGGCGGTGAACCTGGTCAGGTCGGGAACGAAGCAGCCACAATCGTTTTCCGCCAGTGCCGAGGGTTGGGCTCGTCACCTTCCTTCTCGCCCCGTTCGCAGGGCGTTTTTTATTTCTGCGCCACACTCCGTTCGACCTGCGCCTTGCCCGTGTTCCGCACCGTTTCGCGTGTCGGCGCGACGCAGCGTTACTGATACAATTTCCCGATGACCTATCAAGTTCTCGCACGCAAGTGGCGTCCGAAGGATTTCGCTTCGCTCGTCGGCCAGGAGCACGTCGTCAGGGCGCTCACGCACGCGCTCGACGGCGGGCGTCTCCATCACGCCTATCTGTTTACCGGAACCCGCGGTGTCGGCAAGACGACGCTGTCGCGGATCTTCGCGAAGGCGCTCAACTGTGAAACCGGCGTCACGTCGCAGCCGTGCGGCGTGTGTCGCGCCTGTCGCGAGATCGACGAGGGCCGTTTCGTCGATTACGTCGAGATGGACGCGGCGAGCAACCGCGGCGTCGACGAGATGGCCGCGCTGCTCGAGCGCGCGGTGTACGCGCCCGTCGATGCGCGCTTCAAGGTCTACATGATCGACGAAGTGCACATGCTGACGAACCACGCGTTCAACGCGATGCTGAAGACGCTCGAAGAGCCGCCGCCGCACGTCAAGTTCATCCTCGCGACGACCGATCCGCAGAAAATCCCCGTCACCGTGCTGTCGCGCTGCCTGCAGTTCAACCTGAAGCAGATGCCGGCCGGGCACATCGTGTCGCATCTCGAGCGGATCCTCGGCGAAGAGCAGATCACGTTCGAGCCGCAGGCGCTGCGCCTGCTCGCGCGCGCCGCGCAGGGCAGCATGCGCGACGCGCTGTCGCTGACCGACCAGGCGATCGCCTATTCGGCGAACGAGGTGACCGAGTCGGCGGTGTCGGGCATGCTTGGCGCGCTCGACCAGACTTACATGGTGCGCCTGCTCGACGCGCTCGCGGCCGGCAACGGCCCGGAAATCCTCGCGATTGCCGACGAGATGTCGCTGCGCAGCCTGTCGTTCTCGACCGCGCTGCAGGATCTCGCGAGCCTGCTGCACCGGGTCGCGTGGGCGCAGTTCGCGCCGGGCTCGGTGCTCGACGAATGGCCGGAAGCGGCCGACCTGCGCCGTTTCGCGGAGACGCTGAGCCCCGAGCAGGTGCAATTGTTCTATCAGATCGCGACGGTCGGGCGCGCCGAGCTCGGCCTGGCGCCGGACGAATACGCCGGCTTCACGATGACGCTGCTGCGGATGCTCGCGTTCGAGCCGGCCGCTGGCGCCGGCAGTGCGCCGGCCGGTCAGCCGTCCGTGCCGCCGCGTGCGGTGCCGGCTCCGCGCGCTGCTGCGGCGAAGCCGGTAGCTGCCGCAGCACGGCCGCAAGCCGCGGCGCCGGCTGCGCCTGTTGCGCCGGTCGCGCGTTCGGCGCCGGCGCAGTCCAGTGACGAAGCCGCCCGGCCGGTCGCCAAGCCGGCGGTCGTTTCGGCGCCGGCGGAAGCACCCGTTTCGGCGCCCGAAAAGGCAGCTCCGGCACCGGTCGCGGCCGACGTTCAAGCGATCGAGCCGCCGCAGCCGGAGGAGAAGGCTGCGCCCGCCGGCGACGCGCCGCCTCCCGCCCGCAAGGAACCCGAGCCGCCTGCCGTTGCCGCCGCGCAGCGAAACGACGAACCGGTGCCGCAGCCCGCATCGGCGCCGCGCGCCGCGTCGCCCGAGCCGGCCGCCGCCCGTCCGGCGGCGCGCGCGGGCGGTGCCGCCGCCGCGCTCGACGTGCTGCGCAATGCAGGGATGCGCGTGTCGTCGGACCGCGGGCGCGCAGGCGCGGCAGCGAAGCCGGCGGCGGCCCAGCCGGCCGCCGAAAAACCGGCCGCGCCGCGTCCCGCCGTTCAGGTGCCGACGCCGCGTGCCGCTGCGCGTGCGCCGCAAGCAGCCGATTCGCGCCAGCCGTCGCCGCCGTGGGAAGACATCCCGCCGGACGACTACGTACCGCTCAGCGCCGACGAGATGTTCGGCGGTTCCGACGACGGCTTCGTGCCGGTGTTCGACAGCGGTCCCGACGATGTGCGCGTGACGCCGAAGCCGGCGGAAGCCCGTCCGGCCGCGCCGATCGACACGCGCCCGTTGCCGCCGGCGATCGCGCTCGATGCGATCGGCTTCGACGGCGAATGGCCGGCGCTCGCCGCGCGGCTGCCGCTGAAGGGCGTCGCGTACCAGCTTGCGTTCAACAGCGAACTGACGGCCGTCGATGCGAGCGCATTGAAATTGTCGGTGCCGGTGCCGCAGTATGCGGACGCCGCGCAGGTGGCGAAGCTGAAGGCCGCACTGGCCGATGCGCTCGGCAAGCCGGTCGAGGTGAGCGTCGAGGTCGGGCCCGCCCGGCGCACCGCGGCGGCGCTCGATGCGGCCGCGCGCGCGGCACGCCAGCGCGAAGCCGAGCAGGAGATTCACGGCGATCCGTTCGTCCAGCAGCTCGTGCGCGACTTCGGTGCGCGCATCGTCGAGGGCTCGGTGCGCCCGCTCGCCGATTCGGCGCCGGACGGCGCGCCGCCTACGCTGCATTGAACTGACCGCCCCGCGACAGGCACAATCACGCCCCGCACACATTGGCCGGCACGCGCCGCGTGCCGGTTTTCACACGATCAAGAAGGAGTATTCCCATGTTGAAAGGCAACCTCGCCGGACTGATGAAGCAAGCGCAGCAAATGCAGGAAAACATGAAGAAGATGCAGGAGCAGCTTGCGCTGATCGAGGTCGAAGGGCAGTCGGGCGCCGGCCTCGTCAAGGTGACGATGACGTGCCGCAACGAAGTGCGCCGCGTGTCGATCGACCCGAGCCTGCTCGCGGACGACAAGGACATGCTCGAGGATCTCGTCGCCGCTGCGTTCAACGACGCGGTGCGCAAGGCCGAAGCCACGTCGCAGGAAAAGATGAGCGGCATGACGTCGGGCCTGCCGCTGCCCCCGGGCTTCAAGCTGCCGTTCTGAGCGCCGCGTCCTTGCCACCGTTTGCCGCCGTATGAAACAGCCGTCCGCCTTGTCCGCTCTCGTCGAAGCGTTGCGCGTGCTGCCCGGCGTCGGGCCGAAATCCGCGCAGCGCATGGCGGTTCACCTGATGCAGCACGACCGCGAGGGCGCGGAGCGGCTCGGCCGGTCACTGCTGTTCGCAACCGAGCACCTGCAGCACTGCGAGAAGTGCAACACGTTCACCGAAGCGCAGATCTGCGAGGTCTGCAGCGACGAGGAGCGTGATCCGACGCTGCTGTGCGTCGTCGAGACGCCTGCCGACCAGATCATGCTCGAGCAGACGATGACCTACCGCGGGCTGTATTTCGTGCTGATGGGGCGACTGAGCCCGCTCGACGGAATCGGCCCGAAGGAAATCCATTTCGACCGCCTCGTGCGGCGCGCATCCGACGGCGTCGTCAAGGAAGTCGTGCTCGCGACCAACTTCACGAACGAAGGCGAAGCCACCGCCCACTACCTCGGCCAGACGCTCAAGGCGCGCGGGCTGGCCGTCACGCGCCTTGCGCGCGGCGTGCCGGTGGGCGGCGAGCTCGAGTACGTCGACGCGGGCACCATCGCCCGCGCGATGCTCGACCGCCGCACGATGTAAGCCGGGCGCCGCCTGCCGGCGGCGCCGTTTCTTGTGGCAACGCATGCTGTGCCATATGTAAACAGACCCTAGGAGACACATGAGCACCAGCCAGGGCCCGCTCGCGGGCGTCAAAGTGCTCGAATTCGGAACGCTGATCGCGGGACCGTTCGCGTCGCGGCTGTTCGCCGAATTCGGCGCGGAAGTGATCAAGATCGAGGATCCGAACGGCGGCGACCCGCTGCGCAAGTGGCGCAAGCTCCATCCGGAGCAGGGCGGCACGTCGCTGTGGTGGTCGGTGCAGGCGCGCAACAAGAAATCGGTCACGCTCAATCTGAAAGCCGACGCCGGCAAGGCGATCGCGCGGCAGCTCGCGAGCGAGGCCGACATCGTGATCGAGAATTTCCGTCCGGGCCTGCTCGAAAAGCTCGGGCTCGGCTACGACGTGCTGTCGGCCGACAATCCGGGCCTCGTGATGGTGCGCCTGTCCGGCTATGGGCAGACGGGCCCGTACCGCGACCGCCCCGGCTTCGGCGCGATAGCCGAATCGATGGGCGGGCTGCGCCACATCACCGGCTATCCGGATCTGCCGCCGCCGCGCATCGGGATCTCGATCGGCGATTCGATCGCCGCGCTGCACGGCGTGATCGGCGCGCTGATGGCGCTCCATCACCGCAAGGTCAACGGCGGCGCGGGGCAGGTGGTCGACGTTGCACTCTATGAAGCCGTCTTCAACATGATGGAAAGCGTGGTGCCCGAGTACGGCGTGTACGGGATGGTGCGCGAGCGCACCGGCGCGTCGCTGCCGGGCATCGTGCCGTCGAATACGTACGCGTGCCGCGACGGCAGCATCGTGATCGGCGGCAACAGCGATCCGATCTTCAAGCGGCTGATGAAGGCGATCGAGCGCGACGACCTCGCCGACGATCCCGCGCTCGCGCAAAACGACGGGCGGGTGCCGCGCACGCAGGAAATCGACGACGCGATCGCCGCGTGGCTCGCGCCGCGCACGATCGACGAGGCGCTCGTCGTGCTCAATGCGGCCGACGTGCCGGCCGGGCGCATCTACAGCGCGGCCGACATGTTCACCGATCCGCAGTTCGTCGCGCGCCAGATGATCCAGCGTTTCAAGCTGGCCGACGGTACGGACATTCCGCTGCCGAACATCACGCCGAAGCTGTCGGACACGCCGGGCGAAACGCGCTGGCTCGGTCCCGAGCTGGGCGAGCATACCGACGAGGTGCTGCGCGGCCTCGGCTACGACGCGCACGCGATTGCCGCGCTGCGCGAGGCGGGCGCGATCTGAGCGCAGCCGGCGTAGCGCTTTGCGCCGGGCCGCTCGACGAAGGGTTCCCCGACGAGATTTTCGGCGGGCGGAAAACCCGGCGGCCCGGTGTTTTCCCCAACGCGCGGAACGCCGCCGCGCAGTGCGGCGGCGCATCGCGTGCCCATGCGTATACCCGCCCGTCCACGGCGGCCGGACTGTCGCTCTCGCGCCATCTTTCCTCGGTTACAATCGCCGGATGCGAATCCTACTCAGCAACGACGACGGCTATCTCGCCCCCGGTCTCGCCGCGCTCAGCGAAGCGCTGCAGCCGCTGGCCGAGCTTACGGTGATCGCGCCCGAGCAGAACTGCAGCGGCGCGTCGAATTCCCTCACGTTGTCGCGGCCGCTGTCGGTGCAGCGCGCAGCGGGTACGGGTTTCTTCTACGTGAACGGCACGCCGACTGATTCGGTGCACGTCGCGCTGACGGGGATGGCCGACGCGCGGCCGGACATCGTCGTGTCCGGCATCAACAATGGCCAGAACATGGGCGAAGACACGCTCTATTCGGGGACAGTTGCGGCCGCCACCGAAGGCATCATGTTCGGCGTGCCGGCCATCGCGTTCTCGCTGGTCGACAAGGGCTGGGCCCATCTGGCCGACGCCGCGCGCGTCGCCGCGGAAATCGTCGAGCACTACCTCGCGCATCCGCTGCCGGGCAACCCGTTGCTGAACGTCAATATTCCGAACCTGCCGTACGACCAACTGAAGGGCTGGCAGGTCACGCGCCTCGGCAAGCGTCATCCGTCGCAGCCGGTGATTCGCCAGACCGACCCGCGCGGCGAGCCGATCTACTGGATCGGCGCCGCGGGCGACGCGCTGGACGCCAGCGAAGGCACCGATTTTCACGCCGTCGCAAACGGTTTCGTATCGATCACGCCGCTGCAGCTCGATCTCACGCATACGCAGATGCTGCCCGCGACGCGCGAATGGGCGCGCGCCGGAGGGCGGGCTTCATGAGCGGCGAGCGCGCGAAGCGGTTCCCGCTCGCGCTCGAAGATCTCAAACGAGCGCCACGCAAATCGGAAGGTCGGCCCGGCGAACGCCAAGCGGCGGGTGCGGTGCCTAAGGCCGCCGACAAACCCGCAGCCGTACTGAAACCGGTTGCGGTGAAGCCGGCCGCCGCGCGGGCGCCGCTGCCGGGTATCGCCGCCGCGAAGCCGGCGACCGCACCGAAGCCGACCGCGCTGAAACCCGCGCTGCCGAAGCCGGCTGCGCCGAGCATCGCGCCGGCCGGCGCGTTCGCGCTCACGTCGGAACGTGTGCGCGAGCGGATGGTCGAACGGCTGCGCGCGAACGGCGTGACCGATGCGCGCGTGCTGGACGCGATGGCCGCGGTGCCGCGCCACCTGTTCGTGGATCCCGGGCTCGCGACGCAGGCCTACGAGGATTCGGCGTTGCCGATCGGCCACCAGCAGACCATTTCAAAGCCGTCGGTCGTCGCGCGCATGATCGAGCTCGCGATGGCCGGCCGCACGCTCGAGCGCGTGCTCGAGATCGGCACGGGTTGCGGCTATCAGGCCGCCGTGCTGAGCCACGTGGCACGCGACGTGTATTCGATTGAACGCATCAAGCCGCTCTACGAGCGCGCGAAGCTGAACCTGCGGCCGCTGCGCGTGCCGAACATCCGTCTGCATTACGGCGACGGGCGTGTCGGCCTGCCGTCCGCGGCCCCGTTCGACGCGATCGTGATCGCGGCGGCCGGGCTCGACGTGCCGCAGGCGCTGCTCGAGCAGCTCGCGATCGGCGGGCGGCTCGTCGCGCCGGTCGGCGCGCAGAGCGGACAGCACCAGGTGCTCACGCTCGTCGAGCGCGTCGCGCACGCGCAATGGCGAGAGTCCCGGCTTGATCGCGTTTTCTTTGTCCCTTTAAAATCCGGAGTGATTTGAAACCGATGAGTATGTTGCGCGCGATGCAAAACAACCGATCCAGGGAACCGCTCACGCTCGCCCAGCGCGCGATCTGTGTGGCTGCGTTCTCTACGCTACTGGCCGCCTGTGCGACGCGGCTCGACAACGCGCCCGTCGTCGACCGCTCCGGGTCGCTCGGTACGACCGCCGCCGCGCAGCCCGCGGCGCCGCTTCCGCCGGCGCCGCCGGGTTACTACCGGGTGAAGCCGGGCGACACGCTGTACCGGATCGCACTCGAAAACGGGCAGAACTATCGCGACATTGCGGCGTGGAACAATCTGGCGAACCCGAATCAGATCGAAGTCGACCAACTGCTGCGCGTGTCGCCGCAGGCCGGTGCCGCGGTCGCGGGTACGCAGGTCGCCGCGCCGATCGGAGGCGCCGCCGTTGCGACAGCGCCGCTCAGCAGCGGCCCCGCGACGCCGGCTGCCGGTACGTCGTCGTCGAGCGCGACGGCGCCTGCCGCGGCAGCCGCGTCGAGCGATACGGCGGCTGCTCCGAGCGGCCCCGTGACGTTCGCGTGGCCCGCGCGCGGCCCCGTGCTGAACGGGTTCGACGATGCGAAGAACAAGGGTGTCAATATCGGCGGGACGGCCGGCGAGGCCGTGAAGGCGGCGGCGGACGGCCGCGTCGTTTACTCCGGCAACGGTCTGCGTGGCTACGGCAACCTCATTATCATCAAACACGATGCAACTTACCTCACGGCGTATGCACACAATCGCGCTTTGATGGTAAAAGAGGGGGACGCGGTAACGAAGGGGCAGAAGATCGCCGAGATGGGTAACAGCGATGCCGACCGCGTGATGCTGCATTTCGAGGTTCGCCGGCAGGGTAAGCCTGTCGATCCGCTGAAGTATTTGCCGCCTCAATAACCGAGACGACCATGCCGAAATCGAAGCGCCACGAGCCGCAAGCCGAGTCTGAGAAGATCAGTCGTGCCACGCAAGCATCGGTGGGGCGAGTAGGTGCTTCGACGGACGACGAGGACGATGTCGCGGAAAACGAACGCGATCTCGAGACGCGCGACGCCGACACGGACGGCGGCGACGACGAGCGCGAAGGCCGCCAGGAAGCCGCGCCCGACGTCGACGATTTCCGCACGCTGCTGCAGGCCGAGCTCACGGCCGACACGATCCAGCATTACCTGAACCGCATCAGCGTGAAGCCGCTGCTGACGGTCGAGGAAGAGCAGCGCTATTCTCGTCTGGCGAAGGCCGGCGAATTCGAGGCGCGGCAGGTGATGATCGAGCGCAACCTGCGTCTCGTCGTCAGTATCGCGAAGGGGTACCTGAACCGCGGCGTGCCGCTGCTCGACCTGATCGAGGAAGGCAATCTCGGCCTGATGCACGCGATCGAGAAATTCGACCCGACGCGCGGTTTCCGCTTCTCGACCTACGCGACGTGGTGGATCCGGCAGAGCATCGAGCGGGCGATCATGAACCAGGCCCGCACGGTGCGCCTGCCCGTGCACGTGATCCGCGAACTGAACCAGGTGCTGCGCGCGAAGCGCCATCTCGAAAAGAATTCGATGTCGACGGGCGAGGCGGCCGAGCGCCGCGAAGCCAGCATCGACGACATCGCCTATCTCACCGGCAAGACCGCCGAGGAAGTCACCGATATCCTCGCGCTCAACGAACACACGGCGTCGCTCGACGCGCCGCTCGATCTTGATCCCGCGAGCAGCCTGCTCGACCTGCTGCCCGACGACCAGAGCCAGTCGCCCGACGCCGAAGTGCAGCACCGCGAGCTCGAAACGCTGACGCGCGCGTGGCTGTCGCGGCTGTCCGACAAGCACCGGCATGTGATCGAGCGCCGCTTCGGCCTGAACCACATCGAACCGGCGACGCTCGAGGAGCTCGCCGACGAGATGGGGCTCACGCGCGAGCGCGTGCGGCAGATCCAGCAGGAGGCGCTGGTGCGCCTCAAGCGGTTCTTCGCCTCCAACGGCGTGCGCAAGGACGCCGTTCTGTAACCGATGACCCCAATCCTTGTTTTTGACATCGAGACGATTCCCGATGTCGACGGCATTCGCCGTCTGGAAGACCTGCCCGCGACGCTCGACGATGCGGCGGTGGCCGAACATGCGTTTGCCGCACGCCGCGAGAAGACCGGCGGCGATTTCCTGCCGCATCATCTGCAGCGAATCGCGGCGATCTCGTGCGTGTTTCGCGACAACAACGGTTTTCGCGTGCGCTCGCTCGGGACGCCGCAGGACAACGAAGCGACGTTGATCCAGTCGTTCTACCGCGTGATCGAGAAATACACGCCGCAGCTCGTGTCGTGGAACGGCGGCGGTTTCGATCTGCCGGTCCTCCATTACCGCGCGCTCGTGCATGGCATTCCCGCCACCCGCTACTGGGATCTCGGCGAGGACGACCGCGAATTCAAGTGGAACAACTACATCGCGCGCTATCACTCGCGGCATACCGACCTGATGGACGTGCTCGCGATGTATCAGGCGCGCGCGAACGCGCCGCTCGACGCGCTGGCGAAGCTGTGCGGTTTCCCGGGCAAGCTCGGGATGGACGGCAGCCAGGTATGGCCGGCGTTCCGCGACGGCCGGATCGACGAAATCCGCAACTATTGCGAAACCGACGTCGTCAATACGTACCTGCTGTATTGCCGGTTCCAGTTGATGCGCGGCGGCCTGACGCCGAGCGAGTACGCGGACGAGATCCTGCTCGTGAAGAACGCGCTCGCGCTGGAGCCGGCGCCGCACTGGGCCGAATACCTGGCCGGCTTCGACGCGTAGTGCGGGCAGGCCGCGCCGTAGCCGGCGCGATCAGCCGAGTTCGAGCAGCACCGGCTGGTGATCGGACGCGCGTACGTCGCCGTCGATCTCGCAGCGGATGACGCGCGGCAACAGCGTGTCGGTCACGAACACGAAGTCGCACGCGAGCGGGCCGTCCGACCATTGCACAGTGTCGTAGACGCCAGCGGTCGGCGGCGGCGTACGACCGGGATGCCGTGCGACCCACGCGTCGACGAAACCCGGTGCGTTGGCAATCGGCTCCAGGAAGCGCCGGTACGCATCGGCGCCGAATGCACTGTTGAAATCGCCGCAGACGATCGCACCGCGCGGTTGTCCGGTCGCGCTGAACGGCCCGTCGGCGGTTTCGGCGGGAGCGGGATGGTCAGCATGCGCGCAGGCTTCGCGATGCCGGTCGCGTAGCGCATCGACCTGCGCCAGCCGCTGGCGCGCCGAGTAATACTCCAGATGCGTGGTGACCACGCGCAACCACCCGAGGGGCGCCCGCAACTCGATATCGAGCGCGACGCGCGGCATCGACGGCGCGCCGGCGTCGGCTGGCCACGGCAGCGATTGGCGCAGCACGCGCCCGACCGGCAGCCGCGTCGCGATCGCGTTGCCGAACTGGCGGCGCGGTGCGCCCGGCCGGATGGCCGGCAGATCGGCGCCGATGGCGTCGACGATCGTATAGCCAGGCAGCAGCGCCGCGAGTTCGGCGAACTGGTCCGGCCCTGGCCGGCCGGGCAGTGCGTCGAAGCCGCGCGTGACTTCCTGCACGCACAGCACGTCGAAATCGCTCAACTGCCGGGCGGCGGCGATCGTGCGCGGGAGGTCGACGATGCCGTCCGCATCCCGACCCCATTGGATGTTCCAGTCGATCAATCGCATGGTCGAGTCTCCTTGGCTCGGTGCTGCGAGCAGAACCCGTGCCGCGGTGGGGCCGCGCCACGCATTGCGCGCGGCAGGTCGGCGCGCAACGGGCGCGCGGTTGTCAGCCGCTCACGCGCCACGCATCGCGCCACGTGCATCGGCGCTTGCGTGACGAAAGCGCGCGACGGGAGCCTTCGTCGTCTACAATCTCGCCTTCTTCAACGTTTGTCAGGAAAAGCTGGTGTCCGAAGCCGTCCCCACTTCTGCGCGCAAATCGAAAAACGCGCCCGTCGCGCCCGGGCCCGCCCCGGTTCTCGAGATCGAATCGCTCGACATGGAAGCGCGCGGTGTCGGCCGCACGATGACCGAGGACGGTCAGCCGGGCAAGGTGATCTTCGTCGAAGGCGCGCTGCCGGGCGAGCGCGTGACCTATTCGAGCTATCGCCGCAAGCCGAGCTACGAGCAGGCGACGGTTGTCGACATTCTGCGCCCGAGCGTGATGCGCACGCAGCCGAAGTGCGCATTCTTCGGCACCTGCGGCGGCTGCTCGATGCAGCATCTCGACATGCGTGCGCAGGTGGCGGTCAAGCAACGCGTGCTGGAAGACAATCTGTGGCACCTGGCGAAGCTGCGCGCGGAAACGATGTTCGCGCCGATCCACGGCCCGTCGTGGGGCTATCGCTACCGCGCGCGCCTGACTGTGCGCAACGTCGCGAAGAAAGGCGGCGTGCTCGTCGGCTTCCATGAGAAGAAGAGCAGCTACGTCGCCGACATGACGAGCTGCGAAGTGCTGCCGCCGCACGTGTCGGCGATGCTCGTGCCGCTGCGCCGGCTCGTCGAAGGGCTGTCGATTCGCGACCGGATGCCGCAGATCGAACTCGCGGTCGGCTCGGCCGTCACCGCGCTCGTGCTGCGCGTGCTGGAGCCGATCAACGCGGACGACGAAGCGCTGCTGCGCGCGTTCGCGGACGAGCACAACGTGCAGTTCTGGCTGCAGCCGAAGGGGCCGGACACGGTGACGCCGTTCTACCCGCTCGACGTATCGCTCGATTACACGCTGCCGGAATTCGGCATCCGCATGCCGTTCAAGCCGACCGACTTCACGCAGGTCAATCACCAGATCAACCGTGTGCTGGTGGGTCGTGCGCTGCGTCTGCTCGCGCCGTCGCGCGACGATCGCGTGCTCGACCTGTTCTGCGGGATCGGCAACTTCACGCTGCCGCTCGCGCGGCTGTCGCGCGAAGTGATGGGCATCGAGGGCAGCGACACGCTGACCACGCGTGCGCTCGCGAACGCCCGCGAGAACGGTGTCGACGGCCACACGACGTTCGCGTGCCGGAACCTGTTCGAGGTGACGGGCGACGATCTGCGCGCGCTCGGCGCATTCGACAAGTTCCTGATCGACCCGCCGCGCGAAGGCGCGCTCGCGGTGTCGAAGGCGCTGGCCGAGATCGCGCAGAGCGGTGAAGGTCCGCTGCCGAAGCGCATCGTCTACGTGTCGTGCAACCCGTCGACGCTCGCGCGCGATGCGGGGCTGCTCGTGCACGAAGCCGGCTATCGGCTGAAGGGCGCCGGGGTCGTGAACATGTTCCCGAATACGTCGCACGTCGAATCGATCGCGCTGTTCGAGCGCGACTGAGCCGGGCGGCGGACGTAAAAAAACCGGCCCGCGGGCCGGTTTTTCATGGTGCGTGCCGAACGTCAGTTGCGGTTGCCGCCGAAGATGCCGAGCAGCGCGAGCAGGTTCGTGAACACGTTGTACAGGTCGAGGTAGATCGCGAGCGTGGCCGAGATGTAGTTCGTCTCGCCGCCGTTCACGACGCGCTGGACGTCGAACAGCATGTAGGCCGAGAAGATCGCGATCGCGAGCACCGACACGGTGAGCATCAGCGCCGGCAGTTGCAGGAAGATGTTCGCGACCGACGCGAGCAGGATCACGATCACGCCCATGAACAGCCACTTGCCGAGCCCGGAAAAGTCGCGCTTGCTGACGGTGGCGATCGTCGCCATCGTGGCGAAGATGATGCCGGTGCCGCCGAACGCGAGCATGATCAGCGACGGGCCGTTCGAGAAGCCGAGGATGAAGCTCAGCAGCCGCGACAGCATCAGGCCCATGAAGAACGTGAAGCCGAGCAGCACGAACACGCCGGCCGCGCTGTTCTTGGTCCGCTCGATCGCGAACATGAAGCCGAACGCGATCGCGAAGAACGCGAGCAGGCTCATCATCGGGCTCGTGGCCGCGAACAGCGAGAAGCCCGTCGCGACGCCGACCCAGGCGCCCAGCACGGTCGGCACCATCGACAGCGCGAGCAGCCAGTACGTGTTCCGCAGCACGCGGTTGCGAACCTCGGCGGTGCTGACGGAACCGCCGCGGCCGAAATTGTACGGATAGTCGTTCATGGTTTCTCCTAACATTGAACGCGTGGGCGTCCGGGGCCGGTTCGGCGCACGCGATGTGCGGCGCAGCAAACCGGGGCAGCTATGGCTAAGATACGTTCCGTGCCCGGAGGTTTCAATGGCCCGGCGGAACAAAACATACGGATTCTGAACCTTTCATGCGTGTAAGGGTTCAATCGCAATGATACACGGGATCGTGCTACAATAGCGGATTCATTTGAACCTGTAACTTCTTAATTTTTTGGAGTTTTTATGGCAATCGAGCGCACCCTGTCGATCATCAAGCCGGATGCGGTGGCAAAGAACGTGATCGGCCAGATCTACAGCCGTTTCGAAGGCGCCGGCCTGAAGATCGTCGCATCGCGCATGGCGCACCTGTCGCGTGCTGACGCAGAGAAGTTCTACGCAGTTCACGCAGCGCGTCCGTTCTTCAAGGATCTCGTCGATTTCATGATCTCGGGCCCGGTGATGATCCAGGTTCTGGAAGGCGAAGGCGCGATCCTGAAGAACCGCGACCTGATGGGCGCGACGGATCCGAAGAAGGCGGAAAAGGGCACGATCCGCGCCGACTTCGCCGACAGCATCGACGCGAACGCCGTGCACGGCTCGGACGCTGCGGAAACGGCAGCGGTCGAAATCGCGTTCTTCTTCCCGGAAATGAACGTTTACTCGCGTTAAGCCCTGGCTGACAGCAAGTAGGCAGGATTCAGCGCACGCGGCAAGGCAGCACATCATGACGAGCGAAACTTCCGTCAATCTTCTCGACTTCGACGCCGAGGGTCTTGTCGCGTACTGCGGCAGCCTGGGCGAGAAGCCGTTCCGCGCCAAGCAGTTGCAGCGCTGGATCCACCAATACAACGCCGGCGATTTCGACGGCATGACCGATCTCGCGAAGTCCCTGAGGGAAAAACTCAAGGGCCGCGCATCGATCGTGATGCCGGACATCGCCAGCGATCACGTTTCCGCCGACGGCACGCGCAAGTGGCTGATCGACGTCGGAAACGGCAATGCGGTCGAAACCGTGTTCATCCCGGAAGAGACGCGCGGCACGCTGTGCGTGTCGTCGCAGGCCGGGTGCGCGGTGAACTGCCGCTTCTGTTCGACGGGCAAGCAGGGCTTCTCCCGCAACCTGTCGACAGCCGAAATCATCGGCCAGCTCCGGATGGCCGAATTTGCATTGCGAGCGTCGCTGGGCCGCGCGCCCGGACCGAACGGCAAGGCCGAACGGGTCGTCACCAACGTGGTGATGATGGGCATGGGCGAGCCGCTGCTGAATTACAGCGCGGTCGTGCCCGCGATGCGGCTGATGCTCGACGACAACGCATACGGCCTGTCGCGCCGTCGCGTCACGCTGTCGACGTCCGGCGTGGTGCCGATGATGGACCGCCTCGGCGCCGAGTTGCCTGTCGCGCTGGCCGTTTCGCTGCACGCGCCGAACGATGCGCTGCGCGACGAGCTGGTGCCGCTCAACAAGAAGTATCCGCTGCGCGAGCTGATGGCCGCGTGCCAGCGTTATCTGAAAGTGGCGCCGCGCGACTTCATTACATTCGAATACTGCATGCTCGACGGCGTCAACGACACCGAAGCGCATGCGCGCGAACTGCTGGCCGTCACGCGCGACGTGCCGTGCAAGTTCAACCTGATCCCGTTCAATCCGTTTCCGGAGTCGGGCCTCATCCGCTCGAAGCCAGAGCAGATCAAGCGCTTCGCGCAGATCCTCATCGATGCGGGTGTCGTCACGACCGTGCGCAAGACGCGCGGCGACGACATCGATGCCGCGTGCGGACAGCTGGCCGGCGCGGTGAAGGATCGCACGCGCCTCGCGGAGCGGACGGGCGCAGCAGGAAAAATCATCGAAGTTCGGGCAGTTTGACGGGGACGCCAAGTCGGGGACGCCGAGTCGGGGACGCCAAGTCGGGGGCAGTTGGCCGGGGTGCCCGAACCCTTTGGCGGTGCAACACGCGAATAGCGATCGGTCGCGGCGCCTCGGCGCCGCGCATGGTATGAACCGTAGCGGGTGCCGGCCGGCAGGAGCCGGCGGCAGCCGCCAGTGAAGAAGAATCGACGCGAGGACAAGGATGAGTGAGCCGCAGCCGTCTAACGGCGCAGAGACGAATGCCGCGAAGCCGGCACCGGCGGGACTGGAAACGCTGGCCGCGGTCGGCAGCCGCCTGGCGCAGCTTCGGGAGACGAAGGGCTGGTCGGTCGACGACGTGTCGGCGCGACTCAAGGTCGCACCGCAAAAGCTCCGGGCGCTCGAGGCCGGCGACATCAGCCATTTGCCCGGCGTGACGTTCGCGCTCGGTGTCGTGCGCAGCTACGCGAAGATGCTCGGCGTCGATCCGGAACCGTTCGCGCAGGCGCTGCGCCGCGAGCGCGGGGTGCCGGAAGTCGACCTGTCGATGCCGGCGTCGTCGGGCACGGATCTGCCGCGCGGCCGCGTGTCGATTCCGCTCGGCGGTTCGTCGCGCCACCATCCGTGGCTGTGGGGAACGGGGATCGTCATCGTCGCGGTGGTCGCCGTACTGATGTGGCACACTGGCGGCGATTCGTCGAGCCTGCTCGCGCGCTTCAAGGGCGGCGACGCCGAACATGCGTCGGCGGCGAGCGCGGCGGCATCGTCGTCCGCCGAAGAAGCGGCGACGAACGGCGCGTCGGCGGCGGTTGCGAATGAGGTTCCGGCCCCGGCCGCTGCGCCGGCGCAGGCGATCGCGTCGGCCGTTCCGGCGCCCGCGGCCCCGGTCGCGACGGCGGCTGCGTCGCAGCCCGTTGCGGCAACGGCGGCGGCAAGCACGGCCGCGCCGGCCCAGCCGGCGAGCGTCGTGGTGGCGGCAGGCCAGTCGATGATCGAACTGAAGGTCAAGCAGGATTGCTGGTTCAGCGTGCGCGACAAGAATGGCAAGGAGCTGTTCTCGGCGCTCGTGCGCGCCGGCGAGACGAAGCAGGTGGCCGGCGACGGGCCGTTCAAGGTCACGATCGGCAACAAGGCCGGCCTCGACGCGGTTGCGTTCGACGGAAAACCGGTCGATCCGGCAAAATATTCGGCAGCGCGGGGTAACGTGGCGCGGTTCACGTTGCCCTGACGTCAAGCGCCGTGGCGAAGGCTTGCCGTCGATACCGGCAGGCCGTGAGGGCACGGCGCTTTTTCAATTCATGCGCCGCGTCGCGGCGCATTCCGCGTAAATGGATCTATCGATGCAATCCGAAGCTCAATCCCCACGCAGCAGTCAGATTTGTTCAACCGAGCCGGTGTTCGGCGGGCATCAGCCGCGCCGCGTATCGCATGCGGTGGATGTCCGCTGGGGCGGGCAACTCGTGACGATCGGCGGCGACGCGCCGGTGCGCGTGCAGTCGATGACGAATACCGATACGGCCGATGCGATCGGCACGGCGATCCAGATCAAGGAACTCGCGAACGCGGGCTCCGAACTGGTGCGCATCACGGTCAACACGCCCGAAGCCGCGGCCGCCGTGCCGGCGATTCGCGAGCAGCTCGACCGGATGGGCGTGACCGTGCCGCTCGTCGGCGATTTCCACTACAACGGCCACCTGCTGCTGCGCGACTACCCGGGCTGCGCGGAGTCGCTGTCGAAGTACCGGATCAACCCCGGTAACGTCGGCCAGGGCGCGAAGCGCGACACGCAGTTCGCGCAGATGATCGAGGCCGCGGCGAAGTACGACAAGCCGGTGCGGATCGGCGTGAACTGGGGCAGCCTCGACCAGGACCTGCTCGCGCGCATGATGGACGAGAACGGCGCGCGTGCGCAGCCGTGGGACGCGCAGAGCGTGATGTACGAGGCGCTGATTCAGTCGGCGATCGGCTCGGCGGAACGCGCGGTCGAGCTGGGCCTCGGCCGCGACCGCATCGTGCTGTCGTGCAAGGTCAGCGGCGTGCAGGACCTGATCGCCGTGTATCGCGAACTCGGCCGCCGCTGCGGCTTCGCGCTGCACCTCGGGCTGACCGAGGCCGGCATGGGCTCGAAGGGCATCGTCGCGTCGACGGCGGCGCTTGGCGTGCTGCTGCAGGAAGGGATCGGCGACACGATCCGCATCTCGCTGACGCCGGAACCGGGCGCGTCGCGCACGGGCGAGGTGATCGTCGGCCAGGAAATCCTGCAGACGATGGGCCTGCGCTCGTTCGCGCCGATGGTGATCGCGTGCCCGGGCTGCGGCCGCACGACGAGCACGCTGTTCCAGGAACTCGCGATGCAGATCCAGACGTATCTGCGCGAGCAGATGCCGGCGTGGCGCAAGGAATATCCGGGCGTCGAGAAGATGAACGTCGCGGTGATGGGCTGCATCGTCAACGGCCCGGGCGAATCGAAGCACGCGAACATCGGCATCAGCCTGCCGGGTTCGGGCGAGAACCCGGCCGCACCCGTCTTCATCGACGGCGAGAAGGTCAAGACGCTGCGCGGCGAGCGGATCGCCGAGGAATTCCAGCAGATCGTCAGCGACTACGTCGCACGCAATTACGGCCGCACCGAGGCCCTGAACTAATTCGTCCACACACACGAACGATGACTGAACAGAAACGCAAGATCGAGAAGCTCACCGGCGTCAAAGGTATGAACGACATCCTTCCGCAGGATGCCGGCCTGTGGGAATTCTTCGAAGCTACCGTGAAATCGCTGCTGCGCGCGTACGGCTACCAGAACATCCGCACGCCGATCGTCGAACACACGCAGCTGTTCACGCGCGGCATCGGCGAAGTCACGGACATCGTCGAGAAGGAGATGTACAGCTTCACCGACGCGCTGAACGGCGAGAACCTGACGATGCGTCCGGAAAACACCGCGGCCGTCGTGCGTGCGTCGATCGAGCACAACATGCTGTACGACGGCCCGAAGCGCCTGTGGTACATCGGCCCGATGTTCCGTCACGAGCGTCCGCAGCGCGGCCGCTATCGCCAGTTCCACCAGGTCGGCGTCGAGGCGCTCGGCTTCGCGGGCCCCGATGCGGATGCCGAGATCATCATGATGTGCCAGCGCCTGTGGGACGACCTCGGCCTGACCGGCATCAAGCTCGAGATCAACTCGCTCGGCCTCGCCGAGGAGCGCGCCGCGCACCGCGTCGAGCTGATCAAGTACCTCGAGCAGTTCGCCGACGTGCTCGACGAGGACGCGAAGCGCCGCCTGTATACGAACCCGCTGCGCGTGCTCGACACGAAGAATCCCGCGCTGCAGGACATCGCGCAGAACGCACCGAAGCTGATCGACTTCCTCGGCGACGAATCGCGCGCGCACTTCGAAGGGCTGCAGCGCCTGCTGCTCGCGAACAACATTCCGTTCAAGATCAATCCGCGTCTCGTGCGCGGCCTCGATTACTACAACCTGACCGTGTTCGAGTGGGTGACCGACAAGCTCGGCGCGCAGGGCACGGTCGCGGCCGGCGGCCGCTACGATCCGCTGATCGAGCAGCTCGGCGGCAAGCCGACCGCCGCGTGCGGCTGGGCGATGGGCATCGAGCGGATCCTCGAACTGCTGAAGGAAGAAGACCTCGCGCCCGAGCAGGAAGGCGTCGACGTGTACGTCGTGCACCAGGGCGAGACCGCGCGCGAACAGGCGTTCATCGCGGCCGAGCGCCTGCGCGACACGGGCCTCGACGTGATCTTCCACTGCAGCGCCGACGGCGCGCCGGCGAGCTTCAAGTCGCAGATGAAGCGGGCCGATGCGAGCGGCGCCGCGTTCGCGGTGATCTTCGGCGAAGAAGAGGTCGCGAACGGCACGGTGGGCGTGAAAGCGTTGCGCGGCGTGGGTGCGGAAGGGGAAAAGAACGTTCAGCAGACCGTACCGGTCGAAAGCTTGACCGAATTCCTAATCAATGCGATGGTTGCATCCGCCGAAGACGGCGACGACTGATCGCGCTGGCATCCGCTCGACAAGAAAAGCCTGAACAGGAAGAAGGAATCGCTCGCCGATGAGTTATCACGACGAACAAGAATCGATTGAAAGTCTCAAGGCGTGGTGGGCCCGCTGGGGCAACCTCACCACGTGGATCGTGCTCGCGGCGCTCGTCGTCGCGGCCGGTTTCAACGGCTGGAACTACTGGCAGCGCCGTCAGGCTGCCGAGGCGTCCGGGCTGTACGAGCAGGTCCAGAAGGCCGCCGCCGCGAACGACAAGGCGACGATGGCCCGCGCGGCCGCCGACATGGAAGACAAGTTCGGCAGCACGCCGTATGCGCAGATGACGGCGCTCGCGGCCGCGAAGACGCTGTACGCGGCCGGCGACGCGGCAGGCGCGAAGGCGCAGCTGCAATGGGCCGTCGATCACGCCAAGGACGACGAGTACAAGCAGATCGCGAAGCTGCGTCTCGCGTCGCTGCTGCTCGACGAGAAGGCGTACGATGCGGGCCTCGCGCTGCTGTCGGGTACGCCGGTCGATGCATTCAAGGGCCTCGTGGCCGATCGTCGCGGCGATCTGCTTGCCGCGCAAGGCAAGACCGACGATGCGCGCGCGGCTTACAAGCTCGCGCTCGGCGGCCTGTCGAAGGACGACCAGTCCGCGCGCCAGCTCGTGCAGTTCAAGCTGGACGCGCTCGGCGGCTGAATCCCGGTCCCCTCAACCTCTTAACTCTGCTTCGCTAACCGATGAATTTGCTGAAACGTTACGCTGTGCCCGTTGCCTGCGCGGCGGCTGTCCTCGCTTTGGCGGCTTGCTCGTCGTCGAAGGACGCGCGCCGCGTGCCGACGCCGCTCACCGAGTTCAAGCCCGTCATGGACGTGCAACAGGTCTGGAAGGCGAGCGTCGGCAAGGGCGGACGCTACCTGTTCTCGCCGGTGGCCGTGGGCGACGCCGTCTATGCGGCGGGCGAAAACGGTTCGGTCGAGAAGATCGACGCGAAGACGGGCCAGACGCTGTGGCGTTCGAAGGTCGGTTCCGATCTGTCGGCCGGTGTCGGCAGCGACGGCAACCTGACCGCGGTCGGTGCGCTGAAGGGCGGCGTGTTCGTGCTGGGCCCGGACGGCAAGCAGCTGTGGAAGACCAGCGTGCAGGGCGAGATCTTCTCGCCGCCGCTCGTCGGCAACGGCCTCGTGGTCGTCCGCACGATCGACGGCCAGGTGATCGCGTTCAACGCGCAGACGGGCGAGCAGAAGTGGAACTACCGCAACCGTGCGGTGCCGCTGAACCTGCGCGTGTCGGCCGGCATGACGTTCGCGGGCGACGCGGCCGTGCTCGCGGGCTTCCCGGGCGGCGGTCTGGTCGCGATCAACCTGCAGACGGGCGAGCCGTTCTGGCAGACCCCGGTGTCGTTCCCGAAGGGCGTGACCGAAGTCGAGCGCATCAACGACGTCAGCGGTCCGCCGACGCTCGTGGGCGCGCAAGCCTGCGCGGTGACGTTCCAGGGTCAGCTCGGCTGCTTCGATGCGAACTCGGGCCGGCCGCTGTGGGAAAAGCCGTTCTCGAGCCGCAGCGGCCTCGCGCAGGACGATTCGGTGGTCGCCGGCGGTGACGACTGGTCGGTCGTCACCGCGTACGACGCGGCCACGGGCAACCAGCTCTGGCGCAACGACAAGCTGAAGAGCCGTGACGTCGGCGTGCCGTACCTGCTCGGGCACGCGGTCGTGATGGGCGATTACCAGGGCTTCGTGCACTTCCTGTCGCGCGAAGACGGCAGCTTCATCGCGCGGATGAAGACCGACGGCAGCGCGATCACGGCGGCGCCGGTCCTCGCGGGCAATACGCTCGTCGTGCAGACGAAGGACGGCGGCCTGTACGGGTTCCGCCCGCGCTGACACGCAGGAAACCGGTGCGGCCGTGGCGCGGCGGGCAGGTCCCGCGCGCCGCGGCCGCGCGACTTGAAGGCGGCCGGCGTTCCCGGCCGCTCGGTATTTGAAAGGCAGTTCGAGACGAAAGACGACGGCGCGCAACGCGCGCCAGGCGCGCGCATCCGGCGCGGCGCGAATTCGTGATATTTTCATTCAGCGCAGCCGCCCGCAGCAGCGGGCCTCCCGCTGCTGCGCATCACCGTAGAAAACACAGATGAAACCGGTCATTGCCCTCGTTGGGCGCCCCAATGTGGGGAAATCCACGCTGTTCAACCGGCTCACGCGCTCGCGCGATGCGCTGGTCGCCGACTTGCCGGGCCTCACGCGCGATCGCCATTACGGCGAAGGGCGCGTCGGCGAACGACCGTACCTGGTCGTCGATACCGGCGGCTTCGAGCCCGTCGCGAAGGACGGCATCCTGCACGAAATGGCGCGCCAGACGCGGCAGGCCGTCGAGGAAGCCGACGTCGTCGTGTTCATCGTCGACGGCCGTAACGGACTCGCGCCGCAGGACAAGTCGATCGCCGACTACCTGCGCAAGACCGGCCGGCCGATCTTCCTCGTCGTCAACAAGGCCGAGGGGATGAAGTACACCGCGGTCGCGACGGATTTCTACGAGCTCGGGCTCGGCGACCCGCGCGCGATCTCGGCCGCGCACGGCGACGGCGTGACCGACATGATCAACGAGGCGCTGGAAGTCGCGTATGCGGGCCAGCCCGAGGAAGCGGACGAGGACGATCCGTCGCGCGGCATCAAGATCGCGATTGTCGGCCGCCCGAACGTCGGCAAGTCGACGCTCGTCAACGCGCTGATCGGCGAGGACCGCGTGATCGCGTTCGACATGCCGGGCACGACGCGCGACTCGATCTACGTCGACTTCGAGCGTAACGGCAAGAAATACACGCTGATCGACACGGCCGGCCTGCGACGCCGCGGCAAGGTGTTCGAGGCGATCGAGAAGTTCTCGGTCGTGAAGACGCTGCAGTCGATCTCCGACGCGAACGTCGTCATTCTTCTGCTGGATGCGCAGCAGGACATTTCCGACCAGGACGCGCACATCGCCGGCTTCGTCGTCGAGCAGGGCCGCGCGCTCGTGATCGGCGTCAACAAGTGGGACGGCCTCGACGATCACGCGCGCGACCGTGCGAAAGCGGATTTGACCCGCAAGCTGAAATTCCTCGACTTCGCGAAATCGCACTTCATTTCGGCCGCGAAGAAAACGGGTATCGGCACGCTGATGCGCTCGGTCGACGACGCGTACGCGGCGGCGATGGCGAAGCTGCCGACGCCGAAGCTCACGCGCGCGCTGATCGACGCCGTCGAATTCCAGCAGCCGCGCCGTCGCGGCCCGGTGCGTCCGAAGCTGCGCTATGCGCACCAGGGCGGCCAGAATCCGCCGATCATCGTGATCCACGGCAACGCGCTCGACGCGGTGACGGAAACCTACAAGCGTTACCTCGAAAACCGATTCCGCGAAACTTTCTCGCTGACCGGGACTCCATTGCGCATAGAGTTCCGTTCGTCGAACAACCCGTACGCGGACAAGGGCTGAAGCACGCCGCGCAAGGCATCGGCCGCATGGCCAGTGGCCGGGCGGGGCAGGCAAAATCAGCTATAGTGTAGCGATTGGCGCCGGATCTCTTTTTCTTCGCCGCCAATCCAGATCAACCTGCAAAAAAAGATGGAGTACGCCATGAGCAACAAAGGGCAATTGTTACAAGACCCGTTTTTGAACGCACTGCGCAAAGAGCACGTTCCCGTTTCGATCTACCTCGTCAACGGCATCAAGCTTCAAGGGAACATTGAATCGTTCGACCAGTACGTCGTGTTGCTCCGTAATACGGTGACCCAGATGGTTTACAAGCACGCCATCTCGACGGTCGTGCCGGCGCGCCCGGTGAATTTCCACCCGGACGCGGAAGCCTCGTCCTAACCTATCGCAGCGGCCGGCATCCGGTCGCCGCGAGCGACCGATGCCAGCCGCCTTATCTTGACACCCGATAATTTGATCAACGCAGCGCTCGTCGGCATCGATTTCGGCAAGACCGATTTCGAAGCCAGTCTCGAAGAACTCAGTCTTCTCGCCTCCAGTGCGGGGGCCCGTCCCGCCGTCACCCTCACCGGTCGTCGCGCCAGTCCCGATGCCAAGATGTTCATCGGCAGCGGCAAAGCCGAAGAACTGCGGCTTGCCTGCGACGCGCACAACGTCGAAATCGTCATCTTCAACCACGCGTTGGCGCCCGCCCAGCAACGTAATCTGGAGCAGGCACTTAACAGGCGCGTGGTCGATCGCACGAGCCTCATCCTCGACATCTTCGCGCAGCGCGCCCGCAGCCACGAAGGCAAGCTGCAGGTCGAGCTCGCGCAGCTTCAATACCTGTCGACCCGGCTCATTCGCGCGTGGACCCACCTCGAGCGGCAAAAGGGCGGTATCGGCCTGCGCGGCCCCGGCGAAACCCAGCTCGAAACCGACCGCCGGCTGATCGGCGAACGCATCAAGATGCTGAAGTCGCGGCTCGACCGGCTGCGTCGCCAGCACAGCACGCAGCGCCGGCAGCGCGCGCGCAGCGGCACGATGTCGGTGTCGCTCGTCGGCTATACGAACGCGGGCAAGTCGACGCTGTTCAATGCGCTGACGAAAGCGCAGGCGTACGCGGCCGACCAGCTGTTCGCGACGCTCGATACGACGTCGCGGCGCGTGTACCTCGGCGACGAGGTCGGCCAGATCGTCGTGTCCGATACGGTCGGGTTCATTCGTGAGCTGCCTCACCAGCTCGTCGCGGCGTTCCGCGCGACCCTCGAGGAAACGATCCACGCGGATCTGCTGCTGCATGTGGTCGATGCGTCGAGCGCGGTCCGGCTCGAGCAGATCGAGCAGGTCAACGGCGTGCTGCACGAGATCGGCGCGGACACGATCCGCCAGGTGCTGGTGTTCAACAAGATCGACGCCGTGCCCGAGCTGGCGGCCCGCGGCGACGCGGTCGAGCGGGACGAGTATGGTAATATTTCGCGCGTCTTTTTGAGCGCGCGCACCGGTCAGGGTCTCGATACGTTGCGTGCCGCCATCGCCGAAATCGCCTCCGCGGAACATCTCTCCAGCGCGACGTTGTCCGACGCGCTCGATGGCACGTCCGCTGAACCGCACGAAGACCACACGATTTCCGAACACGGGCGCTAACCGGTCCCGGCCGGTTCGCCGGCGTCCAATCTGGTGAACAAACTCTGGTGAACGAATACAACGAGCGGAGTACCTGGCGGCGGATGCGCGCCTTGCTGTCGATCAACGATCCCCGCTGGGGACGCGGCGAAGGCAATGGCAAGGACGGATCCCGCCCCCGCGCGAACGAATCGAAGCGTCCGCAAGGCGGCGACGGCGACGGTCCGCCCGATCTCGACGAGATGTGGCGCAACTTCAACCGGCGCCTGAGCGGCTTGTTCGGCGGCAAGGGCGGCAACGGCTTCCGTCCCGACAACGGCCGGGCCGCCCGGGTCGGCGTCGGCATCGTGATCGGCGTGCTGGTCGCGGTGTATGCGGGCAGCGGGCTGTTCGTCGTGCAGGACGGCCAGACGGGCGTCGTGCTGCAGTTCGGCAAGCTGTCGGGCACGGTCGGCCAGGGCGTGCACTGGCGCGCGCCGTATCCGTTCGCGTCGCATGAGATCGTCGACACGTCGCAGGTCCGCTCGATCGAGATCGGCCGCAACAACGTCGTGCGCCTCGCGAACGTGAAGGAAGCCGCGATGCTGACGCGCGATGCCGATATCGTCGACGTGCGCTTCATCGTCCAGTACCGGATCCGTTCCGCCACCGATTACCTGTTCCGCAGCGTCGATCCCGAGCGCAGCGTGTCGCAGGCCGCGCAGGCCGCGGTGCGCGCGATCGTCGGCACGCGCAGCGCGGCCGACATGCTGAATCAGGATCGCGATGCGCTGCGCGAGCAGCTGTCCACCGCGATCCAGCGCGATCTCGACCGCTACCAGTCGGGGCTCGAGGTGACGGCCGTCACGATGCAGAGCGTCGCGGCGCCCGAGCAGACCCAGGCCGCGTACGCCGAAGTCGCGAAGGCGCGCGACGAGCGCGAGGCCGCGAAGCGCGCCGCGCAGGCGTATGCGAGCGACCTGCTGCCGAAGGCGCAGGGCGATGCGGCGAAGCTCGTCGACGAAGCGAAGGCGTATGCCGATCGCGTGGTCACGGAAGCTGAGGGCGACGCGGACCGCTTCAAGCAGGTCTATGCGCAGTACTCGAAGGCGCCCGCGGTCATCCGCGAGCGGATGTACCTCGAGACGATGCAGGAAATCTATTCGAACGCGACGAAGGTGTTCGTCGGCAACAAGGGCGGCAACAGCGTCGTGTACCTGCCGCTCGACAAGCTCGTCGAGCAGGGGCGGCAAAACGCCGCGGCGTCGACCGGCGCGTCCGCGCCCGATGCGGCGTCGGCACCGGCGGCCACGGCGCCGGCCGCAGCCGCGCCGGCGAGCGCCGCACCGGCCGCCACGGCGTCGGGTGTCGACGTGCTGCGATCGCGTGAAGCGTTTCGCAGCCGGTCGCGTGAAGACGATACGAAGTAACGGGGAGCGCAGAACATGAACCGAATCATTGCGCTCGTCGTCGCGATCGTGATCGTTGCCTTCGCGGCGTCGTCGACGGTCCTCACCGTCGATCCGCGCCATGCGGCCGTGCTGTCGGGTCGCGACGGCGCGCAGCCCGAGCTCGCGGGCCCCGGCGTCCATTTCAAGCTGCCGCCGCCGTTGCAGACGGCCACGCTGATCGACACGCGCGTGCAGTCGCTCGAGTCGTCCGATCCGCTGCAGCTGGCGACCGAGGACAAGCACGACCTGCTCGTCGCGTATGCGGTGAAGTACCGGATCAGCGATCCGATGAAATATTTCACCGCGACGGGCGGCGATCCGGCGGCGGCGGCCGACCGGCTGTCCGGCGCGCTGAAGGGCGCGCTCGGCGACGCATTCGGCAAGCGCGCGCTCGACGACGCCCTCGGCGGTCAGCGCGCGATCGCCGATGCGGCGCGCGATGCGGCGAAGGCGCAAGCGTCCGGTTTCGGCGTCGACGTGGTCGACGTGCAGCTGACACGTGTCGACCTGCCGGCCGCGCAGACGGACGCCGTCTATCAGCGGATGATCGGCGCGTTGCGCGATCAGGCGGCCCAGGTGCGTGCGCAAGGCGCGGCCGACGTCGAGCAGATCAAGGCCGACGCCGAACGCGAGCAGCAGGCCGTGCTCGCGAACGCGTACAAGTCCGCGCAGACGATCAAGGGCGAGGGCGATGCGAAGGCCGCGACGATCGCCGCCGACGCGTTCGGCCGCGATCCGCAGTTCTATCAGTTCTACGCGAGCCTGCAGGCGTACCGGAACACGTTCAAGCGCAACGACATCATCGTCGTCGATCCCGACAGCGAGTTCTTCCGCTTCATGCGCAGCCCGACGGGCGGTGCCGCACCGGCGGCGCCTGCTCCCCGCAAACATTGACCTTGGGGCGCCGCGTCGAGCGGCGCCGTCGCTCGCATGGACCTGGCTGGCTCGTTGTTGCTCGCAGTAGCGCTGATGCTGATTATCGAGGGTGCATTCCCCTTCGTGTTTCCGTCCGCATGGCGCGACACGTTTCGTAGAATAGCGGAGCGACCGCCGCATCATATCCGGATCGGCGGGCTGATCGTGATGGTGCTCGGGCTCGTGCTGCTGTTGCTCGCGACCTGACCGGCACCCTGATCCGGACGGCGCATCCGCCGTTCGTTCCGCCCGATTTCGAAGTTCCGATTCAACTCGCGGCGCGCGTGACGCGCGCCGTTTCCCGTCGTAGGACCGTACCGATGTCGACCTGGTTACTTCCCGAGAATATCGCCGACGTACTGCCGTCGGAAGCGCGCAAGATCGAGGAGCTGCGCCGCAGGCTGCTCGACCGCTTCCGTTCGTACGGCTACGAAATGGTGATGCCGCCGCTGCTCGAATATCTCGAGTCGCTGCTGACGAGCGGCGGCGCCGATCTGCGCCTGCGCACCTTCAAGCTGGTCGATCAGCTGTCGGGTCGCACGCTCGGCCTGCGCGCGGACATCACGCCGCAGGTCGCGCGGATCGACGCGCACCTGTTGAACCGTCAGGGCGTGACGCGCCTCTGCTACGCGGGCCACGTGATGCATACGCGTCCGCGCGGCCTGCACGCGACGCGCGAGCAGATCCAGATCGGCGCCGAAATCTACGGGCACGCCGGGCTCGAAGCCGATCTCGAGATCCAGCAACTGATGCTCGATGCGCTGCATCTGGCGGGCCTGTCGCGCATCCGTCTCGACCTCGGTCACGCGGGCGTGCTCGCGGCGCTGCTGGCGCGCGACGCGCAGGCTGCCGAGCGCGGCGAGTCGCTGTACGACGCGCTGTCGGGCAAGGACGTGCCGCTGCTGAACGAACTCACCGACGATCTCGGCGCCGATACGCGCGCCGCGCTGCGCGCGCTGCCGAATCTGTACGGCGACGCGAGCGTGCTCGCCGAGGCGCGCACGCGCCTGCCGGTGCTGCCCGAAATCACGCGGGCGCTCGACGATCTCGCGCAGCTTGCGTCGCAGGCGAAGGGCGTCGAAGTCGCGATCGATCTCGCCGACCTGCGCGGCTACGCGTACCACAGCGGCGCGATGTTCAGCGCCTACGTCGACGGCGTGCCGAACGCGATCGCGCGCGGCGGCCGTTACGACCACGTGGGGCAGGCCTATGGTCGTGCCCGTCCGGCGACCGGCTTCTCGCTGGACCTGCGCGAGCTCGCGCGGATCTCGCCGGTCGAGGCGCGCGGCACCGCGATTCTCGCGCCGTGGGCGCAGGACGACGCACTGGGCGCGGCCGTCGCGGCGCTGCGCGATGCGGGCGAGGTCGTGATCCAGGCGCTGCCGGGCCATGACCACGTACTCGACGAGTTCGCGTGCGATCGCTCGCTCGTCGAGCGTAACGGCGCATGGGTGGTCGAACCCCGATAAAGAGGTGTTCGCGGGCCGTGCTTCGGCGTGCATATCGTTGAAGCGAAACGGAAAAATTCGGAAACGCCCGCGAACATAGGTAGAATACGTTTTTAACCAGCTAACGAATCAACATGTCTGCCAGCGCAGTGAACGTGACTCCCGGGCGCAATGTCGTCGTCGTGGGAACGCAATGGGGTGATGAAGGCAAGGGCAAGATCGTCGACTGGCTGACGGACCACGCTCAGGGCGTCGTGCGTTTCCAGGGCGGTCACAACGCCGGCCACACCCTCATCATCGGCGGCAAGAAAACGATCTTGCGCCTCATTCCGTCGGGCATCATGCGTGAAGGCGTCGCCTGCTACATCGGCAACGGCGTCGTGCTGTCCCCCGAAGCACTGTTCAAGGAAATCGGCGAGCTTGAAGAAGCCGGCGTGAACGTGCGCGACCGTCTGTTCATCTCCGAAGCCACGACGCTGATCCTGCCGTACCACATCGCGATCGACCAGGCGCGCGAAGCGCGCAAGGGCGCGGGCAAGATCGGCACGACTGGCCGCGGCATCGGCCCCGCGTACGAAGACAAGGTCGGCCGCCGCGCACTGCGCGTGCAGGACCTGTTCGACGCGAAGACGTTCGCCGATCGCCTGCGCGAAAATCTCGATTTCCACAATTTCGTGCTGACCCAGTATCTGGGCGGCGCGGCCGTCGATTTTCAGGCCACGCTCGACACGATGCTCGGCTATGCCGACCGCCTGAAGCCGATGGTGGCCGATGTGTCGCGCCGTCTGTACGACGCGAACAACGCGGGCCAGAACCTGCTGTTCGAAGGCGCGCAAGGCACGCTGCTCGACATCGACCACGGCACCTATCCGTTCGTCACGTCGAGCAACTGCGTCGCGGGTGCGGCGTCGGCCGGCGCGGGCGTCGGTCCGCAGAAGCTCAACTACATCCTCGGCATCACGAAGGCGTATTGCACGCGCGTCGGCTCGGGCCCGTTCCCGAGCGAGCTGTACGATGCGGACAACCCGCAGCGTCAGGACCAGATCGGCGTCACGCTCGCGAACGTCGGCAAGGAATTCGGGTCGGTCACCGGCCGTCCGCGCCGCACCGGCTGGCTCGATGCGGCTGCGCTGCGTCGCTCGATCCAGATCAACGGCGTGTCGGGCCTGTGCATGACGAAGCTCGACGTGCTCGACGGCCTCGACGAAGTGAAGCTGTGCGTCGGCTACCGGGTCGACGGCAAGGACGTGGACATCCTGCCGCGCGGCGCGGTTGACGTCGCGCGTTGCGAGCCGGTGTACGAGACGTTCCCCGGCTGGAAGGAAAGCACCGTCGGGATCAATACGTGGGACGCGCTCCCGGCGAATGCGCAGGCCTACCTCGCCCGCGTCCAGGAAGTGGCTGGCGTGCCGGTCGACATGGTGTCGACGGGCCCGGACCGCGACGAAACGATCCTGCTTCGCCATCCGTTCAAGGTGTAATTGCCAGATGACGCAGCAAATCACGATGACGGCGGCAGACTTGATGACCGATCCGCGCAACGACGACAAGAATCTGTGGGTAGGCTGGGACGAGTATCACCGTCTGATCGAGCTGCTCGCGCTCCAGGTGCATGCGTCGGGCTGGAAGTTCGACCAGATCCTGTGCCTCGCGCGCGGCGGCCTGCGCGTCGGCGACCAGCTGTCGCGTATCTATGACGTGCCGCTCGCGATCCTCGCGACGAGCTCGTACCGGGAAGCGGCCGGCACCGAGCAGGGCGAGCTCGACATCGCGCAGTACATCACGATGACGCGCGGCCATCTCGCGGGCAACGTGCTGCTGGTCGACGATCTCGTCGATTCGGGCGTCACGCTCGCGCGCGTGCAGGAGCACCTGAAGGAGCGCTATCCGGCGGTCACGGCCGTGCGTTCGGCTGTGCTCTGGTACAAGGGTTGCTCGAAGGTCAAGCCGGACTATCACACGCAGTTCCTGCCGACGAATCCGTGGATTCATCAGCCGTTCGAGGAGTGGGACACGGTGCGTCCGCACAACCTCGAGGCGTGGATTAAGCGCGGTCGCGCGCAGCGCGACGGTTCGGGCGCGTAAGCGGCCGGCCGATCGAAGGAAAGCCTTGTACGGCGCCGCTTGCGGCGCCGTTTTTTCGTTGGCGCGCGCGGTGCGTCACGCGGTGCGTACCCGATAGGCAGGCGGCGCGGCCCCGGCTATGATGGCAGCCCTGCCACAGCTCGCGCCGGATTGCATGCGCAGCGTGGATCGCGTGGTTCCACGGCAACACGGCAGGGCGGTGTTTCACGGGGGCGCGAGTAGAATAGCGCTCGTTTTGTCCGACCCGGACCCGATTATTACGCTTCATATGAACGACACGACTCACGCGACCGACGCCGCACACGCGCCGCATTCGACGCAACAACACTCGATGCGGGCGCTAGCGATAGCAGCCATCGGCGTCGTGTTCGGCGACATCGGCACCAGCCCGTTGTATTCGCTCAAGGAGGCGTTCAGCCCCGCGCACGGCATCCCGCTGACCGAAGGGTCGATTCTCGGCGTGATCTCGCTGCTGTTCTGGGCGATCGTGCTGGTGGTCGGCGTCAAGTACCTGCTATTCGTGATGCGGGCGGACAACAACGGCGAAGGTGGCGTGCTCGCGCTGATGGCGCTGTCGCTGCGGCCGCTCGATTCCAAAACCCGGGTCGCGGGCGCGCTGATGGCGCTCGGGATATTCGGCGCGTGCATGTTCTACGGGGACGCGGTGATCACGCCGGCGATCTCGGTGATGTCGGCCGTCGAAGGTCTGGAGATCGCGACACCGCACCTGTCCCATCTCGTGCTGCCGATCACGATCGTGATCCTGATCGCGCTGTTCTGGATCCAGCGGCACGGCACCGCGCTGGTCGGCAAGCTGTTCGGCCCGATCATGGTGCTGTGGTTCGTCGTGATCGCGGCGCTCGGCGTGTACCACATCGTGCGCGTGCCGGGCATCATCGCGGCAATCAATCCGTATTACGCGGCGTCGTTCATGGCCGACCACCTGCTGCAGGCGTACGTCGTGCTCGGCTCGGTCGTGCTGGTGCTGACCGGCGCGGAAGCGCTCTACGCGGACATGGGGCACTTCGGCGCAAAGCCGATCCGGTACGCCGCGTACGGGCTCGTGATGCCGTCGCTCGTGCTGAACTACTTCGGTCAGGGCGCGCTGCTGATCCAGAATCCGAAGGCGATCGAAAACCCGTTCTTCCTGCTGGCGCCCGAATGGGGGCTGCTGCCGCTCGTCGTGCTGTCGACGGTCGCGACCGTGATCGCGTCGCAAGCGGTGATCTCGGGCGCGTATTCGCTGACGTCGCAGGCGATCCAGCTCGGCTACGTGCCGCGCATGAAGGTACTGCATACGTCCGAGCTCGCGATCGGCCAGATCTACGTGCCGGTCGTGAACTGGCTGCTGCTGGCCGTGATCCTCTGTATCGTCGTCGGCTTCAAGAGCTCCGACAACCTCGCGGCCGCGTACGGCATCGCGGTGACGGCGACGATGGTGATCACGACCGTGCTCGCGTGCGTCGTGATGGTCAAGGTGTGGAACTGGAACCGGCTGCTGGTCGGTGCGATCATCACCGTGTTCCTCGCGATCGACCTCGGCTTTTTCGGCGCGAACCTGCTGAAGGTCGCGCAGGGCGGCTGGCTGCCGCTCGGCATCGGCGCCTTGCTGTTCTTCCTGTTGATGACCTGGTACAAAGGGCGTCACATCGTCAAGGAACGCACGGCGGCCGACGGTATCCCGCTCGAGCCGTTCCTGCAGGGGCTGCTCGCGCATCCGCCGCACCGCGTGTCGGGCACCGCGATCTACCTGACCGGCAACGACAAGCTCGTGCCCGTCAGCCTGCTGCACAACCTGAAGCACAACAAGGTGCTGCACGAGCGGACCATTTTCCTGACGTTCGTCACGCGCGACATTCCGTACGTGCGCGACGACAAGCGCCTGAGTTCGCGCGATGCGAGCGGCGGGCTGTACATCGTCAAGGCCGAGTACGGCTTCAACGAGACGCCGGACGTGAAGGCCGTGCTCGAGGAATTCGGCCGCACGCACGACATGACGTTCGAACTGATGGACACGTCGTTCTTCCTCGCGCGCGAAACGGTGGTGCCGACGCATCTGCCGGGGATGTCGATCTGGCGCGAGCGCGTGTTCGCGTGGATGCATCAGAACGCGGCGAAGCCGACCGACTTCTTCTCGATTCCGGCGAACCGCGTCGTCGAGCTCGGCACCAAGATCGAGATCTGACGGGCGCGATGGGGCCGCCCATGCGGCGGACCATGCCGAGCAGGCGGCGCGTGTCGCCGAAGCAATAAAAAACCCGCCTTTCGGCGGGTTTTTTATTGCTTCGACGCTTCGCGTGCTCAGCGCTTCAGCTTCGCGAATGCAGCGGCCATCGCGCCGGCCGGTTCCGGCTCGCGCGAACGCTGCGGGCGGGCGGCGCCGCGGCCCGCGTTGCCGCGATCCTGGCCGCCGCGCGACGTCATGCCGGGCGCTGCCGCGTCGTCGTCGAGGCGCATCGTCAGCGCAATGCGCTGGCGCTTCACGTCGACGTCGATCACCTTCACCTTGACGACCTGGCCGGCCTTCACGACTTCGTGCGGGTCCTTGACGAACTTCGTCGACATCGCGGACACGTGGACGAGGCCGTCCTGGTGCACGCCGATATCCACGAACGCGCCGAACGCGGCGACGTTCGTCACGACGCCTTCGAGCGTCATGCCCGGCACGAGATCCGATACCTTCTCGACGCCTTCGCGGAACGTGGCCGTCTTGAATTCCGGGCGCGGATCGCGGCCCGGCTTCTCCAGTTCGGCCAGGATGTCGCGCACGGTCGGCAGGCCGAAACGTTCGTCAACAAATTCCGTCGGGGACAGGCCCGACAGCGCTTCGCGGTTGCCGAGCACGTCGTCGATGCGCTTGTTGATCTTCGCGAGCATCCGTTCGACGACCGGATACGCTTCCGGGTGCACCGACGAGCGGTCGAGCGGATTCTCGCCGCCGTTGATGCGCAGGAAGCCGGCGGCCTGCTCGAAGGTCTTGTCGCCGAGGCGCGGCACCTTGCGCAGATGCTCGCGCGACGGGAACGGGCCGTTCGCATCGCGGTAGTCGACGATGTTGCGCGCGAGCGTCGCGTTCAGGCCCGACACGCGGGCGAGCAGCGGGGCCGACGCGGTGTTCGCGTCGACGCCGACCGCGTTCACGCAATCCTCGACGACCGCGTCGAGCGAGCGGGCGAGTTCGCGCTGGTTCACGTCGTGCTGGTACTGGCCGACGCCGATCGCCTTCGGTTCGATCTTCACGAGCTCGGCGAGCGGGTCCTGCAGGCGGCGGGCGATCGACACCGCGCCGCGCAGCGACACGTCGAGGTCCGGGAATTCCTTCGCGGCGAGCTCGGACGCCGAGTAGACCGACGCGCCGGCTTCTGACACGACGATCTTCTGCAGCCGCAGCTCCGGGTGTTTCGCGATCAGTTCGCTCGCGAGCTTGTCGGTTTCGCGCGATGCGGTGCCGTTGCCGATGCTGATCAGTTCGGCCTGCGTCTGCGCGGCGATGCGCGCGAGTTTCGCGATCGAGCCGTCCCAGTCGCGGCGCGGCTCGTGCGGGTAGATCGTATCGGTCGCGAGCACCTTCCCGGTGCGGTCGACGACCGCGACCTTCACGCCCGTGCGCAGGCCCGGGTCGAGGCCGATCACGGCCTTCGGGCCGGCCGGCGCGGCCAGCAGCAGGTCGTTCAGGTTGCGTGCGAACACGCGGATCGCTTCGGTTTCGGCCGTCTCGCGCAGCTGCGTGAGCAGTTCGTTTTCGATATGCGGCTGCACCTTCACGCGCCAGCACCAGCGGCAGACGTCGGACAGCCATTTGTCGGCCGGACGGTTCTGGTTCGCGATGCCGAAATGGCGCGCGATCATCGCCTCGCCCGGATGCGGCACCTGCGCGTCGAGTTCCTCGCCGAGGCCGAGCTTGATCGTCAGCACGCCCGCGTTGCGGCCGCGGAACAGCGCGAGCGCGCGGTGCGACGGCACGGTCTTGATCGTTTCCGCGTAGTCGTAATAGTCGCGGAATTTCTCGCCTTCCTCGTTTTCCTTGCCCTCGACGACGGCCGACGACACGACGCCCTGGCTGTGCAGGTAGTCGCGCAGCTTGCCGAGCAGCTCCGCCGTCTCGCCGAACTGCTCGGACAGGATGTCGCGCGCGCCGTCGAGCGCGGCCTTCACGTCGGCGACGCCCTTGTCGGCGTCGACATACGCGGCCGCCTCGGCCTGCGGGTCGAGCAGCGGGTTCGCGAGCAGCGCGTGCGCGAGCGGCTCGAGGCCGGCCTCGCGGGCGATCTGTGCACGCGTGCGGCGCTTCGGCTTGTACGGCAGATAAAGGTCCTCGAGCACCTGCTTGCTGTCGGCCGCGTCGATCGCGGCGCGCAGTTCGTCGGTCAGCTTGCCCTGTTCGTCGATGCTCGACAGGATCGCGGCGCGGCGATCCTCGAGTTCGCGCAGGTACAGGAGGCGTTCCTCGAGGTTGCGCAGCTGCGTGTCGTCCAGGTTGCCGGTCACTTCCTTGCGGTACCGGGCAATGAACGGAACGGTCGAGCCTTCGTCGAGGAGTTGCACGGCCGCCGCGACCTGGCGCGGCTGGACGGACAGTTCGGTGGCGATGCGCTGTACGATCTTGAGTGCTACGGTTTCCGTCATGTCGTGGATGGTCTGTCTGCCTGCTGAAATCGCGGCGCGGGCCGGCAGGCCCGAAGCGGCGGGCTGCCCGGCGGGCCAGAGGCCGCGGGTGAATGAAGCGGGGCATTTTGCCATAAATGGCGGAGCGTCCAGCCGGGGGTGATAGAATTTGACACATGTCCCGCAGCTTTCCTACGACGTTGCCAACTTCCCGTATTTCTCTCGTCGCGCTCGGCGCAGCGCTCGCCGCGGCTTTGTCTGCCGGGCCTTCCGGCGCATTCGCGCAGGCCTCGGACGCCGCCGCGTCCGCGTCCGTTGCCGCCTCCGCCGCCCCGGATTTCGACGCCCGTCAAAAAGTGCTCAATCAACGCTCCGCGGAAAACGATTATCGTTATGCGGTGGCGGAGCACGATTGCTACAACAAATTCTTCGTCAATCACTGTCTGGGCAAGGCGCGTGACCAGATGCGCGAGGAGCGCGCGAGCATCCGCCAGGAGCAGCTCGCGCTCAACGACGAGCAGCGCGCGGTGCGGGCGCAGCAGCGCGACCAGCAGCAGGCGCTGAAGCAGGCCCAGAACGCGGCGGAAGCGCCGCAGCGGGCGGCGAACGACGCGGCCAACGCGGCTGCATTCCGCGACAAGCAGGAGCAGAATGCACTGAAGCAGGCGCAGCGCGGCGCGGAAGGGCCGCAACGCGCGGCGAGCAAGCAGGCGTACGACCAGAAGCAGGCGGATTTCCAGCGCAAGCTCGACCAGGCGCACCAGCAGGCCGCGCAGAAGGCGCAGGAGCGGGCGGACAACGCCACGCGTTACGAGCAGAAGCAGAAGGAAGCCGCGCAGCACAAGGCCGATGTCGAGCGGCGTCAGCAGGAAGCGGCCCAGAAGGCCAAGCAGCAGCAACAGCAGGGGCAGTAACGTGTTGAATTGATCGGGATCAGTCTCGGGCGCGTCGGCACGCCAGTCGTCGCGCTGCTTCGATGAGGAGGCAAGTATGCAAAACCGTCACACGGAACAGCAGCAGGAATTGCACAACCGTTTGGCTGCATTGCAGGAGCAGCACCAGCAGCTCGCTCGGGAGATCGAGCTGAAGGAAGGACACTCCGACATCGACGACATCACGCTGCACCGGCTGAAGAAGGAAAAGCTGGCGGCCAAGGACAAAATCATTTTGCTGCAATCGCAGCTCGAACCGGATAAGCGCGCCTGAGCGCGGCCTGGCAAGCGCCGGCGCCGCCCGGGCGCTGGACACAGGAACGCTTGCCTTGAATTCACCGCTTGAAGCCACCCCCGATGCCCGGCGTGACACGACGTCCGCCGGGCGCGCTCGTGCGCCCGAAGGCACCTTCGAGCTGAGCCGCAAACGCGTCGACGAACTCGACACGATCTTTGGCGTTGGCGGGTTGCTGGCGCGCGCGCTCGACGGCTATCGGCCGCGTACGTCGCAGATCGAGATGGCGCGCGCGGTCGCGTCCGCGATGGAAGCGTCGGCGCGCCGGATGCCCGAACCCGAGATCTTCGAAACCCGCAAGCGGCCGGCGCGCCGCCTGGGCGACGCCGACAAGCCGGGCGGGCCGGCCGCGGAGGATGCCGCGGCAACCGAATCCGACAGCGACGCCGGCGACAACACGCTGATCGTCGAGGCCGGCACGGGTACCGGCAAGACCTATGCGTATCTGGTGCCCGCGATGCTGTGGGGCGGCAAGGTGATCGTGTCGACCGGCACGAAGCACCTGCAGGACCAGCTGTTCCAGCGCGATATCCCCACCGTGCGCAACGCGCTCGCGGTGCCGGTGACGGTCGCGATGCTCAAGGGCCGCGCCAACTACCTGTGTCACTACTACCTGCAGCGCACGGCCGACAACGGCCGGCTGCCGTCGCGGCAGGACACCGCTTATCTGCAGGAAATCGTCCGCTTCGCGAAAATCACGAAGAGCGGCGACAAGGCCGAGCTCGCGAGCGTGCCGGAAAACGCGCCCGTGTGGTCGATGGTCACGTCGACGCGCGACAACTGCCTTGGCCAGGAATGCCCGCACTACAAGGAATGCTTCGTGATGCAGGCGCGGCGCGAGGCCCAGCAGGCCGACGTCGTCGTCGTCAACCATCACCTGTTCTTCGCGGACATCATGCTGCGCGACACGGGGATGGCCGAACTGCTGCCGAACGCGAACACGATCATCTTCGACGAAGCGCACCAGTTGCCGGAGACGGCGACGCTGTTCTTCGGCGAGACGCTGTCGACGACGCAGATCCTCGAGCTCGCGCGCGACACGGTGGCCGAAGGCCTGAGCCATGCGCGCGACGCGGTCGAGTGGGTGAAGCTCGGCGGCGATCTCGAGCGCGCGGCGCGCGACTTGCGCCTCGCGTTCGCGAACGACCAGATCGTTCGCATGTCACTCGCGCAGCTCGGCGACGATCACCCGATGTTCGGCGCGCTCGACGCGCTCGACGCTGCGCTCGATGCGCTCGCATCGGCGCTCGCGGGCCAGGCCGAGCGCGCGGAATCGCTCGGTGCGTGCCTGCGGCGCGCGCGCGAGCTGCAGGACCTGCTGGCCGGCTGGGTCGCGCCCGGCGCGACGGAAGCAGCCGCGCAGGCCGATGCGGCGGCAGCCGGCGACAAGGCGGCTGCCGAGGGCGATCCGAACGAGAAGGTGCGCTGGGTCGAGGTGTTCGCGCATACCGTGCAGCTGCACGAAACGCCGCTGTCGGTCGCGCCGATTTTCGCGAAGCAGCGGGCGGGCGTGCCGCGCGCATGGGTGTTTACGTCGGCCACGTTGTCGGTGCGCGGCGATTTCACGCACTACGCGGCGCAGATGGGCCTCAGTTCGCGTCGTTCGATGACGCTCGCCAGCCCGTTCGATTACCAGTCGCAGGGGCTGCTGTATGTGCCGCGCAACCTGCCGCAGCCGTCGTCGCCGGCGTTTACCGATGCCGTCTTCGATGCCGCGCTGCCGGCGATCGAGGCATCCGGCGGCGGCGTGTTCATGCTGTGCACGACACTGCGCGCGGTCGACCGGATCGCGTCGAAGCTGCGCGACGTGATCGAATCGCGCGGCTGGAACACGCCGCTGCTCGTGCAGGGCGACGCCAGCCGCACCGAGCTGCTCGACCGCTTTCGCGCGTACGGCAATGCGATCCTGGTCGGCAGTCAGAGTTTCTGGGAAGGCGTCGACGTGCGCGGCGATGCGTTGTCGCTGGTCGTGATCGACAAGCTGCCGTTCGCGCCGCCGGACGATCCGGTGCTGGCCGCGCGGCTCGATGCATTGACGAAGAAGGGGCTGAGCCCGTTCGCCGTGCACCAGTTGCCGCAGGCCGTGATCACGCTGAAGCAGGGCGCGGGCCGGCTGATTCGTGCGGAGACGGATCGCGGCGTGCTGATGATCTGCGACACGCGGCTCGTCGACAAGCCTTACGGGCGCCGGATCTGGCAAAGCCTGCCGCCGTTCAAGCGCACGCGCGAGATCGCTGTCGTGCAGGATTTCTTCGACGAGCGCCGCTCCGACAAGGGCGCGTGACCGCACGCGCGGCGCATGCCGCGTGAACGCCCCGACGCCGCCCAAATGCGGCGCCAATAAAAAACCCGGCTCGATGGCTAATGCCGTTCAGTTAAGGTTCTTTCTGAGGAACCGGACAGCATAACGAGCAGGACGGGACTTGACGGCCCGATCGC
>NZ_JAGIQD010000015.1:0-157946 GCF_017815045.1 Burkholderia sp. CpTa8-5
ACTGCGGGGCTCAACTTCCTGTACCGCCAAGGCTCGCTACGACCGAACCCCAACAGCACCGCTTCCCTTCCTCCCGCACCGCGTTTCCGTTAGCGCGAAAGAGGCGTGATTCTATGCAGCTCAGGTCGTGAGCGCAAGGGGTTTCGCAGAAACTTTTTTACACAGGCCGCAATTCGGCCGTCCGGCCATGCTTGGCCACGAGACCGCTTATGGTGCAAAGAACGGACTAGAATGTGAGGTTCTTCGCCTCTTTCTATATACGTCTTTAATATGCGCCAGCGAATCGCCAAACGCCTCCCCCCCGATGCCGACAAACTGGTCGGTCTGTCACTTGCGCTCTTCGCGTCGGGCAGCCGCATCGAGGATCGCTTCTGGGAAGCGAAGCTCGATACGCTGCTCGCCAAGATCGTCCGCAACGGCAATCAGACTACGCTCGACGCCGCGCTCGACCATCTTCAGCAGAATCATCCCGACGCCTACGGCGCGCTCGCCGACATGGCCGAGACGCACAGCGAGTCGATGGTGATCGAGCACGACGGCCAACCATACGATGCGCTGCTGGTCGCCGTCCCGGTCCTCGCCTGGACGCGCTACATGATTCCGTCGGGCCCGCTCAAGGGCGACGTTGCCGACGCGCTGCGAACGCATCTGCAAGCGCACGTGCTCGCGAACGGCACCCTCGTCGGCCTCGCACCGTTCCTCTACAGCATCGACCAGTTGCCGCGGCACCATGTCGAAACCTACCGGCTGGCCCAGCAACTCGCCCACGCGGCAATCGGCCAGCACGCCCCGAAGCTGAGCTTCGGCGACCTGCCGGAAACTTCGCCGATCCTCGCCGATCCGCGCTTCCTGCTGGCGGTCGTCGCCGCGCCGGCCGGCGCGCCGCTGTTCCGCTGGCAAGAAGAAGAAAACGGCAGCCGGATCGAGCGCGGCCAGTGCCTCGAACAATGGACGGCCCAAGGCGGCCCGAACCTGTCGATCGCGCTGCCCGGCTGCGAGTTCGAATGCCTGCTTCCGGACGCGTACTACTCGGCTTGTCGCGATGCGGACGAACGCGTCCGTCCGCATACCGTCCGAACGGCCATTCGTTATCTATTCGACACACTTGGTGCAACGCCGCAAGAGCTGCGCGCGGTGGTCGCCGGCTTCGGCGAACGCCGTATCGACGAGTATCGCGTCGGCTTCACGCGACGTGCGAGCAACGACGTGATCTACGGTGTCGTGTGGCCGCTCTACGGCCGTGAAAACGGCGACATCTCGGTCGACAACGCGACGCTCGAAGGCGAAGCGCCGATCGAAGGACCGCTCGAGGAAATCGTGAGCCTGCTGAAGGAATGCGGCGTAACCGACGTCCGGCGGCACGCGGGCCGCTTCGAACCCGAATACTGCGACGACTGCGGCGTGCCGCTTTACGCCGATCCGCTCGGCGAAATTGTCCATGCGGAAATGCCGGAAGACGCGTCGCCCGCCCAGCCGCACTTCCACTGACCCGCACCGCAGGCCCAGACGGCCTGCCCGCCCCAAAGCCGCTTTCGGTTCCCTGCCGAAGCGGCTTTTTTCATATCCGATGCCCGGTCGCTCGAAATTTCGAACTTTTCCTAAGCCTTTCAGCCAAGCAGACATCGTGTAAGGTCTTTGTCATTATCGGGGCCAGCTTATCCCCGACGGCAGTCAATGACTCACTTCACGGAGGTTGAATATGCGGTTCTTGGTACTTAACTCAGACGCCGAACGGCGTGACGGACTGAAGACCCTGTTGCGGCAGATCGACCGGCACGCCAGCATCAACGATGCGCCTGACGGTTTCCAGGCACGCCGGCTGCTGCGCACCCAGCGTTTCGACCTCGTCGCGATCGACTGGCTGGACGTGGGCCGGATCAGCGAGCTTCAGGCACTCGGCAACGCGTGCTCGCCGACCCCGGTCGCCGTCCTGGTCGACGACATCTCGCCCGAAGCGATCCAGCGCTTCTTCAATTACGGCGTCGCAGGCGTGATCCCGCATTCCACGCGGCCGCACCTGATCGTGCGGGCGCTCGAGATCGTGCTGCTGGGCGGCCACTACATTCCGCCGATCGCTCTCAGCCTGCTGCCGTCCACGGCAACGGCGACGGCCCGCCACGACGCCCATTTCCAGACGCTCGCCGGCTCCCTGCCGCGGCGCCCGCCGAGCGGCCTCTTGTCGCCGCGGCAAGCGCAGATCATGCGGTTCGTCCACATGGGCAGCACGAACAAGATGATCGCGCGTACGCTCGGCATCAGCGAAGGCACCGTGAAGATCCACCTCGCGAGCATCTTCCAGCAGCTCGGCGCCGCAAACCGCGCCGCCGCGGTCGCGATCTACAACGGCTGGCTGTCGCCCCATCTCGAGGTGCTGCTGGCGAACCGGAACCGCGCCCGTAAACCGGTCATCGGGGAACACGGCCCGGCTCCGCTGCGTACACAACGGCATGACCGTCCGTACCCGTTACCCACCGCGAATACCGGCACGCAGGACCTGCCACTCGCCGCCGAGCCACCGGCACGGTTCAGGCGCGGACGCTAGGCAAACAGTCTCGATATTGCGACGGTCGGGCATGTGCAGGCTCCCACCTTTGATGCTCAACGAGTAATATGGACGCATGGGTTTTCTTTTCACACCGCTTCCGCTCTGGGTTGGCATCGGTGGCTGGATCGCCGCCGTGGCCCTGCTCGCGCTCGCGATCTGGAATCGCCCCTTCGTACGCCTGCAAGACGCCACGCTTCAGCACGTGTGGCTCGCGCTCGTCACAGCGATCGCGGTCCTGTGGGCCTCGAACGCATGGCTCGAAGATGGCATCGTCATGCATCTGCTCGGCGCGACGTTGCTCGTCACGCTGTTCGACTGGACGCTCGCACTGGTCGCGATGGGCGCCGTCACGGCGATTGCCGCGGTCATCTTCGACGCGCCGTGGCAAGGCATCGGCCTGACCTATCTGATCTACGGTGCGCTGCCTGTCGGCGTGTCGGCGTTGCTGCAACGCGCCGCACTCGCGTGGCTGCCGCACAACCTCGCGTCGTTCATCACCGGGCAGGGCTTCCTGTCGCCCGCCATCGCGATCGTCGCGGTCGCCGCGGCGGCGGCCGGTGTCCAGCTCGCGCTCGCGGACGGCGTGCCCGTCGTGATTCCGGCCGGCTATCTGCTGAACACCGCGTTGCTCGCGCTCGGCGAGGCCTGGTTCACCGGCATGGCAACGGCCCTCATCGCCGTCTATCGCCCCGCGTGGGTCACGACCTTCGACGTCCGCCGCTACCGCCTCGGCGGCCCGCGCGCCTGAATTTCCTCCGCATCGGACGAGCGCACACGCGTATCGGCGGCCATTCCGCCGCGCGCGCCGAATACGTCACCTACTGCCGCACAACTTTTTTACGCTAAGATTGAACTCCTGTTCTTCATCGGGCATCTATACGTGCCCGACGTCTTCTTCGCTCCTCACCAATAACCAGATGGACAGCTCACCTGCCTCGCTCCGGATTTTCCGGGCGCTCGGCAAGCTGGCAGCCTGTATCGCGGGCCTGTCGCTTGCGCTTCCCGCACCGGTATTCGCCGACCTGCTCGACCAGCGTTCCGAACTGATCAACAAATTCGTCAACGAGATGCATGCCGATCCGCTCGCCGCCGATTGTGCGGCGCACGGCAGCTTCATCGCCAGCACGTCGACGGCGTTCGATCGCGTCGACTTCGCGCCGAACGCATTCGACGGCGGCAACGCGACGATCACGCCGTGGAACGACTCGTTCGACCAGGGCAAGCAGCGTGTGAAAGTCGACAACATCATCACCGTCGACGGGCTCGGCATCCATAGCGACGGCAGCGACCCGACGCCGCTGAAATTCCGTTGCGGCTATGTCGGTCAGCAAATGCTCGCGTTCAGCTGGAACGATCCGGTTCCGCCGCTGAAGCCGCGCGTCGAGCGCTCGTCGTCTTCGACGAAGAAGTTCAAGGGCAAGTCGCACCGCGGCAAAGCCAAGGCGAAGGCATCGGGCCGCACCGGCGGCAAGAAGGCCGTCGCGACGAAGAAATCAGGCGGCCAGAAGAAAGCCGTGAAGAAAAAAACCGCGAAGAAGTCCTGATACGGCGGAGCGGCGACGACAGCATCAAAAAAGGCCGGTGCATCGCAAGATGCGCCGGCCTTTTTCATGCGACGACGGCTGCGCTTACGCGAACGTGTCGACGTGCACGAGGATCGCGGCCAGCATCGCCGCGCCGAGCGCCGCGCTACGCTCGCCGTTCCAGCCGACGCGCTCGTCGGGCAGGTTCGCATTGTCCTTGAACGGCATTTCGAGCGTCAGCGACAGGCAGCCGAACTGGTGGCCGATGTACTTGGACGCGAGCTTCAGCGCGTCTTCCTTGTACTTGCTCGCCGCGTAGCCATGCTCGGTCTGGAAGTCGGGGCTGGCGACCTTGAACGCGTCGATGAACGCGGTCTGCTCCTTGCGCTGCTGCTCGGTGAAGCTCGGCAGCATCTCCGAGCCGGCGACGAACACGTACGGCAAATCCTCGTCGCCGTGAATGTCGAAGAACATGTCGCAGCCGATCGCGTGGATCGCATCGCGCACGGCCAGCACTTCGGGGCTGCGCTCGGCATCGGGCGCCATCCACTCGCGGTTCAGGTTCGCACCGGCCGCATTGGTGCGCAGGTTACCGTGCACGCTGCCGTCCGGGTTCATGTTCGGGACGATGTGGAACGTCACGCGATCGTAGAGCTTGCGCGCAACCGGGTCGCCCGCCCAGTCGCCCCATCCGGCCAGCCGCTTGACCAGGCCTTCGACGAACCACTCGGCCATCGATTCGCCCGGATGCTGGCGCGCGATGATCCACACCTTCTTCTTCGGCGCACCATCGGTTTCCGGCGTGCCGAGCGTCAGCAGCGACATCGGACGGCCTTCGACCGTGCGGCCGAGCTCGGCGACCCTCGCCTGCGGCAACTGCTGGACCGCGCCGAGAAACGCCGCGTGACGCTCTTCGGAATACGGTTCGAAATACGCGTAGTAGATGCTATCGAATTCCGGCGTATGGTCGATGGTCATCGTCTTGCCGTCGAATGTCGTCGGCACCCGGAACCAGTCGACGCGGTCATAGCTCGCTACCGCGTGGTAGTTGCGCCAGCCCGACGGATACGCGCATTCGGCTGCGTTCTCGAACGTCATCACGCATCGCTCGCCGCGCGCCCCCGTCAAACGGTAGTAAAACCATTGCGCGAATTCCGAGCGATTGTCGCCACGCACGCGCAGCCGGATTGCGTCGGGGCTATCGCACGACACGACGTCGATTGCGCCTGCGTCGAAATTACTGGTGATCGAAACGGCCATCTGTCTATCTCCTTTGTCGACCAGCGTTAGCGCTTCAGCGCTTACGCTGGTCCCATGCAAAGCGGTCGACCGAATCGGGCAGCGTACCGCCTGTCCGGCCCCAATGCATGCGCCGGCCGTCTCGTGAACGGCCGGCTGGGTCACTCGCCGATGCGTCGGCGATATACGTAAGTCGAATCGTTCGACGCCGCCGCATCGAACGCATAGCCTTCGGTCGCGAATGCCTTCAGCGCCTTCGGGTCGGTGATACGGTTCTCGACGACAAAACGCGCCATCAGGCCACGCGCGCGTTTCGCATGGAAGCTGATGATCTTGTAGCGGCCGCCCTTCCAGTCCTCGAATACCGGCGTGATGACCGGCGCGGCCAGCAGCTTCGGCTTGACCGACTTGAAGTATTCGGTCGACGCGCAGTTGACGAGCACGCGCGCCGCGCCGCTGCGCGTCTCGAGCTGCTCGTTCAGCGCCCGCGTGATGCGGTCGCCCCAAAACGCATACAGATCCTTGCCACGCGCGTTCGCGAAACGCGTGCCCATCTCGAGCCGGTACGGCTGCAGCAGGTCGAGCGGACGCAACAGCCCGTACAGGCCCGACAGCACGCGCACGTGCTGCTGCGCATAGTCGAGATCGGTCGGCGACAGCGATTTCGCGTCGAAACCCTCGTAGACGTCGCCGTTGAACGCCAGCACGGCCTGCTTCGCGTTGGCCGGCGTGAAGGTCGGCGACCAATCGGCGTAGCGCTGGAAGTTCAGGCGCGCGAGCGGGTCGGAGATATCCATCAGCGCCGCGATGTCCTGCGGCGACAGCTTGCGCAGGCCGGCGATCAGCTCCGACGCGTCGTCGACGAATGCAGGCTTCGTGTAAGACTGGACGTGCGCGGGCGTCTCGTAGTCGAGGGATTTGGCGGGAGAGAGAACGATTATCATAGAGGCTCGCTGGCACGCCGTGCCTTGCGGTCAGACGAAAACCACCGATTGTAACGAATGCCCCGCTCTCTCGCCCCGCATGCCGCCCACCGCGTCGTGCTCGACTCGAACGTCTGGATCGACATCCTCGTATTCGACGACCCCGCTACGCGCCCAATCCGGGCCGCGCTGGAGCGCGGCACGCTGGCCGCCGTAATCGACGGCCGCTGCCTGACCGAGCTCGAATACGTGCTCGACTATCCGCAGTTCCAGTCGCGCGCGATCGACAAGGCTGCCGCGCTCGCGACGGTCGCCCGGCTCGCGAGCCTCGTCGAACCGTCGCCCGTCGACGCCGACGCGCCGCCGCTGCCGAAGTGCAAGGACCGCGACGACCAGAAATTTCTCGAACTCGCCCGCGCCGCACAGGCCGACTGGCTCGTGTCGAAAGACCGCGCGCTGCTGAAGCTCGCGAAACGCACCGCACGCGACTTCGGTTTCCGGATCGCGCAACCCGCGCCGTTCGTGGAAGCCTGCGCGCTCGACGCCACGGCGACGCCGGCCTGACGCCTCACACCCGAATTCGACCGTCTCGATGAACGCTCCTTCAGATATGCCAACGACTCCCGTTTTCCCGTCGCGCCTGCCGAACGTCGGCACGACGATCTTCACGGTCATGAGCGCGCTTGCCACCGAAAAAGGCGCGGTGAACCTCGGCCAGGGCTTCCCGGATTTCGATTGCGATCCGCGCATCGTCGATGCGGTCGCCACCGCGATGCGCAACGGACACAACCAGTACCCGCCGATGGCCGGCGTCGCGCCGCTGCGCGACGCGATCGCCGACAAGATCGCGCAGGTGTACGGCCGACGCTACGATCCGGGCACCGAAATCACCGTGACGGCCGGCGCGACGCAGGCGCTGCTGACGGCGATCCTCTGCGCGGTGCATCCGGGCGACGAAGTGATCGTCGTCGAGCCGACCTACGACAGCTACCTGCCGTCGATCGAGCTTGCCGGCGGCAAACCCGTGTTCGTCACGCTGGACGCACCCGACTACACGATCCCGTTCGACCGTCTCGCGGCCGCGATCACGCCGCGAACGCGGATGATCCTGCTCAACACGCCGCACAACCCGACGGGCACCGTGTGGCGCGAGGCCGACATGCGCAAGCTCGAGGACATCGTGCGCGGCACCAACGTGCTGATCCTGTCCGACGAGGTCTATGAACACATGGTCTACGACGGCGCGCGCCATGAGAGCGTCGCGCGCTACCCGGAGCTCGCCGCGCGCAGCTTCATCGTGTCGAGCTTCGGCAAGACCTATCACGTGACGGGCTGGAAGGTCGGTTACGTCGCGGCGCCGGCGGCGCTGACCGCGGAATTCCGCAAGGTCCACCAGTTCAACGTGTTCACGGTGAACACGCCGATGCAGATCGGGCTCGCCGACTACCTGCGCGACCCGGCGCCGTACCTGTCGCTCGCGGGCTTCTATCAGAAGAAGCGCGACTTCTTCCGGGCCGGCCTCGAGCGCACGCGCTTCAAGCTGCTGCCGTGCACGGGCACGTACTTCCAGTGCGTCGATTACTCGGCGATCAGCGACCTGCCCGAAGCGGAATTCTCGAAGTGGCTCACGTCGGAGATCGGCGTGGCGGCCATTCCGGTGTCGGCGTTCTATCATGAGCCGCACGAATCGGGCGTCGTGCGCTTCTGCTTCGCGAAGCAGGAAAGCACGCTCGCATCCGCGCTCGAACGGCTCGCCCGCCTGTAAGCCCGGCAGGGGCGGCCACGCGCCGCCCGTCAGACACGCTTACGAACGCACGACGTTCGCCGCTTCGACATACGCCTTGCGCTCGGCTGCCACGCGTTGCGCGGCCGGGCGTTCACCGACCGTCTTTGCGTGCGCCTTCCAGTCGATGCCTGCATCGAGCAGGAAGTCGCGCCCGAAGACGGCCTTCGTCGCCATCCCGACGACCGGCAGATGAACCCACGCGGCCATGTCCGCGAGGCCGAACGAGTCGCCGAGCACATGCGGCGAAAAGCGCGTCATCTGCTTGAATGCATCAATCGCGCGCGGCAGGCGCTTCTCGACGTGCGCCTTCATCCCGTCGCTCACCTTGCCGCCGAAAAACGCTTCCGTGTACACCTCGCGCGCCATCCATTCGAGATACAGCTCGAGCGTCTCGACAAGTTCGCGCACCTTCGCCGCAGCGAACGGGCTTGCGGGGAAAATGCCTTTCTCGGGATAGCGCGCCGCCAGGTATTCGATGATCGCCTGCGACTCGAACAGCGCGCCCTCTTCGGTCTTCAGGAACGGAATCTTGCCGAGCGGCGAATCGGCAAGCTGCGCCGGATCGCTGATCGGCAAACCGCACACCCGTTCCTCGAATGGAATGTCGTGCTCGAGCAGGACGAACTTCACCTTGTTGTAGTAGTTGGACAACGGAATACCGCACAGCTGTAGCATCAGGGTCTCCTTCCTTGCTGAAGCGCGGCCGCATCGACGCCGGCCGCATCGGGATTCATCGCGCTAAAAAGCACGTCCGTGCTAGTCTAAAGCAAGTTGTGCGTTCGTCACGACGACATTACCTCCGCTGCGGCGTCGGCTTCGCCCGTCCGCGCGACACACGCGGCGTCACCGCCGCGCCATCCGATGGAGACACGCTCGCATGAGTGCTGAACTGCTGGCCTCGCGTCCGCCCGAGAGCGAATCGACGCTCGTCCTCACGCTGTCCAATCCCGGCGCGCGCAACGCGCTGCATCCCGACATGTACGCGGCCGGCATCGAAGCGCTCGCCACCGCCGAGCGCGATCCGGCGATTCGCGCCGTCGTGCTGACCGGCGCCGATCGCTTCTTCTGCGCAGGCGGCAACCTGAACCGGCTGCTCGAGAATCGCTCGAAGGATCCGTCCTTCCAGGCCGACAGCATCGATCAGCTCGCGGCATGGGTCACGGCGATCCGCGCGTCGACGAAGCCGGTGATCGCGGCCGTCGAAGGCGCCGCGGCCGGCGCGGGCTTCTCGCTCGCGCTCGCGTGCGACCTGATCGTCGCCGCACACGATGCGAAATTCGTGATGTCGTATGCGCGCGTGGGCCTGACGCCCGACGGCGGCGGCTCGTGGTTTCTCGCCCGCGCACTGCCGCGTGCGATCGCGGCCGAAATCCTCTTCGAAGGCAAGCCGGTTGCCGCCGAACGCCTGCATGCGCTCGGCGTCGTCAACCGGCTCACCGCGCCCGGCACGGCACTGAGCGACGCACTGGCATGGGCCGACGCGCTCGCCGGCATCTCGCCGAATGCGCTCACGCGCATCAAGTCGCTGCTCGACGACGCGACCGCGCAACCGCTGGACGCGCATCTCGGCACCGAGCGCGATCATTTCGTCGCGTCGCTGCATCATGCGGACGGGCTCGAAGGCATCACCGCCTTTCTCGAGAAGCGCCAGCCGCGCTACAAGCGCTGATCCGCCGCGTCGGCCTTCGAACCGACGCTACGCCGCGACGTCCATCCGATGCGCCGCGCGCAACGCCCGCGGCGCTCTCCCGTGCGGCCGCGCATGCCCGTCGGCACGCGCGTTTCCGTCGCCAGCAGCCCGTGTCGATCCATGCTCTAATGACCGCCTGTCGCGGTGCCGCCGGCGCCGTTTTCGCGCATGCCACACAGGAGTTGACGATGATCGACGTCTATAGCTGGGCGACCCCGAACGGCCACAAGGTACACATCATGCTCGAGGAAACCGGCCTCGCGTATCGTGCGCATCCGGTCGATATCGGTGCCGGCGACCAGTTCAAGCCCGAATTCCTGAAGATCAGCCCGAACAACAAAATCCCCGCGATCGTCGATCCGGACGGCCCCGGCGGCCAGCCGATCTCGCTGTTCGAATCGGGCGCGATCCTGATCTACCTCGCGGAGAAGACCGGCAAGTTCCTGCCGACCGAGCCGGCCGCGCGCTATGCGACGCTCGAGTGGCTGATGTTCCAGATGGGCGGCGTCGGCCCGATGCTCGGGCAGGCGCACCACTTCCGGCTGTATGCGCCGGAGAAGATCGAGTATGCGGTCAACCGCTACACGAACGAAGCGAAGCGCCTGTACAACGTGATGGAAAAGCGGCTCGGCGAATCCGAGTATCTCGCAGGCGACACGTACACGATCGCGGACATTGCGTCGTTCCCGTGGACGCGCTCGTGGCAAAACCAGGGCATCGTGCTCGATGAACTGCCGAACGTGAAGCGCTGGCACGAGGCGATCGCCGCGCGACCGGCCGTGCAGCGCGGCGTCGAGGTGCTCGCGTCGATGCGCAAGGCGCTGCAGGACGACAAGGCACGCGAGGTGCTGTTCGGCGCAACGCAATACGCGAAGCACTGACGAGCGTGTAACGAGCGGAGCGGCATCCGCGCATGCCGCTCCGTGCTTCAGAAGTAATGCAGCGTGACGAACTCCGCCGCGCATACCGGCAGCGGCGCGTCGGGGCGCTCGACCTGCATCGATACCGACCACGTTACCTGGATGCCGCCGCGCGCGGCGTCGGCGGTTTCCTTTACCGCGAACAGCGCACGCACGCGCGCCCCGACCGGCACCGGCTTCAGGAACCGCACGCGGTTCAGCCCATAGTTCACGCCCATCTTCTGCTCGAAGCGCATCGCGTCGGTCATCAACGCAGGAATCAGCGACAGCGTCAGGAACCCGTGCGCGATCGGCCCGCCGAACGGCGACTCGCGTCGCGCGCGTTCGGGGTCGACGTGAATCCATTGATGATCGCCGGTCGCGTCGGCAAAACCGTCGACGCGCGGCTGGTCGATCTCGATCCAGCCGCTCGCGAGCGGCTCCGCGCCGACCCGCGCCTGCAGCGCCTGCGCCGATGCGATCAGCGGCAAGGGCACGTCGGTCATGAGTTCGCGCCCCCCGGATGGCGCAGCCCGAAAATCACCTTGGTGTGCACGGAGATCACCGTCTCGCCGGCTTCGTTCACGCCGATCCATTCCGTCGACACGATGCCGCGATCGGGCTTGCTCTCCGACACGCGTTTGTCGTGCACCTTCTGGTACATCGTGATCGTGTCGCCGGCGCGCACCGGCTTCAGCCAGCGGATCGAATCGATGCCCGGCGAGCCCATGCTGGTCGAATCCGGCCCGAGCTTCTGGACCAGCAGGCTCATGAATACCGAGCACGTATGCCAGCCGCTCGCGACGAGCCCGCCGAAATGCGACGCCTTCCCCGCTTCCTCGTCGACATGGAACGGCTGCGGATCGTAGCGCTTCGCGAACGTCTTGATGTCGTCGGCCTCGAACGTGTAGCGGCCCACTTCGGTGGTACTGCCGACCACCAGGTCTTCGTAACTGATGCCCACTGATAAGTCTCCTTGTCTGGCGCGCTCGCGCGTCACCGTCATGCTACGTCGGTCTGCGCGAAATCGGGCAGCGCCGCGATGCGGGCGAGGTGATGATCGGTATCGCCGAGCGTCGTCTCGATGATCGACAGCCGCTTGAACAAATGCGCGGCGGCCACCTCGTTGGTCACGCCCATGCCGCCGTGCAGCTGGACCGCCTGCTGGCCGACGAAGCGCGCGGCCGCGCCGACCCGCGCCTTCGCGGCCGACACGGCCTTGCGCCGCGCATCGGCATCGCCGTTCGCGTAGCGGACCGCCGCGAGATAGGTCAGCGAACGCGCCTGCTCCGCATGGATCAGCATGTCGACCATCCGGTGCTGCAGCGCCTGAAAACGCGCGATCGGCACGCCGAACTGCTCGCGCGTCTTCGTGTATTCGACCGTCGCGCGATTCAGTTCGTCGAGCGCGCCGACCGCTTCCGCGCACAGCAGGAAGGTCGCGTAATCGGCGATCTGCTCGAGCGCCGCCGCGTCGCGCGCCCCACCCGTCAGCAATCGGGCCGGCGTTTCGTTGAACATGATCGTCGCGGCGCGCTGGCCGTCGATGGTCCGGTAGTCGACCACCTTCGCATTGGCCGCATCGCGTTCGACGACGAAGAGGCCGAGGCCGCCGCCGTCGACCCGCGCAGGCACGATCCACGCGTGCGCCTGGGCGCCGTGCTGAACGACCGACTTGGTACCGGTCAGCCGGTACGTGCCGCCCTGCCCGCGCGCGTGCGTGTCGAGCTCGTACAGGTCGTAGCGCGCGTGCGGTTCGTGGAACGCGACCGCCACGCGCTTGTGCCCCTGCGCGACCGCCTCCAGCAGCGCGGCATCGTCGCCCGCGCCGGAGCCGGCGATCCGCAACGCCTCGACGCCAACCGCCGTGGCCCAGTACGGCTCGATCACGAGCGCACGGCCGAGCTCCTGCATCACGACCAGCATGTCGACCGGGCCGCCGCCGAAACCGCCCTGTGCGTCCGGCACGGGCAACGCGGTCAAGCCCAGTTCGGTGAATGCGCTCCACTGCGCATCCGACACGCCGGTATCGCTACGCACGATCGCCTGGCGCGCGTCGAAGCCGTATTGCTCGCCAAGATACCGGCGCAGCGCGTCGGCGAACTGCTGCTGCTCATCGGTAAAGCTGAAATCCATGGTTGTCTCCGTTCCCTGATCACAGCCCCAGAATCATCTGCGCGATGATGTTCTTCTGGATCTCGTTCGACCCGCCGTAGATCGACGTCTTCCGGTAATTGAAGTAGTACGCGGCGAGCGGCGCCGCATCGTCGTCGCCGGCGATGCTGTGTTCGCGCTCGCCATCGAGGAACGGCACGTCGAACGGTGCGGCCAGCGGACCGATCGCTTCGACCATCAGCTCGGTGAGCGCCTGCTGCACCTCGGTGCCCTTGATCTTCAGCATCGACGCCTCGGGGCCGGGCCCCTTGCCGCTCGTCTCGCGGCTGACGACGCGCAGCACCGTCACCTCCAGCGCCATCAACTCGACTTCGAGCGCCGCGACCTTCGCGGCGAACACGGGATCGGCGAGCAACGGCTTGCCGTTCTTGCGCTGGTTCGATGCGACGCGCTTCAGGAACGCGAGCTCCCGCTTCGACGCGCCGACGCGCGCGATGCCGGTGCGCTCGTGGCCCAGCAGGTATTTCGCGTAGGTCCAGCCGCGGTTCTCGTCGCCGACGAGGTTCTCGACCGGCACCTTCACGTCCTCGAAGAACACCTCGTTGACCTCGTGGTCCTCGTCGAGCATCACGATCGGGCGCACCGTGATGCCGGGCGTCTTCATGTCGATCAGCAGGAACGAGATGCCTTCCTGCTTCTTCGCGGCCGGATCGGTGCGCACGAGGCAGAACATCATGTCGGCATACTGGCCGAGCGTGGTCCAGGTCTTCTGGCCGTTGACGACGTAGTGATCGCCGTGGCGCTCGGCGCGCGTGCGCAGCGACGCGAGGTCGGACCCGGAACCCGGCTCCGAATAACCTTGGCACCACCAGTCCGAGCCGTCGAGAATACGCGGCAGATAGTGGCGCTTCTGCGCTTCGCTGCCGTATTTCATCAGGACCGGCGCGACCATCGACACCCCGAACGGCAGCACGGTGGGCGCACCGATCCGTGCGCACTCCTCGTCCCAGATGTGCCGCTGCGTCGCGTTCCAGCCCGGGCCGCCGTATTCGACCGGCCAGGCGGGCGCGGACCAGCCGCGCTGGCCGAGAATCCGGTGCCAGCTCGCGAAATCCTCGCGGTCGAGTCGTTTGTGATCGAGTACCTTGGCGCGCAGTGCGTGAGGCAGGTTGGCCTCGAGCCAGGCGCGGACGTCGGCGCGGAACGCGTCGTCGGCGGGGGAATAGTCCAGATCCATGCGCAGTGTCTCCTGTCCGCGGCCGTCCGGCCCGGCCAAGGACACACTGCGTACGTCATTGCAGCGGTTCTTTCAGCGCGGCAGGAATCGGCAGCGGCATCACGTCGATGCCTTCTTCGACCAAGGACTGCGCATCCTCCGGCGTCGTGACGCCGCGAATGCTGCGTGCGGGCGCCTCGTTGTAATGGATGCGCCGCGCTTCCTCGGCGAAGCGCTCGCCCACGTTCTCGGTCTTCTCCAGCACCTCGCGCAGCGCGCGCATCACCTGCGCCTGCAGCGCACGCGGATCGGCCGGCTGCGGCTGCGTCGCGCCCGACAGGTTCAGGCGCGGCGCCGACGGCATCCGGTTGATCTCCGTCGTTCCGCACACCGGGCATTCGACCAGCTTGCGGGACAACTGCGCTTCGAATTCATCGGCGGAAGCGAACCAGCCTTCGAACCGATGACCGTGCGGACACTGTAAATCGAGGACCTTCATGCTGAATCAGGGCGTGTGACGAGTGTAGCGCAAAAAGCGGTTTTGTGAACGGTCGTGCTAAATCCCGATCGCGCGGCACGAACGCACCGCGTCACCGGATTGTAACGCGGCGCCCCGCCCGCCGCTGACGCCGTGCTCAGGGCGTGACGACCGGCCCGAGCGGCCACGCGCCGGACAGCACCTTGTCGAGCCACATCGTGCCGATGATCGTCTTCACGTCGGAGATCTGGCCCGTGCGCACCCATTCCTGCAGGTCGGCCAGCGTCGCGGTGAAGGTTTCGAGGAATTCGCCTTCGTCGAGCTTGCGCTCGCCGGCCGTGAGCCCGCGCGCGAGGTACAAGTCGATGAATTCGGTCGAATAGGAAATGATCGGGTGAATACGGGCCAGGAACACGTATTCGCGCGCCGTGTAGCCGGTTTCCTCGCGCAGTTCGCGCGCCGCACACGCGAGCGCGCCTTCGTTCGGGTCGAGCTTGCCGGCCGGAAATTCGGCCATCACCTTGCCGATCGGATAGCGGAACTGGCTCTCCATCAGCACGCGGCCGTCGTCGAACAGCGGGATCACCATCACCGCGCCCGGGTGTTGCACGTATTCGCGCGTGGCCTTCTTGCCGTCCGGCAGACGGACGGTGTCGCGCTTGAGCTTGAGGAACGCGCCTTCGAAGATCGCCTCGCTTTCGAGGCAGGTTTCGGTCAGTGCGGCGTCGTGATTGGGTAGTTCGGCCATCGGCGGCTCCTGAATGAGCACGACGGACGGCCGAAGCCGTCAGCGTCGTTTGACGAGATACTGGAACGTGAAGCCGGGAAACGCGAACACGACGAAGAGACTGAACGTGATCGCGTAAAACTGCCAGCCCTGTTCGAAGCGGTTGCCGGCGCGCGACTCGAGCCAGAAGCCGAGCGCGCCGACGACGAAGTACAGTACGATCAGCTCGCCGATCCGCACCCACGCGTTCTTCTTCGTCGCGCCGAACGGCACGACGGCGAAGAGGCGTTGATTCAGGAACGGCAGGTTGGCGCAGACGAGCGCCAACAGCACGATGAACCAGCCGGCTGCCGACATTACAGCGGCAGCGTGTGACGGATGGCCTGCAGGCAGGCGGTCAGCAGCGGGCTCGGGATCAGACCGAGCACGACGACGGCCAGGCCGTTCAGCACGAGGATCGTGCGCTTGCAGAAATCGCCCGAGATCGGCGTCGAATCCTGCGGGGCATCGAAGTACATCAGCTTCACGATGCGCAGGTAGTAGAACGCGCCGAACAGCGACGTGATCACGGCCAGCACGGCCAGCCACGTGAGGCCCGCGTTGACGGTCGCCTCGAGCACGGCGAGCTTCGCGTAGAAGCCGACGGTCGGCGGGATGCCGGCCAGCGAGAACATCATGACCATCATCACGAACGCGAACACCGGGCTGCGCTTGTTGAGGCCCTTGAAGTCGTCGATCGTTTCCGCTTCGAAATCGCGGCGCGCGAGCAGCATCACCACGCCGAACGAGCCGAGCGTCGTGATCAGGTAGACGATCGCGTAGAACATCGCCGAGCTGTACGCGTTCGCCGGTGCCGCCGCGTCGCCCTTCACGATGCCGGCGAGCAGGCCGAGCAGCACGAAGCCCATGTTCGAGATCGCCGAGTACGCGAGCATCCGCTTGATGTTGCGCTGGACGATACCGGTGATGTTGCCGACGATCAGCGACAGCGCGGCGAGGATCACGAGCGCGGTCTGCCAGTTCTGCGCGAGCGGCAGCAGGCCCATCACCAGGAAGCGCAGGCCCCATGCGAACGCGGCAACCTTCGGGCCGCCGCCGACAAACAGCGTCATCGCGGTCGGTGCGCCCTGGTAGACGTCCGGCACCCACATGTGGAACGGCACGGCGCCCAGCTTGAACGCGATACCGGCGACGATGAAGACCACGCCGAACATCAGCACGGCCGCGTCGGTGTTGCCGCCGACCGCCTTGTACACCTCGCCGAGCTCGAGCGAGCCGGTCGCGCCGTAGAGCATCGAGATGCCGTACAGCACGAAGCCCGACGCGAGCGCGCCCAGCACGTAGTACTTCATCGCGGCTTCGCTCGACTGGGCAGCATCGCGGCGCAGCGCGATGACCGCGTACAGCGACAGCGACATCAGTTCGAGGCCGAGGTACAGCGTCAGGAAGTTGTTGCCCGACACCATGACCAGCTGACCGAGCAGCGAGAACATGCCAAGCAGGAACACGTCGCCGCGGAACATGTCGCGGTCTTCGAGGTACTTGCGCGAATAGACGAGCGACACCGCGAAACCGAACGACACGACGGCCTTCATCGTGCTCGCGAACGAGTCGACGACGACCATCTTCGAGAAGAAGTAGTACTGCTGCGGGTCGAGCGCCTGGACCGAGAACCACACGCCGGCGACGACCGACGAGACGACCGCGATCAGATAGGTCAGGCGGCGGCCGGACGCACCGGTAAAGGTGTCGTTCAGCCAGGCGACGACGATGGCGGCCAGCACCAGCGCGTCAGGCAACAGGACATTCATAGGGGCGTTTTGCATGATCTTGAGTTCCTCCGCTCGCGATTACTGGGCCAGCGGCAGCTTCGACTGCGCGACGTGGGAGAGGAGGTTTTCGACGGAAACGTGCATCACGTCGGTGAAAGGCTTCGGATACAGGCCCATCAGCAGCGTGAACGCGGCAAGCACGGCCAGCATCAGGAATTCGCGACGGCCGATGTCCTTCAGCTTGGCGACGTGATCGTTCGCGACGGCCCCGAAGTACACGCGCTTGTACATCCACAGCGTGTAGGCCGCGCCGAGGATCAGCGTGAATGCCGCACCGAAGGCGATCCAGAAGTTGTACTGGACGGCCGCGAGAATCACCATGAACTCGCCGACGAAACCCGACGTACCCGGCAGGCCGCAGTTGGCCATCGAGAACAGCATCGCGAATGCCGCGAACTTCGGCATCACGTTCACGACGCCGCCGTAATCGGCGATCTGGCGCGAGTGCACGCGGTCGTACAGCACGCCGATGCACAGGAACATTGCGCCCGACACGAAGCCGTGCGAGATCATCTGGATGATCGCGCCTTCGACGCCGAGCTGGTTGAAGATGAAGAAGCCGAGCGTGACGAAGCCCATGTGCGCGATCGACGAATACGCGACCAGCTTCTTCATGTCGGCCTGCACCATCGCGACGAGGCCGATGTAGATCACCGCGATCAGCGACAGCGTGATCACGACCGGCGCCAGGAAGTGGCTCGCGTCAGGCGTGATCGGCAGCGAGAAACGCAGGAAACCGTATGCGCCGAGCTTCAGCATGATCGCGGCCAGCACGACCGAGCCGCCCGTCGGCGCTTCCACGTGCGCATCCGGCAGCCACGTGTGCACCGGCCACATCGGCACCTTCACCGCGAATGCGAGGAAGAACGCAATGAACAGCAGGATCTGCGGCGTCATCGCGATCTTCGCGTTCTGCCACGTCGCGAGGTCGAACGAATGCGTCTGCGTGTACAGGTAGATCAGCGCGACCAGCATCAGCAGCGAGCCGGCCAGCGTGTACAGGAAGAACTTGAACGCCGCGTACACGCGGTTCGGGCCGCCCCACACGCCGATGATGATGTACATCGGGATCAGGGTCGCCTCGAAGAACACGTAGAACAGCAGGCCGTCGGCCGCCGAGAACACGCCGATCATGATCCCGGACAGGATCAGGAACGCCGCGAGGTACTGCGCGACGTTCTCGGTGATCACCTCCCACGCGGCGATCACGACGATCACCGTGATCAGCGCGGTCAGCACGACGAACCACATCGAGATGCCGTCGACGCCGAGGTGATACGCAATGTCGAAGCGTTCGATCCAGGTCGACTTCTCGACGAACTGCAGCGCAGCCGTGTTCGAGTCGAAGCCCGTGATCAGCGGGATCGTGACCGCGAGGCCGAGCAGCGCGCCGATCAGCGCGACCCAGCGGGCCGTCCCCGGATTTTTGTCGTTACCCACCGCCAGCACGAGGAGGCCGAAAACGATCGGCAGCCAGATCGCGGTACTGAGAATCGGAAAAGCGTGCATTAGTGTTGTCTCCCCGCCTTATTTGCCGCCGAGCGTTACAAACAGGGTCAGGAGCCCCAGCATGCCGATGATCATGGCGAACGCGTAGTGATAGATGTAACCGGATTGGAGGAAGCGGATCACGCCGGCGAACCAGCCGATGAACCGGGCGCTGCCGTTGACGAGGCCGTCGATCACCACGACGTCGCCCTCCTTCCACAGGCCGCGGCCGATCGCCACCGAACCGCGGGCGAACACCACTTCGTTGATCTTGTCCATGTAGTACTTGTTGTCCAGCAGCGTGTAGATCGGGCCGAACGCGCGGCGGATCGACGCCGGCAGTTCCGGACGCTTCAGGTACAGGAACCACGCGACGACCACACCGGCGAGCGCCAGCCACACCGGCAGGCCCGACACCGAGTGCAGGCCCATGCCGACCCAGCCGTGGAACTCTTCGGCCATCTCGGCCAGCGCCGGATGGTTTTCGCCGATGAAGATCACCTTGTCGAATGCGACGCCGTGCTGGAAGAAATCGCCGAACAGCATCGGGCTGATCGCGATCGCGCCGATGATCACCGACGGGATCGCCAGCAGGACCAGCGGCACCCACACGACCCACGGGGTCTCGTGCGGCTCGTGCGCGTGGTCGTCATGACCGTGGTCGTGGCCATGGCCGTGATCGTCGTGGCCGTGCGCAGCAGCCATGCCCATCGGCGATTCCGGATGCTTCGGATGGCGGAAGCGCTCTTCGCCGTGGAACACCAGGAAGTACATGCGGAACGAGTACAGCGCCGTGACGAACACGCTCGCGACGACCGCGAAGTATGCGAAGCCCGAACCCGGCAGGTGCGACAGCTTCACCGCGTCGATGATCGAGTCCTTCGAGTAGAAGCCCGAGAAGAACGGCGTGCCGATCAACGCGAGCGAACCGACGAGCGACGTGATCCACGTGATCGGCATGTACTTGCGCAGGCCGCCCATGTTGCGCATGTCCTGGTCGTGGTGCATGCCCATGATGACCGAGCCGGCGCCGAGGAACAGCAGCGCCTTGAAGAACGCGTGCGTCATCAGGTGGAACACGGCGACCGGGTAGGCGGACACGCCGAGCGCGACGGTCATGTAGCCGAGCTGCGACAGCGTCGAATACGCGACCACGCGCTTGATGTCGTTCTGCACGATGCCGAGGAAGCCCATGAAGAGCGCCGTGATCGCGCCGATCACCGTGATGAACGACAGCGCGGTATCCGACAGCTCGAACAGCGGCGACATGCGCGACACCATGAAGATGCCGGCCGTGACCATCGTCGCCGCGTGAATCAGCGCCGAGATCGGGGTCGGGCCTTCCATCGAGTCCGGCAGCCACACGTGCAGCGGGAACTGCGCCGACTTACCCATCGCGCCGATGAACAGGCAGATACAGGCGACGGTCAGCAGGCCCCAGTCGGTGCCCGGGAAGTGCAGGCTCGCGAGTTCCGCGCGCTTCGCGAACACTTCGCCGTAGTTCATCGAGCCGGCGAACGCGAGCAACAGGCCGATGCCGAGCAGGAAGCCGAAGTCGCCCACGCGGTTCACGAGGAACGCCTTCATGTTCGCGTAGATTGCGCTCTCACGCGTGAAGTAGAAGCCGATCAGCAGGTACGACACCAGACCCACCGCTTCCCAGCCGAAGAACAGCTGCAGGAAGTTGTTGCTCATCACGAGCATCAGCATCGAGAACGTGAACAGCGAGATGTACGAAAAGAAGCGCTGGTAGCCGTCTTCTTCCGCCATGTAGCCGATCGTGTACACGTGCACCATCAGCGAGACGAAGGTCACGACGACCATCATCATCGCGGTCAGCGAATCGACGAGGAAGCCGACCTCGAGCTTCAGCGAGCCGACGTTCATCCATTCGTAGACGGTCGCGTTGAAGCTTGCGCCGCCCATCACGTCGAGGAAGACTTTCGCCGACAGGAGGAACGCGATCATGACGCCGAGGATCGTGATCCGGTGTGCGCCCTTGCGCCCGACTGCGTTCCCGAACAGCCCCGCAATCAGCGAGCCGGCCAGCGGAGCGAGCGGAATCGCCAGCAGCAGGTTTTCATTGAGTGTCGTTGACATAACAGCGTAGCCTGAAATTAACCTTTGAGCTGATCGAGATCCTCGACATTGATCGTGTCGAGCTTACGGAACAGGGTCACCAGAATCGCGAGGCCGATCGCGGCTTCCGCTGCGGCGACGGTCAGCACGAAGAACACGAAGATCTGGCCGTGCACGTCGCCGAGGTAATGCGAGAACGCGACGAAGTTGGTGTTCACCGCCAGCAGCATCAGTTCGATCGACATCAGGATGATGATGACGTTGCGGCGGTTCAGGAAAATCCCGACGATCGCGATCGCAAACAGGATCGCGCCGAGCACAAGGTAGTGAGCAAGAGTCAGCATGGTTTTCTTTTCCTCCGCTTAGCCGTTGGTGCCCGAGCCGGCTTCGCTCTGCGCCGTCTCCGGCTGCGGCTTGTCCGCTTCCATCTTCACGAGGCGCACGCGGTCGTTGCGGCGCACCTTGACCTGATCCGACACGCGCTGGCGCTTGCTGTCCTTGCCCTTGCGCTCGGTCAACCCGATCGCGGCGATGATCGCGACCAGCAGCACGAGGCCGGCGATTTCGAACGCGAAGATGTAGTCGGTGTAAATCACCTTGCCGATCAGGCGCGTATTCGACCAGTTGGCCATCTCGCCCGTCGCCATCGCATGCACGGTGTGCGTGTCGCCATAGCCGCGCCACAGGATCAGCGCGGTTTCGATCACGATGATCGCGCCGACCACGGTCGCCATCGGTACGAAGCGCTTGAAGTCGCGGCGCAGGTAGTCGATGTTGATGTCCAGCATCATCACGACGAACAGGAACAGCACCATCACCGCGCCCACGTAGACCAGAACCAGCAGGATCGCGAGGAACTCCGCTTCCAGCAGCATCCAGATCGCGGCGGCGTTGAAGAACGCCAGCACAAGGAAAAGCGCAGACGCCACCGGGTTGCGCGAAGTGATCACCTTCAGCCCTGATACCACCAGGAGCAGCGCGAAGATGTAGAACAGTACGGTCGTGAATTCCATGATTACCGGTTCATCGTTAGGCCATAGTCAGGCGCGGCTTGCGGAAGGCCCGCACCCGTCGCGGCGGCTCGGCCCGTTCATCGTTCATGCCGGGCCGGCACTGCAAACACAATCAACGATACGGCGCGTCGGCAGCCTTCGCCGCTGCGATGTCCTTCTCGTAGCGGTCGCCCACCGCGAGCAGCATATCCTTCGTGAAATACAGGTCGCCGCGCTTTTCGCCGTGGTACTCGAGAATCTGCGTCTCGACGATCGAATCGACCGGGCAGCTCTCTTCGCAGAAACCGCAGAAGATGCACTTCGTCAGGTCGATGTCGTAGCGCGTGGTGCGGCGCGTGTTGTCCGCGCGCGTTTCCGATTCGATCGTGATCGCCAGCGCGGGGCACACGGCCTCGCACAGCTTGCACGCGATGCAGCGCTCTTCGCCGTTCTCGTAGCGGCGCAGTGCATGCAGCCCGCGGAAACGCGGCGAAATCGGGGTCTTCTCTTCCGGGAACTGCACGGTGAACTTGCGCTTGAACGTGTAGCGACCGGTCAGCGCGAGTCCCTTCAGCAGCTCGGTCAGGAAGAAGGTCTTAAAGAAGTGTTGGATAGCCGTCATGATTTCGTCCTTACTTCACCCAGATGTTCAGCGGCGACATCATCCAGAAGCCGACCACGACCACCCAGACCACCGTGACGGGCAGGAACACCTTCCAGCCCAGACGCATGATCTGGTCGTAACGGTAGCGCGGGAACGTCGCACGCACCCAGATGAACACCGACAGCAGCGCGAAGACCTTCAGCACCAGCCAGAAGATGCCCGGGATGAACGACAGGAATTCGAACGGTGCGTCCCAGCCGCCGAGGAACAGCGTCGCAGCCAGCGCCGAGATCACGATCATGTTGATGTACTCGGCGAGGAAGAACAGCGCGAACGCCATGCCCGAGTAATCGATCATGTGACCCGCGACGATCTCCGACTCCCCTTCCACCACGTCGAACGGGTGACGGTTCGTTTCGGCGATGCCCGAGATGAAGTAGACGACGAACGCCGGCAGCAGCGGCAGCCAGTTCCACGACAGGAAGTTCACGCCGTGGCCGGCGAAGAAGCCGTGCTGTTGCGAACCGACGATTTCCGACAGGTTCAGGCTGCCGGCCGTCATCAGCACGAGCACCAGCGCGAAGCCCATCGAGATTTCGTACGACACCATCTGCGCCGCGGCGCGCATTGCACCGAGGAACGCGTACTTCGAGTTCGACGCCCAGCCGGCGAGAATCACCGCGTACACGCCGATCGACGAGATCGCCATCGCGTACAGCAGGCCCGCGTTCACGTTCGCGAGCACGGCTTCGGCCTGGAACGGGATCACCGCCCACACCGCGAATGCCGGCACGACGGTCATCACCGGCGCGATCAGGTACAGCCAGCGGCTGGCGGCGCTCGGCTGAATGACTTCCTTCAGCAGCAGCTTCAGCACGTCGGCGATCGGCTGCAGCAGGCCGCCGGGGCCGACGCGGTTCGGGCCGAGACGCACGTGCATCCAGCCGATCAGCTTGCGTTCCCACAGAATCAGGTACGCGACGCACAGCAGGATGACGACGGAGACGACGAGGATGCGCACGACTGCCCACACCGTCGGCCATGCGAAGCCGAGAAGCTCGGCCCCGCCCGCGTTGATCGTATCGAACAAGCTCATTTACGCCTTCTCCACCACCAGTTCACCGAACAGGCTGCCGAGCGCTGCGCCGGCAGGCGTCGCCGCCGACACGCGAACGACCGTCTCCGCAAGATTCGCGTCGCGCACGGCCGGCAACTGCACCGCACGCTCGCCCTGGCGCACGCGCACCGCGTCGCCTTCCTTCAAGCCCAGCTTGTCGAACAGCGCGGCCGGCAGGGCTGCCGCGTTCGCCGCCTTCGCGGCGGCCGTCAGGTGCAGCGCACCCGCGCGGCGCACGAGCGCGTCGGCGTGATAGATCGGCACATCGGCCAGGCGCTCGAAACCGCCGTTCGCGGCATTCGCCGCGGCACGGGCCGGCGCGACCGACGTCTGGTTCGACAGGCGGCCCGCGACGCCGGCGTCGCCGAGCGCGGCGAGACGCACTTCTTCCGCGGTCTCGTATTCGAAGTTCGGCAGGCCGAGCAGGCTGCCGAGCACGCGCAGCACCTTCCAGCCCGGACGCGTGTCGCCGAGCGGGCGCACGACGCCGTTGAAGCTCTGCACGGTGCCTTCGGCGTTGACGAACGTCCCGGCCGTTTCCGTGAACGGCGCGACCGGCAGCAGCACGTCGGCGTAGTCGAGGCCGTGCTTGAACGGCGACATCACGACGACCATTTCCGCCTGGTTCAGCGCGGCCAGCGCCTGTGCCGGATCGACGGTGTCGAATTCCGGTTCGACGTTCAGCAGCACGTACCCCTTGCGCGGCTGCGTGAACGCTTCGCGTGCGTTCAGGCCGCCTTCGCCCGGCAGTGCGCCGACGACGTGCGCGCCGACCGTGTTCGCCGCTTCCGTCAGGAAGCCGAACGTGGCGCCGGTGTTGTCGGCGATCCACTGCGCGACGGCGTGCAGTTGCGCGAATTGCGGATGACGGACCGCGACGTTGCCGAGCAGCACCGCGCGGCGTTCGCCGTTCGCGAGCGACTGCGCGACGGCTTGCGCGGCCGCCGATGCGGTAACGCCCGCCAGCGCGTCGGGCAGCGCGACGCCGCGCAGTTGCGCGACGGCCGCGGCGATGCCGGCCAGCTCGTCGAGCCATGCGGACGGCGCGGCGACGATGCGTTGCGCGGTCGGGATCAGCGAATCGTCACCGGTGGCATGCAGGAAGTGCAGCTTCGCGCCGTTCTTCGCAGCCTGACGCAGGCGCGATGCGAACAGCGGGTGGTCGCGGCGCAGGAACGAACCGACGACGAACGCGGCGTCCACGTTCGACAGGTCGGCGATCGGCATGCCGAGCCACGGTGCGCCCTGGACCGGCGCCGAGAAATCCTGCTGACGCAGACGGAAGTCGACGTTCGGCGTCTTCAGTTCGTTGGCGAGCTGCTTCACGAGGAACAGCTCTTCCGCGGTGCTGTGCGCGCTCGCGAGCATCGCCAGCGCGTTCGCGCCGTGATCCGCGGCGATGCCCTTCAGGCCCTTCGCGACGTACTCGAGCGCGGTCTGCCAGTCGGTTTCGATCCACTGGCCGCCCTGCTTCAGCATCGGCTTCGTCAGGCGCGCTTCGCTGTTGAGGCCTTCATACGAGAAGCGGTCCTTGTCCGAGATCCAGCATTCGTTGATCGCTTCGTTCTCGAACGGCAGCACGCGCATCACGCGGTTGTTCTTCACTTGCACGACGAGGTTCGCGCCGACGGAATCGTGCGGGCTCACCGACTTGCGGCGCGACAGTTCCCACGTCCGGGCGCTGTAGCGGAACGGCTTGCTGGTCAGCGCGCCGACCGGGCACAGGTCGATCATGTTGCCCGACATTTCGGAGTCGACCGTCTTGCCGACGAACGTCGTGATTTCCGAATGCTCGCCGCGGCCCAGCATGCCGAACTCCATCACGCCGGCGATTTCCTGGCCGAAACGGACGCAGCGCGTGCAGTGGATGCAGCGCGACATTTCTTCCATCGAGATCAGCGGGCCCACGTTCTTGTGGAACACCACGCGCTTTTCTTCCGAGTAGCGCGACGACGACTTGCCGTAGCCGACCGCCAGATCCTGCAGCTGGCATTCGCCGCCCTGATCGCAGATCGGGCAATCGAGCGGGTGATTGATGAGGAGGAATTCCATCACCGACTGCTGCGCCTTCACAGCCTTGTCGGACTGCGTGCGGACGATCATGCCGGCCGACACGGGGGTCGCGCAGGCCGGCACGGCCTTCGGCATCTTCTCGACTTCGACGAGACACATCCGGCAGTTGGCCGCAACCGACAGTTTCTTGTGATAGCAGAAGTGAGGAATGTACGTGTCCGCCTTGTGCGCAGCCTGGATCACCATGCTGCCTTCGGGCACCTCGACCTTCTTGCCGTCTATTTCAAGTTCAACCATGATGGTGAATGGTCCTTAACCTATTTCCGCCCGTTCGCGCCTTCGCCCGACCGTGCGCTCAAATTCCGCAACCGGGTGTTTCGCTTCAGGCCGCCGCAGCCGAAGCCACATGCGGCGCGTGACCGCCGACCATGCAATGCTTGTGCTCGACGTGGTACGCGAATTCGTCCCAGTAGTGCTTGAGCATCCCGCGAACCGGCATCGCCGCCGCATCGCCGAGCGCACAGATCGTGCGGCCCATGATGTTCTCGGCCACCGAGTTCAGCAGGTCCAGATCTTCCTGGCGCCCTTCGCCGTGCTCGATACGATTCACGACGCGATACAGCCAGCCGGTGCCTTCACGGCACGGCGTGCACTGGCCGCACGATTCCTCGTAGTAGAAGTACGACAGGCGCAGCAGCGAGCGCACCATGCAGCGCGTCTCGTCCATCACGATCACCGCGCCGGAACCGAGCATCGAGCCCGCCTTCGCGATCGAATCGTAGTCGAGATCCGTCTGCATCATGATGTCGCCCGGGATCACCGGCGCCGACGAACCGCCCGGAATCACGGCCTTGATCTTCTTGCCGCCGCGCATCCCGCCGGCGAGCTCCATCAGCGTCGCGAACGGCGTGCCGAGCGGCACTTCGTAGTTGCCCGGACGCTCGACGTCGCCCGACACCGAGAAAATCTTCGTGCCGCCGTTGTTCGGCTTGCCGATCTCGAGGTAATTCTGCGGCCCGATGGACAGCAGGAACGGCACCGCGGCGAACGTCTCGGTGTTGTTGATCGTGGTCGGCTTGCCGTACACGCCGAAGCTCGCCGGGAACGGCGGCTTGAAGCGCGGCTGGCCCTTCTTGCCTTCGAGCGACTCGAGCAGCGCCGTTTCCTCGCCGCAGATGTACGCGCCGTAACCGTGGTGCGCGTGCAACTGGAACGAGAATTCCGAGCCCATGATGTTGTCGCCGAGGAACCCGGCCGCGCGCGCTTCATCCAGCGCGGCTTCGAAGCGTCGATACACTTCGAAGATCTCGCCGTGGATGTAGTTGTAGCCGACGGTGATGCCCATCGCGTATGCGCCGATGGCCATGCCTTCGATCAGCGCGTGCGGGTTCCAGCGCAGGATGTCGCGATCCTTGAACGTGCCCGGTTCGCCTTCGTCCGAGTTGCAGACGAGGTACTTCTGCCCCGGGAACTGACGCGGCATGAAGCTCCACTTCAGGCCGGTCGGGAAGCCCGCGCCGCCGCGGCCGCGCAGGCCCGACGCCTTCACGTCGGCGATCACCTGCTCCGGCGGAATCTTTTCTTCGAGAATGCGGCGCAACTGCTTGTAGCCGCCGCGCGCAACGTAGTCTTCGAGGTGCCAGTTCTCGCCGTTCAGACCAGCGAGGATCAGCGGTTTGATGTGACGGTCGTGGAGAGACGTCATTTCGAGAGCTCCTCAAGCAGCTGGTCGATCTTCTCGCGGCTCATGAAGCTGCACATTCTGTGATTGTTCACCAGCAGCACCGGCGCATCGCCGCACGAGCCCATGCATTCGCCTTCCTTCAGCGTGAACCTGCCGTCGGGCGTGGTCTCGCCGAAGCCGATGCCCAGCTTCTGTTTCAGGTAGTCGGCAGTCGCTTCCGCGCCGCCGTGCGGGCCGAGCTGGCACGGCAGGTTCGTGCAGAGCGTGATCTTGTGCTTGCCGACCGGTTTGAGCTCGTACATCGTGTAGAACGTCGCGACTTCCTGCACGGCGACGGCCGGCATGCCGAGATAGTCCGCGACGAACTGCATCAGTTCGGGCGACAGCCAGCCATGCTCTTCTTGAGCCACGGCCAACGCCGACATCACGGCGGACTGTTTCTGATCGGCGGGATACTTCGTCAACGCTCGATCGATTTCCTTCAGGCCTTCAGCTGAGATCATTTTCAGACACGACTCTTTCAATTCCTACCGAACGAACAACCTGCCGCACACTGGGGTGCATGGACGGCAGACCTGGCGCTCACTCTGTTGACAGCTTGCGAAGCCGCGCCGGTTCGGCGCATACCGCTTGTGACTTCGCGTGCGACTGACTGCTCGCCGCCCGCGCGCGCGGGCGGCGCAACCATTAGCGATCGATTTCGCCGAACACGATGTCCTGCGTACCGATGATCGTGACGGCGTCGGCGATCATGTGACCGCGCGCCATTTCGTCGAGCGACGCCAGGTGCGCGAAACCCGGCGCGCGAATCTTGAGGCGATACGGCTTGTTGGCGCCATCCGACACGAGATAGATGCCGAACTCACCCTTCGGATGCTCGACCGCCGCGTACGCTTCGCCTTCCGGCACATGGAAACCTTCGGTGAAGAGCTTGAAGTGGTGAATCAAGTCTTCCATGTTGGTCTTCATGCCGACGCGCGACGGCGGGGCAACCTTGTGATTGTCCGTCATCACCGGGCCTGGATTCTTGCGGAGCCACTCAATACACTGTTTCGCGATGCGGATCGACTGGCGCATTTCTTCGACGCGCACCAGATAGCGGTCGTAGCAATCGCCGTTCACGCCGACCGGCACGTCGAAATCCATCCGGTCGTACACTTCGTAGGGCTGCTTCTTGCGCAGGTCCCACGCGATGCCCGAGCCGCGCAGCATCGGGCCCGTCAGGCCCATCTGCAGCGCACGTTCCGGGCTCACCACGCCGATCCCGACCAGACGCTGTTTCCAGATCCGGTTGTCGGTCAGCAGCGTTTCGTATTCGTCGACGCACTTCGGGAAGCGCGTGAAGAAATCGTCGATGAAGTCGAGCACCGAGCCGCTGCGCGCCTCGTTCATCTTCGCGAGCGCCTTCTCGTTGCGAATCTTCGACGCCTTGTATTGCGGCATTGCGTCAGGCAGATCGCGATAGACGCCGCCCGGACGATAGTAGGCCGCGTGCATCCGGGCGCCGGACACCGCTTCGTACACGTCCATCAGGTCTTCGCGTTCGCGGAACGCGTACAGGAACACGGCCATCGCGCCGACGTCGAGCGCATGCGCGCCGATCCACATCAGGTGGTTCAGCACGCGCGTGATTTCGTCGAACAGCACGCGGATGTACTGCGCGCGCTCCGGCACGTCGATGCCGAGCAGCTTTTCGATCGCGAGCACGTAGCCGTGCTCGTTGACCATCATCGACACGTAGTCGAGACGGTCCATGTACGGCACGGACTGGATGAAGGTCTTGGATTCCGCGAGCTTTTCGGTCGCGCGGTGCAGCAGGCCGATGTGCGGATCGGCACGCTGGATGACTTCGCCGTCGAGCTCGAGCACGAGGCGCAGCACGCCGTGCGCTGCCGGGTGCTGCGGGCCGAAGTTGAGCGTGTAGTTCTTGATTTCTGCCATGACGCCCCCTTAATGTTTCAGACCGCCATAGCGATCCTCGCGGATCACGCGCGGCGTGATTTCGCGCGGCTCGATCGTCACCGGCTGGTACACGACCCGCTTCTCTTCCGGGTCGTAACGCATTTCGACGTAGCCCGACACCGGGAAGTCCTTGCGGAACGGGTGACCGATGAAGCCGTAGTCGGTGAGGATGCGGCGCAGGTCGGGGTGGCCTTCGAACACGATGCCGTACAGGTCGAACGCTTCGCGCTCGTACCAGTTCGCCGAGGTCCAGATGTCGACCAGCGACGCCACGATCGGCAGATCGTCGTCCGGCGCGAACGCGCGCAGGCGCAGACGCCAGTTGTTCGTGACCGACAGCAGGTGCGACACGGCCGCGAAGCGCGGGCCGTCGTAGGCGCCGTCGCCGAAGGTCTGGTAGTCGACGCCGCAGAGGTCGATCAGTTGCTCGAAACGGAGCTTCGGATCGTCGCGCAGCGTCTTTGCGACTTCGAGGTAATCGCTCGCCTTCACGACGAGCGTCAGTTCACCGATCGCTTCGGTGAGGCTCACCACGCGCGCGCCGAGCGCGGCTTCGAGGTTTGCCTTCAGGGTCTCGATTTTGCTTGCCATATTGAGGGGACGCTCGGGGCTTTATTGACGGGCGATGGTATTGGTGCGGCGGATCTTCGCCTGAAGCTGGATCACGCCGTAGACCAGCGCCTCGGCCGTGGGCGGACAGCCCGGCACGTAGACGTCGACCGGCACGATCCGGTCGCAGCCGCGGACCACCGAGTACGAGTAGTGGTAGTAACCACCGCCGTTCGCGCACGACCCCATCGAGATCACCCAGCGCGGCTCGGCCATCTGGTCGTACACGCGGCGCAGCGCGGGCGCCATCTTGTTGCACAGCGTGCCGGCGACGATCATCACGTCCGACTGACGCGGGCTCGGACGGAACACGACACCGAACCGGTCCAGATCGTAACGGGCGGCGCCCGCATGCATCATCTCGACGGCACAACACGCGAGCCCGAACGTCATCGGCCACAGCGAGCCGGTACGCGTCCAGTTGATCAGCTTGTCAGCCGTCGTGGTGACAAACCCTTCCTTCAAGACCCCTTCGATACTCATTTGCTTTCCACTCCAGACGAGCGACCGAGCGTGGCCGCCCATGCAAACCGGCGATTAACCCATCACTCCCAGTCGAGGCCGCCTTTCTTCCAGATATAGGCAAAGCCCAGCAGGAATTCGAGCAGAAAAATCATCATTGCGATGAAACCCGGCCAGCCGATGTCCCGGAGCGCGACGCCCCACGGGAACAGGAATGCGGTTTCGAGATCGAAGATGATGAACAGGATGGCGACGAGGTAATACCGAACGTCGAACTTCATCCGGGCGTCTTCAAAGGCTTCGAAGCCGCACTCGTACGGTGCGTTCTTCTCGACGTCCGGCTTGTTGGGACCAAGAAGCTTGCCGATGCTGACCAGCGCTATACCTAAACCAGTGCCCACGAGGAGGAACAACAAGACGGGGTAATAGGCTGCGAGGTTCAAGGCAATCCTCTATCGGTTGGTTCTGAGCGTCCGGAGAATACCACTTCCGGCGGAAGGAATCATTTCGGAGTACAGGCGATCGCAAGACAACCGCAAGCCCACCCCAGAAATGAAAAATGCCAGCCACTAGAAGCGGCTGGCATTGAGTAACTTTGGTGCCGACGGCGAGACTCGAACTCGCACAGCTTTCGCCACTACCCCCTCAAGATAGCGTGTCTACCAATTTCACCACGTCGGCACTGCATGCAACTCGGGTTGTGCTGCTTGTTCCCGCGAATCGCTTCAAGAATTAAATTCTAACCCGAGTTCCGGATTTGTTCAACGCACAACCGCAAAAAAATTAACTTTTTATTTCGGGACATCCTGGCCCGGCGCGCTTGCGGCCGAAGCGGCTGCGGCGGACGCCGCGACAGCCGGCGCCGATGCGGCGGGCGCCGATGCCGGCGCGGTCGCTGCCGTGCCGAGCACGCCTGCCGACGGCGTCGACTTGTACGAACCGAGGTACGTCAGCGCGAGCGTCGCGACGAAGAAGATCGCCGCGAGAATGCCCGTCGTGCGCGACAGGAAGTTCGCCGAGCCCGTCGCACCAAACAGACTGCCCGACGCGCCGCTGCCGAACGCGGCGCCCATGTCGGCACCCTTGCCATGCTGCAGCAGCACGAGCCCGATCACACCGAGCGCAGACAGCACCTGCACCACAATAATCAACGTCTTGAATAACAGCATCACACCCACCCGATTGGATCGGGCGACCGGACCGACCGGCCGCCGTCATGGTTCAATTCGATCTCGGACCGCTCAACGCGCGGCCCGGCAGATCGCCAGGAAATCTTCCGCCTTCAGCGACGCGCCGCCGATCAGGCCGCCGTCGATGTCCGGCTGAGCAAACAGCTCTTCCGCGTTGTCCGGCTTCACGCTGCCGCCGTACAGCACGGACACGTCCGCCGCACCCTTCGCCGCGAGACGCGTACGCAGGAACGCGTGCACGTCCTGCGCCTGCGCCGACGTCGCGCTCTTGCCCGTACCGATCGCCCAGACCGGCTCGTACGCGACGACGATGCGGGCAGCTTCGTCAGCCGTCAGCACGGCCAGCACCGCGTCGAGCTGCGCACCGACGACCTGCTCGGTCGCACCCGATTCGCGCTCGTCGAGCGTCTCGCCGACGCACACGACCGGCGTGAGGCCTGCCGCGAGCGCGCGTTGCGCTTTCGCGGCGACCGTCTCGCTGCTTTCGCCGTGATACGCGCGACGCTCCGAATGGCCGACGATCGCATACTGCGCGCCGAACTCCGCCACCATCGCGGCCGCCACCTCGCCGGTGAACGCACCTTGCTCGTGTGCGGACACGTCCTGCGCGCCGAACGCGACACGGCCACCGCCGAGCTGCGCCTGAACCTGCGCGAGATACGGGAACGGCACGCACACGCCGATCGACGTTTCAGCCGCCACCGCGCCCGCACCCTGCACCACTTCGTTCAGCAGCGCCTGGTTGCCGGCCAGCCGGCCGTGCATCTTCCAGTTGCCGATCACTCGCTTTGTTCGTTGTTTCGACATCGTGTCTGTCTCGTCACTATCTTGTCATTAACGTGCCGGAACCCGGCCGTCAGGTTGGATCTGGCGAAGCAAACCCGCGATTTTACTGCGCGCGGCTTGAACCGGTCAAACCGCGTATGTCAAGCCCGCTGCGCGGGCCGTCACGCGTTCGTACCCCAATCGAGCACGATCTTGCCGATGTGCTCGCCGCTTTCCATCAGCGCATGCGCTTGCGCAGCCTCGCCGGCCGGCAGCACACGATAGATCACGGGCTTGATGCGACCGTCGGCCAGCAGCGGCCACACGCGCGCCTTCAACTGCGCGGCGATGCGCGCCTTGAACTCGACCGGGCGCGGGCGCAGCGTCGAGCCCGTCACCGTCAGCCGGCGGCGCAGGATCTCGTTCAGGTTGACCTCGGCCTTCGCGCCGCCGAGCAGCGCGATCAGCACGAGACGGCCGCCGTCCGCGAGCGCGGACAGCTCGCGCGGCACGTACGAGCCCGCCACCATGTCGAGGATCACGTCGACGCCGCGATCGTGCGTCAGCGACTTCACGACTTCGACGAAGTCTTCGGTCTTGTAGTCGATCGCGCGCTCGGCGCCGAGCGCCTCGCACGCGCGGCACTTGTCGGCGGTGCCGGCCGTCGCGAACACGCGAAAGCCGAGCGCATGCGCGATCTGGATCGCCGTCACGCCGATGCCGCTGGAGCCGCCCTGCACGAGCAGCGTCTCCTGCTCGCCGCCCTCGCCCGCGCCGAGCTGCGCACGGTCGAACACGTTGCTCCACACGGTGAAAAACGTTTCGGGCAGCGAGGCGGCCTCGACATCGGTGAGGCCGTCCGGCACCGGCAGGCACTGCGGCAGCGGCGCGACCGCATATTCGGCATAGCCGCCGCCCGCGAGCAGCGCGCACACGCGATCGCCGAGCTTCAGGCCGAACGGGTTCAGCGCCGCATCGGACACGTCGCCGCCGACGATCTCGCCCGCGACCTCGAGGCCCGGCAGATCCGACGCACCCGGCGGCGGCGCATAGGCGCCCTTGCGCTGGAACACGTCGGGCCGGTTCACGCCGGAAGCCGCCACCTTGATCAGCACCTCGCCGCGCTTCGGTTCGGGGCGCGGACGCTCCGCGAGCTTCAGCACGTCGGGGGCGCCGAATTCGGTGATTTCGATGGCTTTCATGGTGAGAATCGCTCCAGGATCGGAATCGGATGGCACGCCCGTGCGCACGGCGCGGGCGCCTCGCCGGCGCTGCTGCGCCGCACAACGATGCTACAGAAAAAACGGCCGGCACGCTTTCGCACTGCCGGCCGTTGGTCCGCCTGTCCGCTTACTGCTGCGGCGGCGTATCCGACTGCGCTGCCGCCGCTGCTTCATTCAGCAGCGCCTTGGCCGACAGACGCACGCGCCCCTTCTCGTCCGTCTGGATCACCTTGACCTTCACCTGCTGACCTTCCTTCAGGTAGTCGTTGATGTCCTTCACACGCTCGTTGACGATTTCCGAGATGTGCAGCAGACCGTCCTTGCCCGGCAGCAGGTTCACGATCGCACCGAAATCGAGCAGCTTGAGCACCGTGCCTTCGTACACCTGGCCGACTTCGATTTCAGCCGTGATCTGCTCGATGCGCTTCTTCGCTTCGGCCATGCCTTCGCTGCTCGTGCTCGCGATCGTCACGACGCCGTCGTCCGAGATGTCGATGGTCGTGCCCGTTTCCTCGGTCAGCGCGCGGATCACCGAACCGCCCTTGCCGATCACGTCGCGGATCTTTTCCGGGTTGATCTTGACCGTGATCATGCGCGGCGCGAATTCCGACAGTTGCGTGTTCGCACCCGACACCGCCGACGTCATCTTGCCGAGGATGTGCATGCGGCCTTCCTTCGCTTGCGCGAGCGCGACCTGCATGATTTCCTTCGTGATGCCCTGGATCTTGATGTCCATCTGCAGTGCCGTCACGCCTTGCTCGGTGCCGGCCACCTTGAAGTCCATGTCGCCGAGGTGATCTTCGTCGCCGAGGATGTCGGTCAGCACCGCGAACTTGTTGCCTTCGAGGATCAGGCCCATCGCGATACCCGCGACATGCGCCTTCATCGGCACGCCGGCGTCCATCAGCGCGAGGCAGCCGCCGCACACCGATGCCATCGACGACGAACCGTTCGATTCGGTGATTTCCGATACGACGCGGATCGAGTAGCCGAATTCGTCGGCGCTCGGCAGGCACTTGACCAGCGCGCGCTTGGCCAGACGGCCGTGGCCGATTTCGCGACGCTTCGGCGAGCCGACGCGGCCCGTTTCGCCGGTCGCGAACGGGGGCATGTTGTAGTGGAGCATGAAGCGCTCGCGGTATTCGCCTTCGAGCGCGTCGATGATCTGCTCGTCACCCTTCGTGCCGAGCGTCGCGACGACCAGCGCCTGCGTTTCGCCGCGCGTGAACAGCGCCGAGCCGTGGGTACGCGGCAGCACGCCGGTGCGGATCTCGATCGGGCGCACGGTGCGCGTGTCGCGGCCGTCGATGCGCGGCTCGCCGTTCAGGATCTGCGAACGGACGATCTTCGCCTCGATGTCGAACAGCACGTTGCCGACCGTGGCCTTGTCGGCCGCGACCGTACCGGCCGCCAGCGCGTCTTCCTCGAGCTTCGCCGACGTCGCCGCGTAGACTTCCTTCAGCTTCGCCGAACGCGCCTGCTTGTCGCGCAACTGGTAAGCGGCGAGCAGATCGTTCTGCGCCAGCTCGGTCACGCGGGTGATCAGCGCCTCGTTCTTCGGCGCCGGCTGCCAGTCCCACTCGGGCTTGCCGCCGTCGCGCACCAGCTCGTGGATCGCGTCGATCGCGATCTGCATCTGCTCGTGGCCGAACACCACGGCGCCCAGCATCACTTCTTCCGACAGTTGATCGGCTTCCGACTCGACCATCAGCACGGCGCGCTCCGTACCCGCGACGACGAGGTCGAGGCTCGATGCCTTGAGCTGGTCACGCGTCGGGTTCAGCACGTACGCGTTGTCGATGTATGCGACACGCGCGGCACCGACCGGGCCGTTGAACGGCAGGCCCGACACGGCGAGCGCGGCCGATGCGCCGATCAGCGCGGGGATGTCCGCCGGGATTTCCGGGTTCACGGACAGCACGTGGATCACGACCTGGACTTCGTTGTAGAAGCCTTCCGGGAACAGCGGGCGCAGCGGACGGTCGATCAGGCGCGACGTCAGCGTCTCGTGCTCCGACGGACGGCCTTCGCGGCGGAAGAAGCCGCCCGGAATCTTGCCGGCCGAGTAGGTCTTCTCGAGGTAGTCGACGGTCAGCGGGAAGAAATCCTGGCCCGGCTTCGCCGACTTCGCGCCGACGACGGTTGCCAGCACGACGGTGTCTTCGACGTCGACGATCACGGCGCCGCTCGCCTGGCGGGCGACTTCACCGGTTTCGAGGCGCACCTTGTGCTGGCCCCATTGGAATTCCTTCACGACCTTGTTGAACATGGACATGGTTGCTCCTTTGTATTCATGCATTTCATTCGCCGCGCCGGCCATCCCGCGCGGCGGCGTCCCGACCGAATCACCCGGAGCAAGGTGTGTTTTTTATGCCATTCCAGCGCGGCGCTCAAGCAGCGACGCGCTGGAATGACACAAATCCTGCCCCGGTATCGGTCGTGGCGGCGGCCCCGTACGAACGTGCGGGAGCGCCTGCGGTGCGTGTGACGCTACGCACCGCGCAAAAACAAAATGCCTGTATCAGCGGACTGACACAGGCATCTTGCTGGCGGCAATCGCCTCGATTACTTACGCAGACCCAGCTTCTCGATCAGTGCGCGGTAACGGTCGGCATCCTTGCCCTTGAGGTAGTCGAGCAGCTTGCGGCGGCGGCTCACCATGCGCAGCAGGCCGCGGCGGCTGTGGTGATCCTTCGCGTGGGTCTTGAAGTGACCCGTCAGTTCGACGATACGTGCGGTCAGCAGTGCGACCTGGACTTCGGGCGACCCCGTGTCGTTGGTACCGCGGGCGAACTGAGCAACGACTTCCGACTTCTTGATATCTGCAACAGACATGTGATTTCCTTTCTAACTGAACAGGCGGACACGGAAGAATGGCCGTGCCGTGACTTACAACCGGCGCGCATTGTAGCACAACTCGGTGCCGTTCTTGGCGCTTCCCGTCACGGGCGCGTCATCGAGCACGTCGACGGCATCTCCGTGCGTTGCGCCGGCACCGCGAGCACCGTCCGGAAGCCGTAGCCCGATCCCTCGTTGTCGAAGCGCACGCCCGGCGTGCCGGCCTTGTCCATTTCCATCACGTAAAGGGGCTGGATCAGCTGGTGATCCTGCGCGCGCATCCGCGACGCGTGGAAGCCGTCGTCGAACGACAGCCCCTCGAGCGCACGCGCGACCGCGACTGGGTCGGCCGAACCCGCACGGGTCATCGCGGCGGCCAGCATCTGGATCATCTGGCTCATCCGCCGCACCGGGTAGTCGTCCTGGGCGGCCGGAAAACGGGTCCGGAACGCACGGTAGAACGCGTCGGACGCGGCGCCGCCCGCGTTCGGGTGCCAGTCGGCTACCGCCACGACGCGGCCGACACCCGCGTCGCCCAGGGCCGCCGGCGCGCCGAGGCTGTTGCCGTAGAACGTATAGAACTTGGCGTTGAGCCCCTGTTCGCGCGCCGCCTTCACGAGCAGCGTGAGGTCGTTGCCCCAGTTGCCGGTCACGACGGCGTCCGCGCCGCTCGCGCGGATCTTCGCGATGTACGGCGAGAAATCCTTGATCCGGCCGATCGGGTGGAATTCGTCGCCGGCGATCGTCACGTCCGGGCGCCGCGCGGCCAGCGCCTGCCGCGCGAGGGTGCTGACGTCGTGACCGAAGCTGTAGTCCTGGTTCAGCAGATAGACCTTGCGCAGCGCGCGATCGCGCGCCATCACGTCCGCGAGCGCCGCCATCCGCATGCCGGCATGCGCATCGAAGCGGAAATGCCAGAAACTGCAGCGCGCGCCGGTCAGCGCCGGATCGTCGGCCGAGTAGTTCAGCAACAGCATCCGGTTGTCCGGATCGCGTGCGTTCAGCTTGTCGAGCGCCGCGACGAGCGCGGCCGCGACGGCCGAGCTGTTGCCCTGCGCGACGAAGCCGACATGGCGGTCGGCGGCCGCGCGCAACTGCACGAGCGCCTCCTCAGGGCTGCCCTTGCTGTCGAGCACGACGAGCTCGAGCGGGTGCGCGCCGTCGCGCAGCTTCACGCCGCCCGCCGCGTTGACCTGCTCGACGCCGAAGCGCAGGTTGCGCTCGACCGCCGCGCCCGCGTTCGCGAACGGGCCCGACATCCCTTCGATCAGTGCGATCCGCACCGGCTCGCCGCCGGCAAACGCGGACGACACCAGCATCCACCCCGCGCTCCACGCGAGCGCGCATCGCTTCCATCCGTGCATCGCCAACCTGCCCTTCAATCTGCCCGAGAAGCGCGGATCATAGGCCGCCGCGCCCGCGGCCCGCAAGCGCGACAGCGCGCGATCCGCACCGATTTTTTCCGCCCGATGCGCGATCGCGCGCCGTCCGTGATAAAACGGGACCTGTTTCCGTGTTCTGGAGAATCCGATGCGCTCTCGCATTCCCGCGCGCCTGCCCGTGCTGGTCGCCTGCGCCGCCGCGCTGCTGGCCGGTTGCGCGCAACCGTGGCAGCAATACCAGGCCGGCCAGGACGAGTCGGCGATCGTCGCGCGCATGGGCCCGCCGCGCGAGATCTATGACCTGCCGGGCGGCGGCAAGCGCCTGATGTGGCCGACCCAGCCAATGGGCGAGATCACGGTCGCGGCCGACGTCGACGCGGCCCACCGGATCGTCAACGTGCGCCAGGTGCTGCAGCCGAGCGAGTTCTATCGCGCGGAGATCGGCAAGTGGACGAAGACCGACGTCCTCGTCAATTTCGGACGCCCGGTCGAGACCTCCTACTTTCCGCTGATGAAGCGCGAGGTGTGGACGTACCGGTATCTCGAGGACAACGTCTGGTACATGATGTACAGCTTCTACTTCGATCCGCAGGGCATCCTGCGCACCACGCAGAAAACGCCGGACCCGCTGCACGATCCCGATCGCCGCACGCTGTTCTGACCGATTGCGCATTGACGCGCAATTGTCGCAATGGCCATTCACGAATGATTGCGTGAATGGCCATTTCATTTTTTCCGTCGTGTTATTTAATTTCAGAAATAAGACGGAAAACTTTTCCGATCGTTAATATTTCGATGGCAATACGCTGAACGGCCCGTCATGCGGGCGCCTGCGCATAAACAGGCATGCCCCGCGCATGTCATGCGTCTCGCTGGTGCATGCAATGCACTACGCTCAATCAATTTGAAACAATTTGTTTCAACCCACCCGGAGTGCTAGGGCATACCCCTAATATCAGTCGAAATCGAACCTTTCAACTTAGAAAGAATGTCGGTACGCCATTTCGATCGATATTTATTCGCCTTGTTCATAAAGGAGTCCTCATGAACCGCCCCAAGAGCATGCTGGTTGCCAACATTGCCTGGGCCCGCGAGACGCGCGAACACACGCCCGGCTTCTTCGACGCGCTCGCGCGCGGCCAGAATCCGCGCGTACTGTGGATCGGCTGCGCCGACAGCCGCGTGCCGGCCGAGACCATCACGCACTGCGCGCCCGGCGAACTGTTCGTCCATCGCAACATCGCGAACCTGTTTCATCCCGACGACGACAATTCCGCCAGCGTGCTCGAGTACGCGGTGCGGGTGCTGAAGGTCGATCACGTGATCGTGTGCGGTCACTACGGGTGTGGCGGCGTGCGCGCATCGCTGCTGCCGCCGCCCGCCGACCTGCCGCACGTCGCGCGCCGCATCGCGCCGCTCTGCGCGCTCGCGCGGCGCCATCGCGACACGCTCGACGGGCTCGACGACCTGGCCGCCGCCGATCGCCTCGCCGAGCTGAACGTGCTCGAACAGGTGCGGCTGCTGCGCGCGTCGCCGATCGTGCGCGGCCGCGAACGACCGCCGCTCGTGCACGGCTGGATCTTTTCGCTCGCCGACGGCCGCCTGAAGGAGCTCGATTCCGGCTATGCAGCACCGCCGGCCGAAGCCGAGCCCGAGCCCGAGCCGGAGCCTGTTGCCGCCGCCGCCGCGCTCGGTTGACCCGCGCCCTGCCCTCCACGCCAACGAAACCGCCCCAACCATGAAACTGAACGAGCGCCTGTCCACCCTGCCGCGCGACATCGTCGCCGGTATCGTCGTTTTCCTCGTCGCGCTGCCGCTCTGTCTCGGCATCGCCAATGCCTCCGGCGTCGAACCGTTCGCCGGGCTCGTGTCCGGCATCGTCGGCGGCATCGTCGTCGCGCTGCTGAGCGGCTCGTCGCTGTCCGTCAGCGGGCCGGCCGCCGGCCTCGTCGTGATCGTCGTCGAAGGCATCGCGCAGCTCGGCAGCTTCTCCGCGTTCCTGCTCGCGGTGTTGCTGTCCGGCGTGCTGCAGTTCGGCTTCGGCATGCTGCGCGCCGGCCGCTTCGCCGCCTACGTGCCGTCGCCCGTCATCAAGGGCATGCTCGCCGCGATCGGCCTGCTGCTGATCGTGAAGCAGATTCCGTTCGCATTCGGCATCGGCGGCGCGGCTTCGCAATCGTTTGCGAACTGGCTGACGCTGCCGACCGCATGGGCCGCCACGGCCATCGCGGTTGCGTCGCTGGCGCTGCTGATCGCGTGGGACACGCCGGCACTCAAGCGCTTCGCATGGGTGCGTTCGGTCCCCGCCCCGCTCGCGGTCGTCGTGCTCGGCATCGGCGCGACGCTCGTGCTCGGCATGGTCGCACCGGCAGCCGCACCGGGCGCCGCGCATCGCGTCACGCTGCCCGAATTCGACTCGTTCGCGACGCTCGCGGCATCGCTCAAGCATGCGGAGCTCGGCCCGAACTTCGCGCACCTGGTCAATCCGGACGTCTGGCGGGTTGCGATCACGCTGGCGGTCGTCGCGAGCCTCGAGACGCTGCTGTGCCTCGAAGCGGTCGAACAGATCGATCCGAAGCGGCGACCGACCCAACCCGATCGCGAACTGAAGGCCCAGGGCGTCGGCAATCTGGTCGCGGGCGCGGTCGGCGGCCTGCCGATCACGTCGGTGATCGTGCGCAGTTCGGCCAACGTCAACGCAGGCGCGCAAAGCCGGATGTCCGCGATCGTGCACGGGATCCTGCTGCTCGCGAGCGTGTTCGCGCTCACCGGCCTGATCAATCTGATCCCGCTCGCGAGCCTAGCCGCGATCCTGATCCACACCGGTCTGAAGCTCGCGAAACCGGCGCTGTTCCGCTCGGTGATGAAGCAAGGCCCGGCCGCGTTCGCGCCGTTCGCCGCGACGATCGTCGGCGTGCTCGCAGTCGACCTGCTGTTCGGCATCGCGCTCGGCCTCGCGTGCAGCGTGCTGGCCGTCGCCGTCGCGAACCTGAAGAGCCCCGTCACGCTCGCGCAGCATGACGACCACTTCCTGCTGTCGTTCCGCAAGGACGTGTCGTTTCTGGGCAAGGTGCAGGTCAAGCACCACCTGCGCCACATTCCGGACCGGGCGGCGGTGATCATCGACGCGACGCGCGCCGACTACATCGATCACGACGTGCTCGAACTGCTCGATGCGTTCGTCGCCGATGCGCCGCGGCGCGGGATCGCGGTCGAGTTCCGCCGGCGCCAGCCGGCGCCACGCGCGGCTGCGCGCCGCTGGCTGTTCCGCGCGCCGGCCGCCGAATGAGCGGCCAATGAAAAAACGCCTCGGGCGGCGCAGAGCCGCACGGGGCGTTTCGGGACTGCCTGATGAGCGCGGCGGCGCGCGCAGCTTACGGACGCTGCGGGTTGACCTTGTCGTCCTTCGAGTGCAGCTTGTTCAGCGCGGAAATGTACGCTTTCGCGGACGCGGCGACGATATCCGGATCGGTACCGACGCCGTTGACGATCCGCCCGCTCTTCGACAACCGGACCGTCACTTCGCCCTGCGCCTGCGTGCCGGTCGTGATCGCGTTCACCGAGTACAGCAGCAGCTCGGACCCGCTGCCGACTTCGCCCTCGATCGCATTGAACGTCGCGTCGACCGGGCCGTTGCCGCGCGCCTCGCCGGTCACTTCCTTGCCTTCGACCGCGAACACGATTTTCGCCTGCGGCTGCTCGCCCGTTTCCGAACGCTGCGACAGCGACACGAACTTGAAGTGCTCCTGCTCGTGCGCGAGCGCCGATTCCTCGGACACGATCGCGATGATGTCCTCGTCGAAGATCTCCGCCTTGCGGTCGGCCAGATCCTTGAAGCGCATGAACGCGGCATTCAATTCGGCTTCGCTGTCGAGCGATACGCCGAGTTCCTGCAGGCGCTGCTTGAACGCGTTGCGGCCCGACAGCTTGCCGAGCACGATCTTGTTCGCGGTCCAGCCCACGTCTTCCGCACGCATGATCTCGTAGGTGTCGCGCGCCTTCAGCACGCCGTCCTGGTGAATGCCCGACGCGTGCGCGAACGCGTTCGCGCCGACCACTGCCTTGTTCGGCTGCACGACGAAACCGGTGATCTGCGACACGAGCTTCGACGTCGGCACGATTTGCGTCGTGTCGATGCCGACGTCGAGGCCGAAGTAGTCCTTGCGGGTCTTCACGGCCATCACGATTTCTTCGAGCGACGTGTTGCCCGCGCGCTCGCCGAGGCCGTTGATCGTGCACTCGATCTGGCGCGCACCCCCGATCTTCACGCCGGCGAGCGAGTTCGCGACCGCCATCCCGAGGTCGTTGTGGCAATGCACCGAGAAGATCGCCTTGTCCGAGTTCGGAATGCGTTCGCGCAGCGTCTTCACGAGGTTGCCGTACAGCTCCGGCACGCCGTAGCCGACCGTATCGGCGATGTTGATCGTCGTCGCGCCTTCGGCGATCACGGCTTCCAGCACGCGGCACAGGAAATCGAGATCCGAGCGGCTGCCGTCTTCCGGCGAGAACTCGACGTTGTCGGTGAACTTGCGCGCGAAACGCACCGCGAGACGCGCCTGCTCGAACACCTGGTCCGGCGTCATCCGCAGCTTCTTCTCCATGTGCAGCGGCGACGTCGCGATGAACGTGTGGATCCGCGCGCTGTTGGCCGGCTTCAATGCGTCCGCCGCGCGCTGGATGTCCTTGTCGTTGGCCCGCGCCAGCGAGCAGATCGTGCTGTCCTTCACGAGACCGGCGATCGTGTGGATCGCGTCGAAATCGCCGTTGGAGCTGGCGGCGAAGCCGGCCTCGATCACGTCGACCTTCATCCGCTCGAGGTGCTTCGCAATGCGGATTTTCTCTTCCTTCGTCATCGACGCACCGGGCGATTGCTCGCCGTCACGCAACGTCGTATCGAAAATGATCAGCTTGTCTGTCATGGGGGGCTCCAGGGCTCTTTTATACGGAAGTCAAACGTAATGAGATCGCGCCACCGCTGGCGACGCTCAACAACAGACGAGGCTTGAGACGGGGGGCGAGAACGGTCAGCGCGGCAGGCGCGCCAAAGCTAGCGCGCGTAGCGGCGCACCGGCTAGAAGGAGGGAGAGGCGGGGAAATGCAGTCATGCCGAAGACTATAGCGACATTCCGCTGGCCGCGCAATCGGACGGCGCCCGGGAATCGACGCGGTCCGGCCAGAAAAAAGGGACAAATTAAAACGGCGGCCCCGAGGCCGCCGTTTCCGGGCAGATCGCAGATCGCGCGCGGATGTCAGTGATCGCGCTGCGACGAGCGCGCCGGGTTCGCCCGCCCGCGAATGGCCTGGTAAGCCCAGAACACATAGCCGGACAGCCCGTACAGCACGAACAGGCAGAACAGCATCAGCGGCGGATCGGACGACACGAGCACGAACGCGACGACGACGAGCAGGATCGCCGCGAACGGCACGCGGTGCCGCACGTCGAGCGCCTTGCCGCTGTAGAACGGTGCGTTCGACACCATCGTCACGCCCGCGTAGATCGTCAGCGCGAACGCGACCCACGGCAGCCAGCCAAGCTTCATCGGCACGCGGTTGTCGGTCGCGAGCCACACGAAGCCCGCGATCAGCGCGGCGGCGGCCGGGCTCGGCAGCCCCTGGAAGAAACGCTTGTCGACGCTGCCGATGTTCGTGTTGAAGCGCGCGAGGCGCAGCGCGGCGCCCGAGCAATAGACGAACGCGGCGAGCCAGCCCCAGCGGCCGAGATCCTTCAGCACCCATTCGTACATCACGAGCGCCGGCGCGACGCCGAACGACACCATGTCCGACAGGCTGTCGAACTGCTCGCCGAACGCGCTCTGCGTATGCGTCATGCGCGCAACGCGCCCGTCCATCCCGTCGAGCACCATCGCGACGAAAATCGCGATCGCGGCGATCTCGAAGCGGACGTTCATCGCCTGCACGACCGCGAAGAAGCCGCAGAACAGCGCGGCGGTCGTGAATGCGTTCGGCAGCAGATAGATGCCGCGCGTCTTCAGGAACCGCTGGCGCGCGGCGCGGCGGCTTTCGAGCGGCGCCGCATCGGGCGCCATCACCTTGTTGCGGCGGAACGGGCGTGGCGTCTGGCCGGAGCCGTTACGCGGCCGACGCGGTTTGAATGCGGCCATCGTGCGCCCCGCCGCTTACTGTTCGAGCTCGGCGAGGATCGTCGACGACGCGTAGACCTTCTCGCCGATCGACACCTTCGCGCGGCTGCCGAGCGGCAGGTACACGTCGACGCGCGAACCGAAGCGGATGAAACCGTAGCGCTGGCCGCGCGACAGCGGCTCGCCGGCGCGCACGTAGCAGAGGATCCGGCGGGCGATCAGGCCCGCGATCTGCACGGACGTGACGGTCTTGCCGCTCGCCGTCTGGATCACGACCGCATTGCGCTCGTTCTCGGTCGACGCCTTGTCGATCGCCGCGTTCAGGAACGCGCCCGGGAAGTACTCGACCTTGCTGATCGCGCCGTCGACCGGCGAACGCTGCGAATGGACGTTGAAGACATTCATGAACACGCTGATCTTCAGCGCTTCGCGGTTCGCGTACGGATCCTGCGCGGTCTCGACCGCGACGATGCGGCCGTCCGCCGGGCACAGCACCGCGTTCGGCTGCGCCGGGATCGGGCGCTGCGGATCGCGGAAGAACTGGACGACGAAGACGAGCAGCAGCCAGAACGGCCACGCGAAGCCGAAGCCCCCGACGGCGTGGATCAACAGCGCGATGACGGCTGCAATCGCGATGAACGGCCAGCCTTCGCGCGCGATGATCGGATGAGGATAGTTCATGGGTTCGTTCGGTGTTCGGTGAATTGCAAAGCCCGTAGGATAGCAAAAGCCGCCCGGGGCACTGCTGCCTTCGGACGGCTTTTTGATACCGACCCTCCACTCGAAGGGCCGGAACAGCACGTTTTGCTTCTATCGGTGCTTAGTTCTTCGTCTGGTCGACGAGCTTGTTCTTCGCGATCCACGGCATCATCGCGCGCAGCTTCGCGCCGACCTGCTCGATCTGGTGCTCGGCCGTCAGGCGGCGGCGCGACTGCAGCGTCGGCGCGCCCGCCTTGTTCTCGAGAATGAAGCTCTTCGCGTACTCGCCCGTCTGGATGTCGGTCAGGCACTGCTTCATCGCCTTCTTCGTCTCTTCCGTGACGACGCGCGGGCCGGTCACGTATTCGCCGTACTCGGCGTTGTTCGAGATCGAGTAGTTCATGTTCGCGATGCCGCCTTCGTAGATCAGGTCGACGATCAGCTTCAGTTCGTGCAGGCACTCGAAGTACGCCATTTCCGGCGCGTAGCCGGCTTCGACCAGCGTCTCGAAACCGGCCTTGATCAGCTCGACGGTACCGCCGCACAGCACGGCCTGCTCGCCGAACAGGTCGGTTTCGGTTTCTTCACGGAAGTTCGTCTCGATGATGCCGGCACGGCCGCCGCCGTTCGCCGCCGCGTACGACAGCGCGATGTCGCGCGCCGCGCCCGACTTGTTCTGCGCAACCGCGATCAGGTGCGGCACGCCGCCACCTTGCGAGTACGTGCCGCGCACGGTGTGGCCCGGTGCCTTCGGCGCGATCATGATCACGTCGAGGTCGGCGCGCGGGATCACCTGGCCGTAGTGGACGTTGAAGCCGTGCGCAAACGCGAGCGCCGCGCCCTGCTTGATGTTCGCGTGCACTTCCTTCGCGTACACGTCGGCGATCTGCTCGTCCGGCAGCAGCATCATGACGACGTCCGCGCCCTTCACCGCTTCGGCGACTTCCTTGACCGACAGGCCGGCGTTTTCAGCCTTGCTCCACGACGCGCCGTCCTTGCGCAGGCCGACCGTCACGTTCACGCCGCTTTCCTTCAGGTTCAGCGCGTGCGCATGGCCTTGCGAGCCGTAGCCGATGATCGTGACTTGCTTGCCCTTGATGAGGGAGAGGTCGGCGTCTTTGTCGTAGAAAACGTTCATGATGGTTCCTTCGCTAATTCAAAAAATTCAATGATTCGTTCGGATGGAGTACTGCGGGCCGGGACATGACGGCGCACCCGGCGTGCCATTTCTGGCTATGTCGGCATCACACCTTCAGGATGCGCTCGCCGCGTCCGATGCCGGAGCTGCCGGTGCGCACGGTCTCGAGGATCGCGCTGGCGTCCAGCCCCTGGATGAATGCGTCGAGCTTGTCGCTCGCGCCCGTCAATTCGATCGTGTAGGTCTTTTCGGTCACGTCGATGATGCGGCCGCGGAAAATGTCCGACATCCGCTTCATTTCTTCGCGCTCCTTGCCCACTGCACGTACCTTGATCAGCATCAGCTCGCGTTCGATGTGTGCACCGTCGGTCAGGTCCACCACTTTCACCACCTCGATCAGGCGGTTCAGATGCTTCGTGATCTGTTCGATCACGTCGTCGGAGCCAATGGAAACGATGGTGAGCCGCGACAGCGATTGGTCTTCGGTCGGCGCCACCGTCAAGGTTTCGATGTTGTAGCCGCGTGCGGAAAACAGACCGACCACGCGCGACAGCGCACCCGGTTCGTTCTCCAGCAGGACGGAAATGATGTGTCTCATGTTCGCTTCTTCCAGAATGTGTCCGTGTCGATTCACCCGCGCCGCGCGCCGCACCGCCCTTCGTGAAGGCGGCCGCATCGGGCCGGGCGCGCGTCGCGCCGTTACAGATCTTCCGATCCGAGCAGCATCTCGGTGATGCCCTTGCCGGCCTGTACCATCGGCCAGACGTTTTCGGTCGGATCGGTCTGGAAGTCGAGAAACACGGTGCGGTCCTTCAGGCGCAGCGCTTCCTTCAGCGCCGGCTCCACATCCGAAGTCTTTTCGATCCGCATGCCGACGTGGCCGTACGCTTCGGCAAGCTTCACGAAATCGGGCAGCGCATCCATGTACGAATGCGAATAGCGCTTGCTGTATTCGATCTGCTGCCACTGGCGGACCATGCCGAGGTAGCGGTTGTTCAGCGAAATGATCTTCACGGGCGTGTCGTACTGCAGGCAGGTCGACAGTTCCTGGATGCACATCTGGATCGAGCCTTCGCCCGTGATGCACAGCACGTCGTCGTCCGGATGGGCCATCTTGACGCCCATCGCCGCCGGCAGGCCGAAGCCCATCGTGCCGAGGCCGCCGGAGTTGATCCAGCGACGCGGCTTGTTGAAACGGTAGAACTGCGCGGCCCACATCTGGTGCTGGCCGACGTCCGAGCACACGAACGCGTTGCCGTCCGTCAGCTCCCACGCCTTCTCGACCACGTACTGCGGCTTGATGATCTCGCTTTCGCGGTCGTATTTCAGGCAGTCTTTCGCGCGCCAGCCCTCGATGTCCTTCCACCATTGCGCGAGCGCCTCGGTGTCGGGGCCATGCTCGGCCGTCTGCAGTTGCTCGATCAGCTCCTTCAGCACTTCCTTCACGTCGCCGACGATCGGGATGTCGACCTTCACGCGCTTCGAGATCGACGACGGGTCGATGTCGATGTGAATGATCTTGCGCGGGCGCGACGCGAAGTGCGCCGGGTCGCCGATCACGCGGTCGTCGAAGCGGGCGCCGATCGCGATCAGCACGTCGCAGTGCTGCATCGCCATGTTCGCTTCGTAGGTGCCGTGCATCCCGAGCATGCCGAGGAATTTCTTGTCCGACGCGCGATAGCCGCCGAGGCCCATCAGCGTGTTCGTGACCGGGTAGCCGAGCAGGTCCGCGAACTGGTTCAGCTCGCGCGACGCGTCGGCGAGGATGATGCCGCCACCCGTGTAGATGTACGGACGCTTGGCCGTCAGCAGCAGCGACACGGCCTTGCGGATCTGGCCCGAATGGCCCTTCGTGACCGGATTGTACGAACGCAGCGACACGCTCTTCACCGGCTCGTACTGGCACGGCGTCTTCGAGATGTCCTTCGGGATGTCGATCAGCACCGGGCCAGGACGGCCGGTGCGGGCGATATAGAACGCCTTCTTGACAGTTTCCGCGAGGTCGCGCACGTCCTTCACGAGGAAGTTGTGCTTCACGCACGGACGCGTGATGCCGACGGTGTCGCATTCCTGGAACGCATCCTGACCGATCGCGGCAGTCGGCACCTGGCCGCTGATCACGACCATCGGGATCGAATCCATGTACGCCGTTGCGATGCCGGTCACCGCGTTGGTGACACCGGGGCCGGACGTCACGAGACAGACGCCGACATTGCCGGTGGAGCGCGCATACGCATCGGCTGCGTGCACGGCCGCCTGTTCATGGCGCACCAGCACGTGCTGAATCTTGTCCTGCTTGTACAGCTCGTCGTAGATGTAGAGAACCGAGCCGCCGGGGTAGCCCCAGATGAATTCGACGTTTTCGTCGGCCAGTGCCTTCATGAGCACGGTACCGCCGATGGAGTCGCTATCGGGAGGGGAAAGGGGTTCCGACGTGGAGAATTCCGCGCTGGGCATGTTCATTTTGACCTTTCGAATTTTCGGCAAAAAATTGATCGGGTGCTCTCTGCCGGGCTTGTGGCTCGGGTTCAAGCGGCGCGTCCAGTTTGAAGGGCGGGCTTCTTGGGCCAGCCTCAAATGAGACCATCACTTCATGTTGCGAATCGCCGACAATAGCGGGTCGCAGCTGGGCCGTCAAGCAAAATATCCCGCAGCGCATCATGCGCGCCGCCCGGCGCCCGGCCGCCGCGGTTCGCGCGCAACGTGCGGCGGCCGACCCGGTGCCAAGCCGCATGAAAATTTGATAGCATCCGCGGGTTTTACGAAATTTTTCGACCTTTTTCACCACGCAGCGGGCCGCAGCGCATACCTTCACGGAATGGCATCAGACAAGGAACTCGCCGACTTTCTGGCGGGCGTCGAAAGGCGCGCGTTCAAGCAGGCTGCGTACGCCGTACGTGACGACGATGCATCGCTCGACATCGTGCAGGACGCGATGATCAAGCTCGCGGAAAAGTACGGCGACCGGCCGTCCGCCGAGCTGCCGCTGCTTTTTCAGCGGATCCTGCAGAACGCGATCCACGACTGGTTCCGCCGGCAGAAGGTCCGCAACACGTGGGTGACGCTCTTCTCGTCGCTGAACAACACCGACGACGACGACTTCGACCCGCTTGAAACGCTCGAATCCGCGGACGACAACGCGGGCGTCGAGAGCAGCGAGCACCGCCTCGAAAGAGAGCAGGTTCTGGCCCTGATCGACGAAGAAATCCAGAAGCTTCCGACGCGTCAACGGGAAGCGTTCCTGATGCGTTATTGGGAAGATATGGATGTCGCCGAGACTGCCGCCGCAATGGGGTGCTCCGAGGGCAGCGTCAAGACGCACTGCTCGCGAGCCACTCATACCCTGGCGCAAGCGCTCAAGGCCAAAGGAATCACGCTATGAGCTCCGCAAACCGAGAACACGAATTCGCGCTGAAGGTGCGCCGCGCGCTGGACGAGCGCGCGGCCGCGCTGCCGGCCGCGACCACCGACCGGCTGGCCGTCGCCCGCCGGGCCGCGCTCGCGCGCAAGAAGCCCGAAGCCGCGAGCGCGCCGGTGTTCGTGCCGGCCTTCGCCGGCGCGGCCGGCGCCTACGGCCCGACGCCCGCGAACCGCCCGCCCGCCGGCCGCCCGTACGCGTCGTTTGCCCGCCGCCTGCTGCGTGCGTGGCCGCTCGCGTTGCTGCTCGCGGGGCTCGTCGGCATCGCGTACTGGGAAGACATGCAGCGCACCGCCGAACTCGCCGACATCGACGCGGCGATGCTCAGCGACGACCTGCCGCTCAATGCGTATCTCGATCACGGGTTCAACGCGTATCTTTCGCGCGCTCACTAACAGACAATAACGAGGGGATCGCACGGGTGAGTCAGAAGCGCGGCCTGGCCGTATTTTTCGGATGCGTGATCGCGATCGCCGTTTCCTACGTCGCCACCTATCCCCGATTCCACCCGGCCCCCGCGACGGCGCCCGTCGCGACCACCAGCCCCGCCGCGCCCGCGTCGACCGCGACCGGGCTGACCACCGAACTCCCGCCGCTGCCCCTTCCGCTGCCGCTGCCGGCCGCCGCCGGCCCGCTGTCGTGGGCACGCCTCACGCCGGCGCAGCACGCGGCCCTCGCGCCGTTCGCCGACCAGTGGGACGGCTTCAGCGACGCCCGCAAGCGTAAATGGCTGAAGATCGCATCGCGTTTCGCGAAGTTGTCGCCGGATGACCAGAAACGCCTGCAGGACCGGATGACCGAATGGGCGAAGATGACGCCCGAGCAGCGCCGCGTCGCGCGCGAGAACTACCAGAGCGCGAAGGAGCTGTCCGCACAGGCGCGCGAGCGCGCGTGGAAGGCCTACCAGCAACTCCCCGAGGAGCAGAAGGAACGGCTTGCCGCCGCCGAGCGCCGCCGCAGGCCGAGCGTCGTCAGCGCGCCGCCGACCGTCGCCGACCGTGACGTCCGCCGCCTCGTCAACTCGCACGAACACCCGGCGAGCGGCGCGGCCGCCGCCCCGGCGCCCGCGTCGGCCGGCGTCGTCGTGCAGCCGGTGCCCGCGTCGTCCACGTCCGGCACCGCATCGGCACCGGCCGCGGTCCTGCCGGTGTCGCCCGCCGACGCGCCTTCGCTGTTCAAGGGCTCCTGAGCGCCGTGGCGACCGCCCGCGCTCCCGAGACCCCGGCTGCCGCGCCGTCCGTGCGGCGGCGCCTCGCCGCGCTGCTCTACGAAGGCGTGCTGCTGTTCGGCGTCGTGTTCTTCGCCGGGCTCGCGTTCAGCCTCGCGACACAGCAACGCAACGGCCTCGTTCATCACAATCTGCTTGCCGCGTGGATCGCGCTCGTCGTCGGCGCGTATTTCGTGTGGTTCTGGACGCACGGCGGCCAGACGCTGCCGATGAAAACCTGGCGGCTGCGGCTCGAGTCGTCGAGCGGCCGGCCGCTGAGCGCCGGCCACGCGCTCGTCCGCTACGCGCTCGGCTGGCTGTGGTTCCTGCCGCCGCTCGCGCTGCACCCGCTCCTCGGCCTGTCGGTGCCCGTCACGCTCGCGCTCGCCGCCGCATGGATCGTCGTGTGGGCCGGCGCCGCCCGGTTGCACGCCGGCCGCCAGTTCCCGCACGACCGGCTCGCGCGTACGCGCGTCGTCGCGATACCGCGCTGACGCGCCGCATTCACCAGATGAAAGCCGCTCGCCCCGCCCGTCTCCATCGAGGACGGCCCTGCCGGACACACGCCGACCGTTCAGTGCGGCAGCTTACGCAACGCCCGCTCATTTACTGCTAAACACCCTTCGACGGTCGTAATAAGAACGTCTCGTGACTGTCACGGTACAGTCACGCCCGCATGGCGGAATGCCGGTAATGTCAACCGGCGCGAGTCATGCATGGGCCAGAAAACGTCCGCGACTTCATTGTTTCGTCATCCCATCGGCGCCCGCGCCGCCACTGCGTTCCTGTCCGGCTCGGGCGCAACCGACGGCGTGGTGTCGCACAAGCCGCCCGTCGCGCCCACCACGCAGCACGACGACCCCGAGCCGTCCGCCCATCGCTACCGCACCATCTGGCTGTCCGACATCCACCTCGGCTCGAGCGGCTGTCAGGCGCCCTACCTGCTGGATTTCCTGCGTCACAACGACTCGGAATACCTGTACCTCGTCGGCGACATCATCGACGGCTGGCAACTGAAGAAAGGCTGGTACTGGCCGCAGGCGCACAACGACGTCGTGCAGAAGATCCTGCGCAAGGCGCGCAAGGGCACGCAGGTCGTCTACATCCCCGGCAACCACGACGAAGGCGCGCGGCAGTTCTGCGATCTCGCGTTCGGCGACATCCAGGTGCGCGGCGAGGCATTCCACACGACGCTCGCGGGCAAACGTTTGTGGATCGTGCACGGCGACCTGTTCGACGGCGTGATCCAGCATGCGAAATGGCTCGCGTACCTCGGCGACACGCTCTACACGCTGATCCTCGTGCTGAACCGCTGGTTCAACCGGATCCGCAGCCGGCTCGGCTTCCAGTACTGGTCGCTGTCGCAGTACCTGAAGCACCAGGTCAAGAACGCGGTCAACTTCATCTCGCAGTTCGAGACCGTGATGACCGACGAGGCGCGCCGCCGCGGCTGCGACGGCGTCGTGTGCGGCCACATCCACAAGGCCGAGATCCGCGACATCGACGGGGTGCTGTACTGCAACGACGGCGACTGGGTCGAAAGCCTGTCCGCGCTCGTCGAAACGATGGAAGGCGAACTGAAGATCGTCTACTGGACGGTGATGCGCACCGCACCGTCCGAGACCGCGTCGCGCAAGGCCAAGGCCGCTGCCTGACACAACCCTACTTACAGGACATGCCGCGATGAAGATCATGATCGTCACCGACGCGTGGGAACCGCAGGTCAACGGCGTCGTACGCACGCTGAAGAGCACGTCGCGCGAACTCACGGCGCTCGGCCACCGCGTCGAACTGCTGACGCCGCTGGAATTCCGCACGGTGCCCTGCCCGACCTACCCCGAGATCCGCCTGTCGATCCTGCCGTATCGCAAGCTGCGCGCGCGGATCGATGCGTTCGCACCCGACGCGCTGCACATCGCGACCGAAGGCCCGCTCGGCCTCGCCGCGCGGCGCTATGCGCGCGCCCGCAAGCTGCCGTACACGACCGCGTACCACACGCGCTTCCCGGAATACGTGCAGGCGCGCTTCGGCATTCCGCTGGCGGCGACCTACAAGTTCCTGCACTGGTTCCACGGCCCGTCGCGCGCGGTGATGGCGCCGACGCCGGTCGTCAAGCAGGACCTCGAGAAATTCGGCTTCACGAACGTCGTGCTGTGGACCCGCGGCGTCGACCTCGACACCTTCCGGCCGATGGAGTCGAAGGTGCTCAACACCGCGCGGCCGATCTTCCTGTACGTGGGCCGCGTCGCGATCGAGAAGAACGTCGAGGCGTTCCTGCGCCTCGACCTGCCCGGCTCGAAGTGGGTCGCGGGCGAAGGCCCCGCGCTCGCGGAACTGAAGTCGCGCTATCCGGAGGCGAACTATCTCGGCGTGCTGTCACAGACCGAGCTCGCGAAGGTGTATGCTGCGGCCGACGTGTTCGTATTCCCGAGTCGCACCGACACGTTCGGCCTCGTGCTGCTCGAAGCGCTCGCCTGCGGCACGCCGGTGGCCGCGTATCCCGTGACGGGCCCGATCGACGTGCTCAGCGGAGGCGATGCCGGCGCGATGCACGAGGACCTGCAGGAAGCCTGCCTCGAGGCGCTGAAGATCGAACGCACGACTGCGCGCGCGTGGGCGGAACGCTTCTCGTGGCGCGCCGCATCCGAGCAGTTCGCGTCGCATCTGAAGCCGCTGCCGAAGACCGCGTACTCGCCAGCCGAAGGTGCAGCCGTTTGAAACGAGACCTGAACGACAAGATCCCGCCCCCCGCCGCGACGCCGTCACGGCACCGCCCGTTCGACGAGGAAGAGCCGCATGCCGACGCGGACGTGCACCCGCACGAGCCGCTCGGCCCCGACGACCGGCTCGCGCCGCTGCCGCCGAACCCGTACAAGCGCCATCGCGGCATCACGCGTGCCTGGTTCGCGCTCAAGCATTCGCTGAACGGCTTTCGCGTCGCGATCCGCGAGGAAAGCGCGTTTCGCCAGGAACTCACGCTCGCCGCGCTGATGCTGCCGATCGGCGCATTCGCGCCGGTGCCGGCCGCATCGCGCGCGCTGCTGATCGGCTCGGTGCTGCTGGTGCTGATCGTCGAGCTGCTGAACTCGAGCGTCGAAGCCGCGATCGACCGCATCTCGCTCGAGCGCCACGAACTGTCGAAGCGCGCGAAGGACCTCGGCAGCGCGGCCGTCACGGTCGCGCTGTTCGCGTGCGTGACGACGTGGGGCTTCGTGCTCGGGCCGGTGGTCGCACGCTGGCTCGGTTTCTAGGCCACCGCCGGGCGCCTTTCGCCACGCCCGCATGCGGCGCCGCACCATGCGCGGCGCGGCGCCGCGATCACGAAATGCCCCGACGTGGCGAAACCCCGGTTTATAATCGGCCGCTAGACATAGAACAGCAACCCGCGCCGGACGAATCACGCAGCATCGATTGCAGCGCCCGCCAGTCCGGCACACACAGGGCCGGACGACATGGAAGCGAAACCTCCCCGCCGCACCCGCGAACGGATTCTCGAGTTGTCGTTGAAACTCTTCAACGAGATCGGCGAGCCGAACGTCACCACCACGACGATCGCCGAGGAAATGGAAATCAGTCCAGGCAACCTGTACTACCATTTCCGCAACAAGGACGACATCATCAACAGCATCTTCGCGCAGTTCGAGCAGCAGATCGAACGGCGGCTGCGCTTCCCCGAAGATCACCGTCCGACGATCGACGAAACCTGGTCGTACCTGCAGTACATGGCCGATTTCATGTGGACCTACCGGTTCCTGTATCGCGACCTCAACGACCTGCTCGCCCGCAACCGCACGCTCGAGACGCACTTCAAGCAGATCATCAGCCACAAGGTGCGCTTCGCGCACGACATGTGCGAGCTGCTCGTCTCCGATGCCGAAATGGTCGCGACGCCCGCCGAGATCGAGGTCATCGCGACCAACATGGCGGTGATCTCGACGTACTGGCTGTCGTACCAGTACGTGATGCATCCGCGCAAATACAACGACCAGGACGCGATCCGCGAAGAGCTGCACCAGGTGAGCATGCACGTGATCTCGATCATGGCCCCGTACCTGCGCGGCCGTTCGCGCCAGCTGTTCGACGATCTCGTGTCCGGCAAGCTGCCCAAGCGCCAGTTCACCGATTACCTGCCGCCGCGCGACGGGTCGCCGCGCCCGGCGGGCGGCCCCGTCGCCACCGGCCAGGCCCCCGCCAAGGACGCGAAGCAATGAAGGCAGTCTGCGTTTACTGCGGCTCGTCGTCCGGCGTGCGACCCGTCTATGCCGATGCCGCGCGCGCGTTCGGCCGTGCGCTCGTCGAGGCAGGCCTCACGCTCGTGTACGGCGGCGGCCGCGTCGGCCTGATGGGCGTGATCGCCGACGAAGTGATGGCGGCCGGCGGCCGGGCGGTCGGCGTGATTCCCGAGTTGCTCGTCGACAAGGAAGTCGGCCATACGGGGCTGTCGGAACTGCACGTCGTGCCCGACATGCACCATCGCAAGAAAATGATGGCCGACCTCTCCGACGCGTTCGTCGCGATGCCCGGCGGTGCCGGCACGCTCGAAGAGCTCTTCGAGGTCTATACGTGGGCGCAGCTCGGCTATCACCGCAAGCCCGTCGCGCTCTACAACATCGATTCGTTCTACGATCCGCTGATCGCGCTGCTGCGCCATACGGTCGACGAAGGCTTCATGCGGCCGGCCTATTTCGACGCACTGTGCGTCGAGTCGGAACCCGTCGCGCTGATCGAGCGGCTGCGCCGCTACCAGCCGCCCACCCGCGACAAGTGGGCGCCCGACGCCGCGAAGTAACCGTCACCGGAAACCGCACGCGATGACCGCACCGTCCGACCGCAAGGCTGTCCTCATCACCGGCGCGAGCCGCGGCATCGGCCGCGCGACCGCCGTGCTCGCGGCCGAACGCGGCTGGGACGTCGGCATCAACTACGCGCGCGACGCGGCCGCGGCCGAACTGACCGCGCAGGCCGTGCGCGACGCGGGCGGCCGCGCGTGCATCGTCGCGGGCGACGTCGCGAACGAGGCGAACGTCGTCGCGATGTTCGACACCGTTGCGGCCGAGTTCGGGCGCCTCGACGCGCTCGTCAACAATGCCGGCATCGTCGCGCCGTCGATGCCGCTCGCCGACATGCCGGTCGACCGGCTGCGACGGATGTTCGATACCAACGTGCTCGGCGCCTACCTGTGTGCGCGCGAAGCGGCGCGCCGGCTGTCCACCGACCGCGGCGGGCGCGGCGGCGCGATCGTCAACGTGTCGTCGATCGCGTCTCGGCTCGGCTCGCCGAACGAGTACGTCGACTACGCGGGCTCGAAAGGCGCGGTCGATTCGCTGACGATCGGCCTCGCCAGGGAGCTCGGCCCGCACGGCGTGCGCGTCAACGCGGTGCGCCCGGGCCTGATCGAGACCGACATTCATGCAAGCGGCGGCCAGCCGGGCCGTGCGGCGCGTCTCGGCGCGCAAACGCCGCTCGGCCGCGCGGGCGAAGCGCAGGAGATTGCCGAAGCGATCGTCTGGCTGCTCGGCGATGCGGCGTCCTACACGACGGGCGCCCTGCTCGACATCGGCGGCGGCCGCTAAGCTGACGCGCGGCGCAACAATACGGTGGTCGAAATCGCCCCGTGGTCACGGCGCCACAAATCTCCACAATTCCGTGACACTTCCAGTAAACATCCGTAACAATTCCGTGCTCTACTAGCGGCCATTCAGACAGGTGTCTCAAACACGCTGTCCGTTACCCCGGATGTAGCCCCTTATCGGTCCAGCCCATGTCGCCGGACCGGCTCGACTCGACCCGAGATCTTTTCCATGCCTGGAACCGCAGCGCCCAGCCGGCGACGCACGTCCGTGCCCGCCCCGGCCGCGCACACCCGCTCGACCGCCGATACCGACGTCATCGCGACGCTGGACGTCGCCGGCACGCCCGTCGCGGCCTCGACCGCCGCCATCAGCCCCCTGCGCGACCGCTCGCTGCTGCTCGGCTGGCGCGCATGGCTGTTCGTCGCCGCGCTGGTGTGCGCGTACACGCTGCCCGGCGTGCTCGGGCACGATCCGTGGAAACAGGACGAAACCTATACGTTCGGCATCATCCAGCACATGCTCGAGACCGGCGATTTCGTCGTCCCGACCAATGCCGGCCTGCCGTTCATGGAGAAGCCGCCGCTTTACGCGTGGGTCGCGACCAGCCTCGCGTGGCTGCTGCAGCGCGCGATGCCGCTGCACGACGCGGCGCGCCTCGCGAGCGCCCTGTTCGCCGCACTCGCGTTCGGCTTCATCGCGCGCGCCGCCCGCGTAGCCAGCCGCGCGGACAGTTGGTTCGACCTGCGCGTGCTCGGCCCGGTCGTGCTGAGCGCGGGCACGCTCGTCGTGATCAAGCACGTGCACGACATGATGACGGACGTCGCGCTGTTTGCCGGCACCGCCATCGCGTTCTGCGGGCTGCTGGAACTCGTGATGCAGCACGTCGCGCGTGCGCAGCCGATGCGTCACGGGCTGCCGGCGCACCCGGCCGGCCGCTGGGCCGCGCCGATCTTCGGCGCGGGCGTCGGCATCGCGCTGATGGCGAAGGGGCTGTTCGTGCCGCTCGTGTTCGCGGCCACGCTCGTCTGCACGCTGGTGCTCTACCCGGCCTGCCGCACCCGCTCGTTCGCACGCGCGCTCGGCGTCGCCGCGCTCGTGTTCGCGCCGTTCGCGCTGATCTGGCCGACCGCGCTGTTCCTGCGCTCGGAAACGCTGTTCATGACGTGGTTCTGGGACAACAACGTCGGCCGCTTCTTCGGCTTCTCCGTTCCCGAACTGGGCGCCGAAAACGACAAGCCGTTCTTCATCCTGCGCGCGTTCCTGCTCGTCGGCTTCCCGGTCGCGCCGCTCGCGATCGTCGCGCTCGCCCGCGGCGCATGGCGCGACTGGCGTACGCCGCGCATCGCGCTGCCCGTGCTGTTCGCCGGCATCGGACTGGTGGTACTGCAGGTGTCCGCGACGTCGCGCCAGCTCTACATCCTGCCGTTCTTCGCACCGCTCGCGCTGATCGCCGCGCAGGCGATCGACCGCCTGCCGCGCCGGCTGCATCTCGCGTGGGATTACCTGAGCCGCATCCTGTTCGGCATGGCGGTCGTGCTCGCGTGGGCGATCTGGGCGGTGATGGCCGATCCGGCCGCGTCGCGCGCCGATCTCGCACTGCTCGGCCGCTGGCTGCCGCTCGACTGGACGATGCCGATCCAGCCCGCGCTCGTGACCAGCGCGCTCGCGCTGACGGTCGGCTGGCTGACGCTGCTGCCGAAGCTACGCACGACGGGCCTGTGGCGCGGCGCGCTGTCGTGGGGCGCCGGCACACTGGTCGCGTGGGGGCTCATCTATACGCTGCTGCTGCCGTGGCTCGACGTCGCGAAGAGCTACCGGTCGGTGTTCGACGACCTGAACGCGCATCTCGCGCTCGAATGGAACGACGGCGACTGCATGGCGAGCCTGCACGGACTCGGCGAATCGGAAGCACCGATGCTGTATTACTTCTCCGGCATCCAGCACACGCCGATCGACGACGCGAAGACGACGCGCTGCACGTGGATGATCGTGCAGGGCGTGCGGGCCGTCGATCCGGCGCCCGGCGACGAATGGAAGCTGTTCTGGACCGGCGCCCGCCCGGGCGACAACGAGGAGCTGCTGCGCGTCTACGTGCGCACGCCCGAACAGCACCCGCAGTAACACAGGGCGGCGCGCTGCGCTGCCCTGCCCGCCTTCGCTTTCTTCTTCGGCACGGGCCGATCGTCCATTCGAGCGCCGCGCAGCCTGCGCTGCAATACCGGCAACCCGCAAGCGTCGTGGGGTTCGCCGCCCCGCTCCTTCGTCTCGCCAACGAACGGATCGTCAGAACGACGAGCCCGGCTCCCGCAGAAACGCCGCTTCCTCGTCGGTCGACGCGCGACCGAGAATCGCGTTCCGGTGCGGAAAGCGGCCAAAGCGCTCGACGACCGCCGCATGCAGCAACGCGTAGCGGTGATAGCGCTCGCACCCGGCCTCGTCGCGGATGCCCGCGCACAGGCGCACGGCCTCGCGCTGGCTCTCGACCGACTCGTCGTGCTCGAACGGCAGATACGCGAACGCGCGGTGATGCCCGCTCGGCAACCGCGCGTCCCAGCCGGCCGCGACGACGCGGCGGGCCAGCCCGAGCGCCTTCGGATCGGCGGCAAACGCGCGCGGCGTGCCGCGATGGATGTTGCGCGAGAACTGGTCGAGCACGACGATCAACGCCAGCGCGCCCGACGGCGAAGCGGCCCAGTGATCGCACGCGCCGTCGCATGCAGCATCGAGCAGCGCGCCGTAACGCGTGCGCAGCACGTCGTCGAACGCCGCGCCGCCGTTGAACCAGACCTTGCGGTTCTGCCCGAACTCGGCCGAGCCCGGCTCGCCGAACCAGAAATCGAGAATCTCCCGTGCCTGCGGATCGAGCGCCGCCGCGCCCGCTTTCCCGGTATCGATCGTCATGCAAACTCCAGTACGAGGCGCCGTGTGCGCGCACTCTTCTTTTCCAGTTTCGCGACCCGCAGCCCGCCGATTTCGGACGTGTTGCGCACGTGCGTGCCGCCGCACGGCTGCAGGTCGACGTTCTCGATGCGCAGCAGCCGCACGCGGCCGAGGCCCATCGGCGGCTTCACGCTCATCGTGCGGACGAGTTCGGGCCGCTCGGCCATCTCGTCGTCGGTGATCCATTCGGTCGTGACCGGATGCGCGCCGGCGACGAAACCCGCGAGGCGCCGCTCGACGTCGTCGCGATCGATCGCGTCGGACGTCGCGAAATCGAGCCGCACGTAGTCGGCCGTCACGCTGCAGCCGTCGACCGCGTACGGCAGCACCGCGCACATCAGGTGCGCGGCCGTATGCAGGCGCATGTGCCGGTGGCGGCGCTGCCAGTCGATCGCCGCGACCACGCGCGTGCCGGGGGCCAGCGTCGCGACGCGCGCGTCTTGGCCCGGCGCGGGCACGTGCACGGCATCGTCGGGCGTCGCGCCGTCGAACTTCGCCTTGCGCGTATCGGCAATCGCGATCGTGCTGCCGTCGGGCAGCGTCAGCGTGCCGGTGTCGCCGGCCTGGCCGCCGCCGAGCGGATAGAACACGGTGCGGTCGAGCCGGATACCGTCGTCGCCGACGGCCTCGACGATCGCGTCGCATTGCATCAGGTACGCGTCTTCGCGAAACAGCGCCTGTGTCGTCATCGGGATGAGCCTCGTGTCGATGGAGGAAACGGCCAGTGTCGCGCCGGCCCGCACGTGCGCCCAGACGCAGATCGTCCCGCGCGCGGGCAGCGGCGTACCGGTCGATCAACCGGGCCGGTTGCGCATCCAGTCGGCCGTGTCGTAGAACGAATGCATGAGCCGCTCGCGCAGCGGCTCCGGCAGCCCGACATCCTCCATCGCCCACGCCATGCAGCGCAGCCACTGGTCGCGCTCGACCGACGCGATCGGGAACGGCAAATGCCGCGCGCGCAGCCGCGGATGGCCGAACCGGCTGATGTAGTGATCGGGGCCGCCGAGCCAGCCGCACAGGAACCAGAACAGCTTGTCGCGCGAACCGTCGAGCGACGGCGGATGCAGCGCGCGAATCTGCGCGAACTCGGGCTCGAGGTCCATCAGGTCGTAGAAGCGGTCCACCATTTCGCGCACGCGGGCTTCGCCGCCCACGAGCTCGAACGCCGTCGGCTGCGACGGCGCATCGTCATTCACATCGGTCATTACGGATAGTCGGAAAACGGGATCTTCGGGGCCGCGGGCGACGCTCACGCGTCGCGCAGCGACTGCAGCGCGGGGCGCCGCAACACATTATGCAGGCTGAGCCAGCCGGCCGCACCGGCGCAGACGACGCCGGCCGCGATGCCGGCCGGCACGAGCCATGGATCGACGGCGAGCTGGAAGTCGAACACGCGCGACGCGAGCACCCAGCCGACCGCGATCGCGCCCGCCGACGCGAGCACGCCGGCCAGCGCGCCGACCACGACGAATTCCGCGCGCTGCACCGCGTTGACCTGCGCGCGCGACGCACCGAGCGCGCGCAGCAGCGCGGCCTCGCGCACGCGCTCGTCGCGCGAGCCGGCAAGCGCCGTGTACAGCACGAGCACGCCGGCCGCGAGCGTGAACGCGAACAGGAACTGCACGGCGCCGACCACCTGCAGCATCATCCGCTGCAACTGCGCGAGGATCGGCGCGACGTCGATCGCGGTCAGGTTCGGGTAGCGCGCGATCAGCGGATCGAGCAGCGCGGCGTTCGATGCGGGCAGATGGAAGCTCGTCAGGTAGACGGCCGGGAAATCCTTCAGCACCGGCGGCGGCATCAGCACGAAGAAGTTGACGCGGAACGAGCCCCAGTCGAGCTTGCGCACGCTCGTGATCGGCGCGTCGACCGTCAGCCCCGTCACGTCGAAGCGCAGCGTGTCGCCCGGTTTCACGTTCAGCGTCTTCGCGAGGCCGGCTTCGATCGAGATCTGCGGCGTGGCCGCGGCGCCGAACCAGTCGCCTTCGACGATCCGGTTGTCGGACGGCAGGTCGGTCGTATACGACAGGTTGAATTCGCGATCGACGAGCCGGCGCGCCTCTTCCGACGGGTACGCGTCCGGATTCACCGGCTTGCCGTTGATCGCGACGAGGCGGCCGCGCACCATCGGCGCGGGCACCGCGTCGCGCACGCCGTGTGCGGCCAGATAGGCGGCGACGTCGGCGCGCTGGTCGGGCTGGATGTCGATCAGGAACTGGTTCGGCGCATCGGGCGGCGTCGACTGCCGCCAGCCCGCCACGAGGTCGTTGCGCGTGATCGCGATCAGCAGCAGGCACATCAGGCCGAGCGCGAGCGCGGTGATCTGCAGCGCGCTGGCCGTGCCGCGCCGGTGCAGCGACGCCAGCGCGTAACGCCAGCCGACGCCCGCGGCCACGCGCGCATTGCGCACCGCGCGCGCGGCGGCGAACAGCACGAGCCGGGCAATCAGCGCGAACCCGACCAGCGCGCCGGCAAAACCGCCCGCGACGATCAGGCCGAGCTTCAGGTTGCCGGCGGCCACGATCAGCAGCCCCGCGAACAGCACGACGCCGACCGCATACGCGGCCCACGCGGTGCGCGACGCGTCGCCCCACTCGCGCCGCAGCACACGCACCGGCGGCACGCGCGTTAGCGGCACGAGCGGCGGCAGCGCGAAACCGAGCAGCAGCACGAGCGCGGCGCCCATGCCGATCAGCGCCGGCCACAACGTGGGCGGCGGCAGCACGACGTCGATCAGGCTGCCGAGCGCGGCCAGCAGCGCCCAGTGGCCACCGTAGCCGAGCACTGCGCCCGCGGCGCCCGACACGATGCCGACGCCGACGAATTCGAGCGCGAACAACGCGCCGAGCGTGCGGCGGCTCACGCCGAGGCAGCGCATCGTCGCGCAGCCGTCGAGATGACGCCGCATGTAGCGCTGCGCGGCCATCGCGATCGCGACCGCCGCGAGCAGCGCGGTCAGCAACGCGACGAGCGTCAGGAAGTGGCGCGCGCGATCCAGCGTCTGCCGCACCTGCGGCTGCCCCTCCTGCAACGACTCGAGCCCGACGCCGCGCAGTTTCCCGCCGTCGACGCGCGCGTGCGCATAGGTTTCGAAGCGTGCGACGGCCGCTGCGTCGCCGGCGACCAGCAGCCGGTACGTGACGCGGCTGCCGTAGCCCGTGAGCCCCGTCGCGGCGAGCTCGTCCGCGCGCATCATCAGCCGCGGCGAAAAATTGACGAACGAAAAGCCGCGATCGAGTTCGCGGGTAATCGCCGCGGCGACCGTGAACGTGCGCAGCCCGACGCGCACCGTATCGCCCGCCTTCAGGTGCAGCGCGTCGAGCAGCGACGGGTCGGCCCATACGGTGCCCGGCGCGGGGATCGCGGACGCCTTCTGCGCAGTGGTCGCACCGGCCGGCAGGATCTCGACCGCGCCGCGCAGCGGATAGCCGGGCGACACGGCCTTCACGGCCGCGAGGCGCGACGGCGCGGCGTCGGCGGCCTGCCCGCCCGCGGCGGACCCGATCATGCTCGGGAAGATGGCGGTCGTCGCGGTACGCAGGCCGAGCGCGCGCGCCTGGCGGTCGAACGACGGATCGACGGGGCGATCGGCGCGCACGACGAAATCGGCGCCGAGCATCTGGCGCGCGTCGCGCTCGAGGCCCTGGCGCAGCCGATCGGCGAGAAAGCCGACGCTCGTCAGCGCCGCGACCGCGAGCACCAGCGCGAGGACCAGCAGCGTCAATTCGCCCGCGCGCCAGTCGCGCGCGGTCATCCGGGCAGCCTGGTGAATCAGGTCGCGCAGGCCGAAGCGGCCGGCATGCGTGCGCCCGTCATGGCCGGAGTGTCCGGCCGGCGGCTGCGCCGCGTGTTGCGGCCCCTTCAATCGCGCTTCCCTCCGATCGAGTTGAGCCGCGACACCATGTGGTTAGCCATCCCGCGAAAGCCACCCGACACGCCGCGCCACAGGCGCGGCAGCGCCCACGCCGACGCCGTGATGAACGCGGCAAGCAGCACGAGGAACGCGAGCGGAACGAAGAACGCGAGGACGAGCCCGCCGACCACGAGACCGTCCTCGGTCGACGACGCAATCCAGTTCGAAATCGGTTCGGGAGACAGGTTGATCAGCGCGCGCGTGCCGGCCTTCGCCACATGCGCGGCGCCGGCGAGCGAGCCGCCGGCGAGCCCCGCGACCGCCAGCATGGTCGGATCGGCATGGCCGAGCGCACCGGCCGCGAGCACGGCGCCGGCCGGAATGCGGATGAAGGTATGCACGGCATCCCACAGCGAGTCGAACGCGGGGATCTTGTCGGCCAGGAATTCGGTGACGGCGAGCACGGCCGCGGCGCCGATGACCCACGGCGACATCAGCACGGCCAGCGTGTCGGGCAGATGGAGCCAGCCGAAGCGTGCCAGCACGCCGGCGATCAGCACCGTCAGGTACAGGCGCAGGCCGCTCGCCCACGCGAGTCCCGCGCCGAGCGAAATGGCTTCGATCATGGCCCTCTCCTTGCACTTTCCGTGCGTTTTGCCGATTGATCGGATCGGGTCGGACAGACCGGCCGCGCGGCGCGTGGCGACCGGCACCGCGTGCCGCGCGCAGCACGACGGGATTCAGGCCCGAATACGTTCCATTATAGACAGGCTGGACGGGCGACCGGCGCAATTCCGCGACGCGGGGCGGCGCGCGGGCGCGGGCGCGCCGCCGAGTCCGTCGTCAGGCGGCCGACGACAATTTCAGGCCGACCAGCCCCGCGACGATCAGCGCCGCACTGGCGACGCGGGCGACGGTCAGCGCCTCGCCCAGCATCACGATGCCGAACACGAACGCGCCGACCGCGCCGATGCCCGTCCACACCGCGTACGCGGTGCCGAGCGGCAACTGGCGCATCGCGACCGCGAGCAGCCCGAAGCTGGCCAGCGCCGTCGCGATCGTGAACACCGACGGACCGAGCTTCGTGAAGCCGTCCGACGATTTCAAGCCGGCCGCCCAGGCCACTTCCAGCAAACCGGCGATCAACAACCATACCCACGCCATCTCGACGTACTCCGTATCGGATGGGGCCGTCCCCGTTGAAGCGAATGACCCGGGGTCGTCCCCGGGCGGCGCCGAGTATAACAAGTAGCTTACGGACCTGCCGGCGGCCTGGCAGGCCGTCGCCGATGCGGGGCGCGATCGTCAGGACGCGGTCAGTTCGCCACGCGCTTCGGCGCGCCGCCGCCGACGCAGCGGTCGTCGCGGTAAAGCGCCCACTCCTCGCACACGCGGCCGTCCTTGAACACGCACATGCCGACCTGCCCGCTCGACAGGTTGCGGATTACGTGGCGACCGCCGAGCTTCTCGCAGTTGACCGACGCGGGATTGGCCAGCGCCGCCTGCGCGGGCGGGTGCTGCCCGGGCGGCAGCGGCTGGGCGAACGCGCCGGGCGCAGCGAGCGCCAGCGCACAGATGACGACCAGACGGACGGACATTGCACGCTCCTCGATTTGGTTCGCGGAACGGTCAGGATAGCGGGGATTGCGCAGCGGGTGTGCAAGGCCGGCGCCGGTCGCGAGGCTGTCGCGCCGGCGCAACCCTGCCGGGGCGCGACGCCGCGGCCGCATGCTTGGCCGCGCCCCGTCCGTCACACGGCGCCGACGAGCCGATAGCCGACGCCCGTCTCGGTGACGATGTGCTCGGGCTGCGCGGGATCGGCCTCGAGCTTCTGGCGCAGATGCGCCATGTAGATGCGCAGGTAATGATGGCTCTCGACGTGCGACGGCCCCCACACGTCGCGCAGCAGCTGGCGGTGCGTGAGCACGCGCCCCGCGTGACGCACGAGCGTCGCGAGCAGCCGGTATTCGAGCGGCGTCAGGTGCACGATCGCGTCGTCGCGCCACACCTGGCGCAGCGCGAGATCGACGGTCACGCCGCCGAAGGTCACCTTCGGCGACTCGTTCGCGCCGCCCTGGTTGCGCCGGCGCAGTTGCGCGCGAATCCGCGCACGCAGTTCGGACACGCCGAACGGCTTGGTCAGGTAGTCGTCGGCGCCCGCGTCGAGCGCGGCCACCTTCTCCTCTTCCTGCGTGCGCGCGGACAGCACGATCACCGGCACCTCGGACCAGCCGCGCAGTTCGCGGATCACGTCGAGGCCGTCGGTGTCGGGCAGGCCGAGATCGACGATCACGAGGTCGGGCTTGCGCGTCGCCGCGTCGATCAGCCCCTGCTTGCCCGTCTCGGCTTCGAACACCGCGATGTCCTCCTCCTCGAGCGCGGCGCGCACGAAGCGGCGGATCTGCTTTTCGTCCTCGATCAGGACGACGGTCAGGCTGGGTTCACTCATGGTCGGGCAATGACTCGGATGGGGGCGATGCGTCCGGCAGGTCGGATTCGTCGTCGGGCACGGCGGGTGCCGCCGGCGGCGTGTCGACCGGCAGCGTGAACCAGAAGCGCGCGCCCGTCACGCGGCCGTCGGGCGCGGTGCGGTTGAGCGCGCCGATTTTACCGCCGTGCGCCTCGACGATCGCGCGGCAGATCGCGAGACCGAGCCCGATGCCCGGCGTCGCCGATTCCTTCTCGCCGCGCGTGAACTTGTCGAAGATCCGCGTTTCCATGCCAACCGGCAGGCCCGGGCCGTGATCGTCGACGTGCACGCACACGAAAGGATGGCCGTCGTCGGTCACGCGCTCCGCGCCGATGTCGAGCGACGTATCGGGCGGCGTGTACTTCGCCGCGTTCTCGAACAGGTTGGTGAACAACCGCTCCATCAGCACCGCGTCCATCTGCAGCAGCGGCAGGTCGGCCGGCAGCGCGACGTGCGCGGGATGGCGCGCGAGCACGCGCCGGCACGCGGCGAGCGCGGCGCCGACGGTTTCCTCGAGCAGCGACCACTGGCGCTTGAGCTGCAGGCTGCCGGCCTGCAGCCGCGCCATGTCGAGCAGGTTCGTGACGATGCCCGTCATGCGCAGCGCCTCGTCGTGAATCGCGTCGACGAGTTCGCCCTCGCGCTGCGCGAGCCGCCCGGCCGCCGCGGCGTCGCCGGCCTGCGCGGCCGCGCGCCCGTTCGCGAGCATCGACGAAAAACCGACGATCGTCGTGAGCGGCGTGCGCAGGTCGTGCGAGATCGCCGACAGCAGCGAGTTGCGCAGCCGCTCGGATTCCATGTTGACGAGCGCGTCGCGCGCGATCTCGACGTAGTGCACGCGCTCCAGCGCGAGCGCGATCTGCGCGGCGAATGCGTCGAGCATCCGCTGCTGCTCGGGGACCTCGAGTTCGCGCGGCTCGCGCGACGCGACCGCGAGCACGCCGCGCGTGCGCATCGGCGCCTTCAGCGGCAGGTACAGCGCGGCCGTCGCCGGCAACGTATCGGTGCCGCGCCCGGCCGGCTTCTGCTGGTCGTACACCCACTGGCCGACGTCGCTGTCGAGCTCCGCGCCCGTCAGCGTGACGACCGCGTCGGGCTCCTCGATCTTCTGCCGCACCTGGTCCGCGCTGTCGGGCAGCAGGAACGCGACGCGCGCGCGGAACACCTCGCCCACGTGACGGCTGCCGATCTCGACGATCTGCTCGGTCGTCAGCGCCGCGCCGAGCTCGCGCGCCATCGCGTAGATCGCGCCGGTGCGGCGCTCGCGGCGCTGCGCGACGCTCGCCTGGCGCGTGAGCGTCGACGTCAGGTGGCTGATCACGAGCGACGTCAGCAGCATCCCGAAGAAGGTCAGCAGGTATTGCGTGTCGCTGACCGAGAACGACATGCGCGGCGGCACGAAGAAGAAATCGAACGCGGCCACCGACAGGAACGACTGCAGCACGCCCGGGCCGCGGCCGAGCCGCACCGCCGAGAACACCACGCCGAGCAGGTACAGCATCACGAGGTTCGTGAGGTCGAGCCGCCCGGACACGACGCTCGCGACGACGGTGATCGCCGCGCAGATCGCGGCCGCATACGCGTAGTGGCGCGGCGGCGAACGGTGCGTGCCGAACTGCGCGAACGCGTCGCGCCAGTCGCGCGCCCGCGCGTCGAGCGGCGCGGCGCGCGTCTCGTCGCTCGCGGACGCACGGATCAGCATCAGGTCGACGTCGCCCGCGCGTTCCGCCAGCTGCTCGCCGAACGGCCGTGCGAAGCGGCGCGCGAGCCCGACCTTCGGCGAGCCGCCCGCGACGAGCTTCGATACGTTGCGCACCTTCGCATAGCCGATCAGCGCGGCGACCGCGTCGGGCCCGGCGAGCGTGACCGTCTCCGCGCCGAGCTCGGCCGCGAGTTTCAGTGCGTCGAGCGTGCGCTGCCGCCGCGCGTCGGGCAGCCGCTGCAGGCGCGGCGTCTCGACGTACACGGCGATCCAGTCGGCCTTCAGGCTCGCGGCGAGGCGCGCCGCCGCGCGCACGAGCGTCGGCGCTTCGGCGCCCGGGCCGACGCACACGAGCAGCCGCTCGCGCGCCTGCCAGATGCGCTGGATCGAACGGTCTGCGCGGTACTCGCGCATCTGCGCGTCGACGCGATCGGCCGTGCGCCGCAGCGCGAGCTCGCGCAGCGCGATCAGGTTGCCCTTGCGGAAGAAGTTGCGCACCGCGCGCTCGGCCTGCTGCGCGAGATAGACCTTGCCGTCGCGCATCCGCTCGAGCAATTCCTCGGCCGGCAGGTCGACGAGCGTGACTTCGTCGGCCGCGTCGAACACGCGATCGGGCACGGTCTCCCACACGCGAATGCCGGTGATCGCACCGACCACGTCGTTCAGGCTTTCGAGATGCTGGACGTTGACGGTCGTATACACGTCGATGCCCGCATCGAGCAGCTCGTAGACGTCCTGCCAGCGCTTCAGGTGCCGTGCGCCCTGCACGTTCGAATGCGCGAGCTCGTCGACGAGGATCAGTTGCGGCGCACGCGCGAGCGCGCCGTCGAGATCGAATTCGGCGAGCGTGCGGCCGCGATAGTCGATGCGGGCGGGCGGCAGCACGTCGAGGCCGTCGAGCAGCGCGGCGGTTTCACTGCGGCCGTGGGTCTCGACGATGCCGACGACGACGTCGACGCCTTCCTGCACGCGCTGGCGCGCGGCCTGCAGCATCGCGTAGGTCTTGCCGACGCCGGCGGACGCGCCGAAGAAGATCTTGAGCTGGCCGCGCCGCTGCTTTTCTTCATCGCGCTGCAGCTTGTCGAGGAGTTGGTCGGGATCGGGGCGGTTCATGCGTCAGAAGGGCGGCGCGCCGGATGGCGCGCGAGATACAGCCATTGTGGTTCCAAATCGCCGCAAAAGGCAAAGACGGCGCGCGCCGTCGAAACAAAGTCGGGCCCGGCGCGCAGCCAGCCGCGCCGGGGAACCCGCACGCCCGCACGCTCAGTGCGCGGCCTGCGCCGCGTCGAGCGCGAGATTCAGCTTCAGCACGTTCACGCGCGGCTCGCCGAGCACGCCGAACTGGCGGCCCGCCGTGTTCGCGGCGACGAGTTGCGCGACCGCGTCCGGCGCCAGGTTGCGCGCCTTCGCGACGCGCTCGACCTGGTACGCGGCCGCGGCCGGCGTGATCTCCGGATCGAGGCCGCTCGCCGACGCCGTCACGAGGTCGACCGGCACCGGCTTCGACAGGTCGGTGCCCGCGTCGCGCAGCGCGGCGATGCGCGCCTTCACCTGGTCGGCGAGCGACGGGTTCAGCGGGCCGAAGTTCGAGCCGCCGGAGCCGGCCGCGTTGTACGGCATCGGCGCGGTGGCCGACAGCCGGCCCCAGAAATACTTCGGCGCGTCGAACGACTGGCCGATCAGCGCGGAGCCGACGACCTTGCCGTTCTGCTCGATCAGGCTGCCGTTGGCCTGCGACGGGAACACGGCCTGACCGAACACGGTCATCACCGCCGGGTAAGCGAGCCCCGTCACGGCGGTCAGGATGATGAACAGCACGACGAGCGGGCGAATCAACGATTTCATGATGGTTCCTTCAGGGACGGCCGGCTCAGGCCCAGCCGAGCGCGGCGAGCGTCATGTCGATCAGCTTGATGAACGGGAACGGCAGCAGCACGCCGCCGAGGCCGTAGACCAGCAGGTTGCGGCGCAGCAGCGACGCGGCGCCGAGCGGCCGATAGGTCACGCCCTTCAGCGCGAGCGGGATCAACGCGACGATGATCAGCGCGTTGAAGATCACCGCGGACAGGATCGCGGACGCCGGCGACGTCAGATGCATGATGTCGAGCACGCGCAATTGCGGGTACGTCGTCACGAATGCGGCCGGGATGATCGCGAAGTACTTCGCGATGTCGTTCGCGATCGAGAACGTCGTGAGCGAACCGCGCGTCATCAGCATCTGCTTGCCGATCTCGACGATCTCGATCAGCTTCGTCGGGTTCGAGTCGAGGTCGACCATGTTGCCGGCTTCCTTCGCCGCCTGCGTGCCGGTGTTCATCGCGACCGCCACGTCGGCCTGCGCGAGCGCCGGCGCGTCGTTGGTGCCGTCGCCCGTCATCGCGACGAGACGCCCGGCCGCCTGGTGCTCGCGGATCGTCGCGAGCTTGGTTTCCGGCGTCGCTTCCGCGAGGAAATCGTCGACGCCCGCTTCCGCCGCGATCGCCGCGGCCGTCAGCCGGTTGTCGCCCGTCACCATCACGGTCTTGATGCCCATCTTGCGCAGCTCCGCGAAGCGCTCCTTGATGCCGCCCTTCACGATGTCCTTCAGCTCGATCACGCCGAGCACGCGCGCCGCGCCGTCCTGCAGGTCGGCCACGACGAGCGGCGTGCTGCCGCGGCGCGCGACGTCGTCGACCGCGCGGCGCACTTCTTCGGGGAAGCGGCTGCCGTGGGTTTCGACGTAGCGGCGGATCGCGTCGGCCGCGCCCTTGCGGATCTCGCGGCCGGGCAGATCGACGCCGCTCATCCGCGTCTGCGCGGAAAAGCCGAGGAACGTCGCATGCAGTTGCGCCATGTCGCGCTGGCGAATGTTGAAGCGCTCCTTCGCGAGCACGACGATGCTGCGCCCTTCCGGCGTTTCGTCGGCGAGCGACGACAGTTGCGCGGCATCGGCCAGCGCTTCCTCGGTCACGCCCGGCGCCGGCACGAACGTCGACGCCTGACGGTTGCCGAGCGTGATCGTGCCGGTCTTGTCGAGCAGCAGCACGTCGACGTCGCCGGCCGCTTCGACCGCGCGGCCCGACGTCGCGATCACGTTCGCCTGCATCATCCGGCTCATCCCGGCCACGCCGATCGCGGACAGCAGCCCGCCGATCGTCGTCGGAATCAGGCACACGAGCAGCGCGACGAGCGCGGTGATCGTCACCACGTGGCCGGCCTTCATCGCTTCGACCGAGAACATCGAGAACGGCAGCAGCGTCGCGGTCGCGAGCAGCATTACGATCGTCAGCGCGACGAGCAGGATCGTCAGCGCGACCTCGTTCGGCGTCTTCTTGCGCTTCGCGCCTTCGACCATCGCGATCATCCGGTCGAGGAACGCCTCGCCGGGGTTCGCTGTGACCTTGACGACGATCCAGTCGGACAGCACGCGCGTGCCGCCCGTCACCGACGAGAAGTCGCCGCCCGATTCGCGGATCACCGGCGCGGATTCGCCGGTGATCGCCGATTCGTCGACCGATGCGACGCCGTCGACGACTTCACCGTCGGCCGGGATCACGTCGCCGGTCTCGACCAGCACGACGTCGCCTTTGCGCAGGTCGGACGCGGTCGTGATGCGGATCGGCGACTTCGGATGCGGCTCGTTGAGCTTCTTCGCCATCACGTCCTTCTTCGCGCTGCGCAGCGACGCGGCCTGCGCCTTCGAGCGCCCTTCGGCGAGCGCTTCGGCGAAGTTCGCGAACAGCACCGTGAACCACAGCCACAGCGCGATCGCGAGAATGAAGCCCGCGGGCGCCTCGGCCTGGCCCGAGAGCGCCGCGATCCACAGGATCGTGGTCAGGATGCTGCCGACGTACACGCAGAACATCACCGGGTTGCGGAACTGCGTGCGCGGCGTGAGTTTCTTGAACGAATCCACGATCGCCGGGCGCAGCAGCGCCGGATCGAACATGGACCGTGTTGCGGAATGTTGAGTCATTGCGATCTCTTCAAGCTCTTCAGTCTTTTCAGTGTGTCGCGATGCGGGCGCGCATCAAGCGCCCAGCCACATCATCAGGTGCTCGACACCCGGGCCGAGCGCGAGCGCCGGCACGTAGGTCAGCGCGCCCACCAGCAGCACGGTGCCGAGCAGCAGCACGACGAACAGCGGGCCGTGCGTCGGCAGCGTGCCGCTCGTCACCGCGAGGCGCTTCTTCGCGGCGAGGGAACCGGCGATCGCCAGCACCGGCACGATCGTGCCGAAGCGGCCGAACCACATCGCGATCGCGGTCATCCAGTTGTAGAACGGCGTGCCGACCGTCAGGCCCGCGAACGCGCTGCCGTTGTTGTTCGCGGCCGAACTGAACGCATAGAGGATTTCCGAGAAGCCGTGCGGGCCCGGGTTCGAGATGCCGGCCTTGCCCGCGTCCGCCAACACCGCGATCGACGTGCCGACCAGCACGAGCAGCGGCGTGAGCAGCACGACGATCGACACCATCTTCATCTCGTACGACTCGATCTTCTTGCCGACGTATTCCGGCGTGCGGCCGATCATCAGGCCGGCGACGAACACCGCGAGCAGCGCGAACACGAGCATCCCGTAGAGGCCAGAGCCGACGCCGCCGAAGACCACCTCGCCGAGCTGCATCAGCAGCATCGGCACGAGGCCGCCGACCGGCGTCAGCGAATCGTGCATCGCGTCCACCGCGCCGCACGACGCGGCCGTCGTCGCGACCGTGAAGATGCCGGTCTGTGCGATCCCGAAGCGGGTTTCCTTGCCTTCCATGTTGCCGCCCGGCTGCAGCGCGCCGGCCGACTGGTCGACGTGCAGCGCGGCGAGCGTCGGGTTGCCGGCCTGCTCGGCGCTCACCTCGACGCCGGTCGCGACCGCGAACGCGACCGTCATCGCCGCGAGCACCGCGATGCCCTGCCGGCGGTCGCCGATCACCCGGCCGAACACGAGACACAGCGCGGCCGGGATGATCAGGATCGAGAAGATCTGCAGAAAGTTCGCGAACGGCGTCGGATTTTCGAACGGGTGCGCGGAGTTCGCGTTGAAGAAGCCGCCGCCGTTGGTGCCGAGCATCTTGATCGCTTCCTGGGAGGCGACCGGCCCCATCGCGAGCGTCTGCTTCGTCAGCGGAGTCGGCACCGTGACCGCGTTGCCCTTGTCGTCCTTCACCGGGCTGCCCTGCGCGTCGAGCTTCGGCGCCGCGTAGGTGCTCGCCTGCAGCACGGGCACGTCCTGGTACGCCTTCATGTTCTGCAGCACGCCCTGGCTCATCAGCAGCGCGGCGACGAGCGCCGCCATCGGCACGAGCACGTACAGCGTCACGCGCGTGAGGTCGACCCAGAAGTTCCCGATCGTCTGCGCGGTGTGACGCGCGAAGCCGCGGATCAGCGCAATCACGACGACGATGCCGGTCGCTGCCGACAGGAAGTTCTGCACGGTCAGGCCGAGCATCTGCGACAGATAGCTGACGGTCTGCTCGGGCGTGTAGTCCTGCCAGTTCGTGTTCGCGACGAAGCTGACGGCCGTGTTGAACGCGCCGTCGGGCGTCATCGCGCCGAACTGCTGCGGGTTGCCGGGCAGGAAGCCCTGCAGGCGCAACAGCCCGTAGAGGAACAGCACGCCGAGCGCGTTGAACGCGATCGTCGCGATCGCATACTGCTTCCAGTTCATCTCGGTGCCGGCGTCGACGCCGGCGACGCGGTACAGCGCGCGTTCGAGCGGGCCGAACACGCGCACGACGCGCGAACTGCCATCCATCACCGCGCTGAGGTAGCGCGCGACCGGCACGGCCGCCGCGAGCAGCACGACGATGAACAGCAGCGTCTGCAACAGGTTGTTCGCGTTCATTCGATGTCCTCCGCGCGCAGCAGCGCAAAGACGAGATACGCGAACAGCAGGGCCGTCGAGGCGCCCGCCAGCCAAAGCATCCAGGTCATGCGCGCCCCCCGCGACCGTATTGCACGAGCTTGTCGCAACCGGCAAGCAAACCGAGGATCAGCGCGGTGAAGAGCACCAGTGCGCCGATGAAAACCCCATCCATTTTTTGTTCTCCGTCGTCGAAATCGGACGACTAGAACCTTATGGGAACGCACGTAAAGGGCGGGTCAAAGGTGTCGGGGCGGGTGTAAAAAACGCGTAAACGCGTGCGGCGGGACTGGCGCAAAACGAGGCGGGACGAGCGGCGCTGCAGCGCCGCCCGCAACAGGCGCGTGCCGGCGTCGCGCCGGCACGGGGGACGGTCAGGGAACGAGAATCGTCGAGCCGGTGGTCTTGCGTGCTTCGAGGTCGGCATGCGCGCGGCCGACTTCCGCGAGCGGGTAGCGCTGGTTGATGCTCGTCTTCACCTTGCCCGACAGAATCACGTCGAACAATTCGGTGGCCGCGGCGTCGAGATCGGCACGCTTCGCGATGTACGAGAACAGCGTGGGCCGCGTGAAGAACAGCGAGCCGCGCGACGAGAATTCCTTCGAGTCGATCGGCGGCAGCGGGCCCGACGCGTTGCCGAAGCTGACGAAGTAGCCGAGCGGCGCGAGACTGTCGAGCGAACCGACGTAGGTGTCCTTGCCGATCGAATCGTAGACGACCGGCACACCCGCGCCGTTCGTGATTGCCTTCACGCGCTGCGTGAAGTTCTCGCGCGTGTAGACGATCGGGTGATCGCAGCCGTGCGCCTTCGCGAGTTCGGCCTTCTCGTCGGAGCCGACCGTGCCGATCACGGTCGCGCCGAGCGCCTTCGCCCACTGGCACACGAGCAGCCCGACGCCGCCGGCCGCCGCGTGGATCAGGATCGTGTCGCCGGCCTTCACCGGGTACGTGCGGCGCAGCAGGTAATGCGCGGTCAGGCCTTGCAGCATCACCGACGCCGCGTCGTCGTCGCTGATCCCGTCCGGCAGCTTCACGACGCGCTCGGCCGGCATCACGCGCTCCTGCGCATACGCGCCGGGCGGCTGGCCGACATACGCGACGCGGTCGCCGGCCTTGAACGCGGTCACGCCGTCGCCGACGGCCGTCACCTCGCCCGCCGCCTCCATTCCGAGGCCGCCGGGCAGCTGTTGCGGATACAGGCCCGTGCGGAAATACACGTCGATGTAGTTGAGCCCGACCGCGTGTTGCCGGATGCGGACTTCGCCGGCCTTCGGCGCGCCGACGTCGACATCGACCCACTTCATCACGTCCGGGCCGCCCGGCTGGTCGTATCGGATTGCTTTCGGCATCGTTTTGCTCCTCTTCTGTCTGGAATCTGGAAATCCGGTTCGGCGAATGCATCGACATTGCCGCTGCGGCGATGCGCGTGAACACGGGTCGTAGCGGAGGATTCTCGCGCGTCGTGCGCGGTCGCGCAGCGCGTCGTCGCAATCCCTTCACATCGGTAGGGTTTTCGCGGGAAATGGATGGCATGGGCCGCGCATGAGGAAAACGGCGCGGTATGAGACCGGTCGCTGCCGCTCGTTTCCTTCGCTTGCGCAGTCAATGATGTTCGGCACACTTTGTAACGTTGACGTCACGTCGCTCGCGCCGCGATGGCCGAACCGGGCCGTTGGTCATTTCTCGCCTCGCGCCCCGTGCGCAAAGGATCTCCCGCGCGGTGTCGACGCGCTTTTCCCGAACCGACGAAGGTCGACGTCGATCGGCCCGACAACCGGTTCTGGCCATGGTCATTTACGAGACGACGGCCGTGCTAATTTGCCTGCTGCCCAATTCGCCCAGTCCACCCCATGAAGCTCGCGCTTGTCTGGAATGTGATCGCTTTCGCGTCGCTATCCGCAAGTATCGGCAGCGCAACCGCGGCCCCGATACCGCGTGCGGACGGCACCCGTTTGCTCGACGGCCTGAGCCGTTCCGACAACACGCCGTATGCTGGCGCCGAGCGCCACGCTATGGCCGGGTATCTGGCAGGCGTGGCCGATGCGACCGAAGGCCAGGACTGGTGCGACAACGGGCGTGTCAAACCGGGGGAAATCGATTCGGAAGTGCTCCACGATCTCGGGAAATGGCCGAGAGATGCGCTGAGGGCAAATGCGGCAGTCCTGGTCATATACGTCTTGCGACAAAAATACCCGTGCCATTAGCAGCGCCCGAAATACCGGACATTGCCTCTCACCGGAACGAACGGGTAGCTGGGCCGACTGATCACAACGTCTCGGAAGGTTGCGCTCTTAACGTTGAACACATGCTAACCATCGACACAGATGACTTTAGACTTCAAATGGAGCCCGTTGCTGCGCGACGCGACGAACCGGGAGGGCCGTATCTTGAATGGATCGATGTACGAATCCAATTGACGGTACCGAGTATCCAGGCGGAAGGGCAATGGAGTGTCATGCCCGACGAGTTGCGACAATTTCGGCAACAGATTCAATCCATTCAAACGCAGCTTCAAGCCGGGCAACGAGCGGAGCTAACTGGCGTTGAGCCGGGGTTTGAGCTGATATTGCGAACACTTGATCGACGCGCAATCGTGGGCGACTGGCGCTTTCAGCCGCCCCCTCCCGAGGGAGCATGCATCACGGGGTATTGCGGGCTGGATCAGTCCTTCTTGCCCGAACTGCTACAAGGAATCGAATCCCTTCTATCGTTCAGGGGAACGAGCAAATCACCGTAATCGAGGCCCTCGCGCGCGGATGCACGTGCCTTGGTCGACGCCGTAGTCAGCCAGCCGACGGCTTCGCCGAACGCGCAAGCGCGCTCGCCAGCTCGATTGTGTGCCAGGCCATCACGCCAAGAAGCGGTGCCGTCATGAGTGGCGCGCTGAAGCCTTCGAACCCGGCCGTTGCGTGGCAATGCACCGGCCCGCTCGCTCGACAGCGAAGCATTCGGCACGATCCGTCCGACACTCCGCGGCCGATCGCATACGACAACTTCTTGAACGAAGCTCCCGACCGCTAAAGCGCGGCGCTCTTCAACAGCTGCCTAGCAAACATCCTGCATGTTCCGCGCCAGATCGTCGAGCAGCATCCGCGCGGTCGCGACGTTGGTCGCGACCGGCACGTCGTGCACGTCGCACGCGCGCACCAGCGCGGTGATGTCGGGGTCGTGCGGCTGCGCGGTCATCGGATCGCGCAGGAATATGACAATGTCGACGCGGCCGTCGGCCAGTTCCGCGCCGATCTGCAGGTCGCCGCCAAGCGGCCCCGACAGCTTGCGCTCGACCTCGAGCCCGTGCGCGGCGGCGATCCGGCCGCCCGTCGTGCCGGTCGCCACCAGCCGGCATTGCGCGAGCGTCTCGCGATACTGGCCCGCGAGCGCGACGATCTCGTCCTTCTTCGCGTCGTGCGCAATCAATGCGATGCGGGGTTTGCTCATCTCCAGTTCCTTCGTCGTTCGGTTGTTGTCGTCGTGAATCGAAAAGCGCGGGTCAGAACGTACCCGGATACGCGCCGCCGTCGAGCAGCCAGTTCTGCCCGGTGATGTAGCCGGCATGCACGCTGCACAGGAACGCGCAGGCCGCGCCGAATTCCGCGCGCGTGCCGAGGCGCCCGGCCGGGATGTCCTTCGTGCGCCGCGCGCGCATCTCGTCGACCGACACGCCCTGCGCCTTCGCCGACGCGGCGAGCGTCGTCGCGATCCGGTCCGTGTCGAACAGCCCCGGCAGCAGGTTGTTGATCGTCACGCCCTGCCCCGCGACCTTGCGCGACAGCCCCGCGACGAAGCCGGTCAGCCCCGAGCGCGCGCCGTTCGACAGCGCGAGCACGTCGATCGGCGCCTTCACGGCCGAACTCGTGATGTTGACGATCCGGCCGAAGCCGCGGCCGATCATCCCGTCGACGGTCGCGCGGATCAGCTCGATCGGCGTCAGCATGTTGGCCTCGAGCGCGCGGATCCAGTCGTCGTGGGAGAAGTCGCGGAAGTCGCCGGGCGGCGGGCCGCCGGCATTCGTCACGAGAATGTCCGGCTGCGGGCACGCGGCGAGCGCGGCCGCGCGGCCGTCCGGCGTCGTGATGTCGCACGCGACCGCCGTGACCGACACGTTCGCGCCGGCGCGGATCTCTTCCGCGGTTTCCTCGAGCGTGTCGCGCGTGCGCGCGACGATCACGAGGTTCACGCCCTCGGCGGCCAGCGCTTCCGCGCAGCCGCGCCCGAGGCCCTTGCTCGCCGCGCACACGAGCGCGGTCTTTCCTTCGATGCCGAGATCCATCGTCGTTTCCCTGGTGGCGCGCGTGCCGGCGCGGCCCCGCGTGGCCGCCGGCGGGCGGGCGAGCGGGCGTGCGCGGCACGCGGATTGTCGTGAGACGTCGATAATATCCGGATCGCGCGGCGCGCCTTGGTAAAATTGCGGCCATGAGCGACGGCCGGCCTCGCGCCCGCCGCCGCCCCCGATCCCCTTTTGCCGCCAAGGCACCCCGTCATGAAACAGGACAGCCGTTTCCCGAACCTCTTCATCACCGATCACCCGCTGATCCAGCACAAGCTCACGCACATGCGCGACAAGGACACGTCCACGCGCACGTTCCGCGAACTGCTGCGCGAGATCACGCTGCTGATGGGCTATGAGATCACCCGCAACCTGCCGATCACGACCAAGCGGGTCGAAACCCCGCTGGTGGCGGTCGACGCGCCGGTGATCGCCGGCAAGAAGCTCGCGATCGTGCCCGTGCTGCGCGCGGGCATCGGGATGTCGGACGGCCTGCTCGACCTGGTGCCGTCCGCGCGCGTCGGTCACATCGGCGTGTACCGCGCCGAAGACCACCGCCCGGTCGAATATCTGGTGCGCCTGCCGGACCTGGAAGACCGCATCTTCATCCTGTGCGACCCGATGGTCGCGACCGGCTATTCGGCCGTGCATGCGGTCGACGTGCTCAAGCGCCGCAACGTGCCGGCCGCGAACATCATGTTCGTCGCGCTGGTCGCCGCGCCCGAAGGCGTGCAGGTGTTCCAGGACGCGCACCCGGACGTGAAGCTGTTCGTCGCGTCGCTCGACTCGCACCTGAACGAGCACGCGTACATCGTGCCGGGCCTGGGCGACGCCGGCGACCGCCTGTTCGGCACCAAGAACTGACGGAACCGAGCGGCCGGCGCCGCCGTGCCGCGCGGCCCGGCGCGCCGCGACGGCCGCCCTGGCCGTTCGGCCATGCGCGGCGGCCCCGAACCGGCGGTCGCCGCGTGATAAAATCACGATCCACTCGACACGCGCGGCCCCGCGGCTTCATGCCCGCCGACACGGCCGCCGATTCAACGACACATTGCAACAATCGCCCGCGCTGCGCGCCCGGGCACGGAGAAAGGTATGGCTGGTCATTCGAAATGGGCCAACATCAAGCATAAGAAGGCTGCGGCCGACGCGAAGCGCGGCAAGATCTGGACCCGCCTGATCAAGGAAATCCAGGTGGCGGCGCGCCTCGGCGGCGGCGACGTCAACTCGAACCCGCGCCTGCGTCTCGCGGTCGACAAGGCAGCCGACGCGAACATGCCGAAGGACAACGTCAAGCGCGCGATCGATCGCGGCGTCGGCGGCGCGGACGGCGCGAACTACGAAGAAATCCGTTACGAAGGCTACGGCATCAGCGGCGCGGCGATCATCGTCGACACGCTGACCGACAACCGCACCCGCACGGTCGCGGAAGTCCGCCACGCGTTCTCGAAGTTCGGCGGCAACATGGGCACCGACGGCTCGGTCGCGTTCATGTTCGATCACGTCGGCCAGTTCCTGTTCGCGCCCGGCACGTCGGAAGACGCGCTGATGGAAGCCGCGCTCGAAGCCGGCGCGAACGACGTGAACACGAACGACGACGGCTCGATCGAAGTGCTGTGCGACTGGCAGGCATTCTCGGCGGTGAAGGACGCGCTCGAAGCCGCGGGCTTCAAGGCCGAACTCGCCGAAGTGACGATGAAGCCGCAGAACGAAGTCGAATTCACCGGCGACGACGCGGCGAAGATGCAGAAGCTGCTGGACGCGCTCGAGAACCTCGACGACGTGCAGGACGTGTATACGAACGCCGTCATCGTCGAGGAATGAGATGCCGGCCGCCGTGCGCAGCGTTGCGGCGGCGGCCCGACCGATTTCGCGGCCGGCGCGCCTGAGCGTGCCGGCCGCCCTGTTTTCTAGTCTGCGGGGAATCCCATGAAACTACTCGTCGTCGGTTCCGGCGGCCGCGAACATGCGCTGGCGTGGAAGCTCGCGCAGTCGCCGCGCGTCCAGATGGTCTACGTCGCGCCGGGCAATGGCGGCACGGCGCAGGACGAGCGTCTGAAGAACGTCGACATCACGGCGCTCGACGAACTCGCCGATTTCGCGGAACGCGAAGGCGTCGCGTTCACGCTCGTCGGGCCGGAAGCACCGCTCGCGGCCGGCATCGTCAACCTGTTCCGCGCACGCGGCCTGAAGGTGTTCGGCCCGACCCGCGAAGCCGCGCAGCTCGAAAGCTCGAAGGATTTCGCGAAGGCGTTCATGAAGCGCCACAACATTCCGACGGCCGACTACGAAACCTTCGCCGACGCGGCCGCCGCCCACGCGTACATCGACGCGAAGGGTGCGCCGATCGTCGTGAAGGCCGACGGCCTCGCGGCCGGCAAGGGCGTCGTCGTCGCGATGACGCTCGAAGAGGCCCATGCGGCCGTCGACATGATGCTGTCGGGCAACAAGCTCGGCGATGCCGGCGCGCGCGTCGTGATCGAGGAATTCCTCGATGGCGAGGAGGCGAGCTTCATCGTGATGGTCGACGGCAAGCACGCGCTGGCGCTGGCGTCCAGCCAGGACCACAAGCGCCTGCTCGACGAAGATCGCGGCCCGAACACCGGCGGCATGGGTGCATATTCGCCCGCGCCGATCGTCACGCCGCAGATGCACGCCCGCGTGATGCGCGAGATCATCATGCCGACGGTACGCGGGATGGAGAAGGACGGCATCCGCTTCACGGGCTTCCTGTACGCGGGCCTGATGATCGACAAGGATGGCAATCCGCGCACGCTCGAGTTCAACTGCCGGATGGGCGACCCGGAAACGCAGCCGATCATGGCGCGCCTGAAGAGCGATTTCTCGAAGGTCGTCGAGCAGGCGATCGCGGGCACCCTCGACACGGTCGAGCTCGACTGGGATCGCCGCACCGCGCTCGGCGTCGTGCTGGCCGCGCACGGTTACCCGGACGCGCCGCGCAAGGGCGACCGCATCAACGGCATCCCGGCCGAGACCGAACAGGCCGTGACGTTCCATGCGGGCACGACGCTCAATGACGGCGACAAGCTCGTGACGTCCGGCGGCCGCGTGCTGTGCGTGGTCGGCCTCGCCGATTCGGTGCGCGAAGCGCAGCAGCATGCGTACGACACGATCAACCAGATCAATTTCGAAGGCATGCAGTACCGCCGCGACATCGGCTTTCGCGCGCTCAACCGCAAGAGCGCGTGACGTCGCCATCGCCGCCCCGCGCCCGCGCGGCGGCGACCCGTCTGCCGGGGTTCGATAGAATGCCCGGCAGATGCTTTTTTTACGGCCCCCGCTCCGGGTGGGGGCAGCCAGTCCAGACATGACCGATTCGACCTACGACGTGGCGCGTGTGCGCACGTACCTCCAGGGCCTGCAGACACGCATCGCCGACGCGCTCGGCGCGCTCGACGGCACGCCGCTCGCGACCGACACGTGGCAGCGCGGGCCGGCCGAACGCCTGCGCGGCGGCGGCTGCACGCGGATTCTCGAAGGCGGCCGCGTGTTCGAACGCGCGGGAATCGGCTTTTCCGACGTCGCGGGCGACGCGCTGCCGCCGTCGGCGAGCGCGGCGCGTCCGCAGCTCGCGGGCCGCGGCTTCGAGGCGCTCGGCGTGTCGCTCGTGCTGCACCCGCGCAATCCGTACTGCCCGACCGTGCACATGAACGTGCGGATGCTGATCGCGACGAAACCGGGCGAAGACCCCGTGTTCTGGTTCGGCGGCGGCATGGATCTGACACCGGTTTACGGCTTCGAGGACGACGCGCGGCATTTCCACCAGACCTGCAAGGATGCGCTCGACCCGTTCGGCGCCGAGCTCTACCCGCGCTTCAAGCAATGGTGCGACGAATATTTCTTCCTGAAGCACCGCAACGAAACGCGCGGCATCGGCGGGATCTTCTTCGACGATTTCTCGGAACCCGGTTTCGAACGCTCGTTTGACATGATGCAAAGCGTCGGCGATGCGTTCCTGCACGCTTACCTGCCGATCGTCGAGCGCCGCGCCGAACTGCCGTACGGCGAGCGCGAACGCGACTTCCAGGCCTACCGCCGCGGCCGCTACGTCGAATTCAACCTCGTGTTCGACCGCGGCACGCTGTTCGGCCTGCAAAGCGGCGGCCGGACCGAGTCGATCCTGATGTCGATGCCGCCGGTCGCGAACTGGCGCTACAACTGGCAACCCGAGCCGGGTTCGCCGGAAGCGCGCCTTTACAGCGACTTCCTCGTGCCGCGCGACTGGGTCTGAGCCCGCGCGTGCCGCTGCCCCAACGAAAGGACGCGTTTCTGGACACCACCGCCCGCCCCGCCCCGCTGCCGCGTCGTATCGGCTTGCTGGGCGGCACCTTCGACCCGATCCACGACGGTCATCTCGCGCTCGCGCGCCGGTTCGCCGCGCTGCTCGACCTGACCGAACTCGTGCTGCTGCCCGCCGGACAGCCGTACCAGAAGCGCGACGTGTCGGCCGCCGAGCACCGGCTCGCGATGACGCGCGCGGCCGCGGATTCGCTCGTGCTGCCGGGCGTGACCGTGACCGTCGCCACCGACGAGATCGAGCACACCGGGCCGACCTACACGGTCGAGACGCTCGCGCGCTGGCGCGAGCGGATCGGCCCGGATGCGTCGCTGTCGCTGCTGATCGGCGCCGACCAGCTCGTGCGCCTCGATACGTGGCGCGACTGGCGCACGCTGTTCGACTACGCGCACATCGGCGTGTCGACGCGCCCGGGCTTCGAACTCGGCGCGGCGCCGCCGGACGTCGCGCGGGAGATCGCCGCGCGGCAGGCCTGCGCCGACGTGCTCAAGGCCACGCCGGCAGGCAGCCTGCTGATCGATACGACCCTTTCGTTCGACATCGCCGCGACCGACATCCGCGCGCACCTGCGCGCATGCATCGCACGCCATGCGCAAATGGCCGACGCGTCGGCCGAACATGTGCCGGCCGCCGTATGGGCCTATATTCTTCAACATCGCCTCTACCATTCCTGAATCCATGGATATTCGCAAACTGCAGCGCGTGATCGTCGACGCCCTCGAAGACGTCAAGGCGCAAGACATCAAGGTGTTCAACACCAGCCACCTGACCGAACTGTTCGACCGCGTCGTCGTCGCGTCGGGCACCTCCAACCGACAGACCAAGGCGCTCGCGTCGAACGTGCGCGACAAGGTCAAGGAAGCCGGCGGCGACGTCGTCAGCTCCGAAGGCGAGGACACCGGCGAATGGGTGCTGGTCGACTGCGGCGACGCGGTCGTGCACATCCTGCAACCGGCGCTGCGCCAGTACTACAACCTCGAGGAAATCTGGGGCGACAAGCCCGTGCGGATGAAGCTCGGCGGCGGCAAGGGCAACGGCTTCGCGACGGCCAGCGAAGACGACGACGAGGAAGAAGCCGCGCCCGCACGCCCGGCGCGCAAGACGGCGGCCCGCCGCCGCTGAGTCGCAGCGAGTCGTCCCGATGAAGCTTTTCATCCTCGCGGTCGGCCACAAGATGCCGGGCTGGATCGCATCCGGCTTCGACGAATACACGAAGCGGATGCCGCCCGAACTGCGCATCGAGCTGCGCGAAATCAAGCCTGAACTGCGTTCGGGCGGCCGCAGCGCCGAAAGCGTGATGGCCGCCGAGCGGCAGAAGATCGAGGCCGCACTGCCGAAGGGCGCGCGCCTCGTCGCGCTCGACGAGCGCGGCCGCGACTGGACCACGATGCAGCTCGCGCAGGCGCTGCCCGGCTGGCAGCAGGACGGCCGCGACGTCGCGTTCGTGATCGGCGGCGCTGACGGGCTCGATCCGGACCTGAAAGCGCGCGCCGACGTGCTGCTGCGCATTTCGAGCATGACGCTGCCGCACGGCATGGTGCGCGTGCTGCTCGCCGAACAGCTTTACCGGGCGTGGAGCATCACGCAGAATCACCCCTACCACCGCGCATGACGTGTCGTCCTCGAGACGCGCGCCACGCGCGCCTAACGAGATAACGACACCATGCCGTCCAGCACGTCCCCCGCGCTTTTCCCGATCCTTTACCTCGCCTCGCAAAGCCCGCGCCGCCAGGAGCTGCTGCTGCAGATCGGCGTACGCTTCGAGCTGCTGCTGCCGCGCCCCGACGAGGACGCCGAGGCGCTCGAGGCCGAGCTGCCCGGCGAAGCCGCCGACGCGTACGTGCGGCGCGTGACCGTCGCGAAGGCCGAGGCCGCGCGTGCGCGCCTCATCGCGAGCGGCAAGCCGCCCGCGCCGGTGCTCGTTGCGGACACCACGGTGACCATCGATGGCGCGATCCTCGGCAAGCCGGCCGACGCCGACGATGCGCTCGCGATGCTCACCCGCCTCGCGGGCCGCGCACACGAAGTCCTGACCGCCGTCGCCGTGATCGGCGCCGACGGCGAACTGCTGCCGCCCGCGCTGTCGCGCTCGTCGGTACGCTTTTCAAACGCATCGCGCGACGCGTTCGCGCGCTACGTCGACACCGGCGAGCCGTTCGGCAAGGCCGGCGCGTACGCGATCCAGGGCCGCGCGGCCGAATTCATCGAGCGAATCGACGGATCCCATTCAGGTATCATGGGTCTGCCCCTTTTTGAGACTGCCGCGCTGCTGCGTACCGCACGCGTCGCCTTCTGAACCGCACCATGAACGAAGAAATCCTGATCAACCTCACGCCGCAGGAAACGCGCGTCGCACTCGTCCAGCAAGGTGCGGTGCAGGAGCTTCACGTCGAGCGGACGCTGTCGCGCGGACGGGTCGGCAACATCTATCTCGGCAAGGTCGTGCGCGTGCTGCCCGGCATGCAGTCGGCGTTCATCGACATCGGCCTCGAGCGCGCGGCGTTCCTGCACGTCGCCGACATCTGGCATCCGCGCCTCGCGGGCGAGCCGCAGTCGGGCGCACCGCACCAGCCGATCGAGAAGATCGTGTTCGAAGGCCAGACGCTGATGGTGCAGGTGATCAAGGATCCGATCGGCACGAAAGGCGCGCGGCTGTCGACGCAGGTCAGCATCGCGGGCCGCACGCTCGTCTACCTGCCGCAGGAGCCGCATATCGGCATCTCGCAGAAGATCGAGAGCGAGGCCGAGCGCGAGGCCGTGCGCGCGCGCCTGACCGCCGTGATCCCGCCGGACGAGAAAGGCGGCTACATCGTGCGCACGATCGCCGAGGATGCGACCTCCGACGAACTGGCCGGCGACGTCGCGTACCTGCGCAAGACCTGGGCGACGATCGTCGCGCAGGCGCAGCGGCTGCCGGCGACGAGCCTGCTGTACCAGGATCTCGATCTCGCGCAGCGCGTGCTGCGCGATTTCGCGAACGACGACACGACGCGCATCCAGGTCGATTCGCGCGAGACCTACCAGCGCCTGTCGGAATTCGCGGGCGAGTTCACGCCGGCCGTGAGTCCGAAGCTGCATCACTACACGGGCGAGCGGCCGCTGTTCGACCTGTACAACATCGAGACGGAGATCCAGCGCGCGCTGTCGCGCCGCGTCGACCTGAAGTCGGGCGGTTACCTAATGATCGACCAGACCGAGGCGATGACGACGATCGACGTGAACACGGGCGGCTATGTCGGCGCGCGCAACTTCGACGACACGATCTTCAAGACCAACCTCGAGGCCGCGCACACGATCGCGCGGCAGCTGCGGCTGCGCAACCTCGGCGGGATCATCATCATCGACTTCATCGACATGGAGAACGCCGAGCATCGCGACGCGGTGCTGTCCGAGCTGAAGAAGGCGCTGTCGCGCGACCGCACGCGCGTGACGGTCAACAGCTTCTCGCAGCTCGGACTCGTCGAGATGACGCGCAAGCGCACGCGCGAATCGCTCGCGCACGTGCTGTGCGAACCGTGTCCGACCTGCCAGGGCAAGGGCCAGGTGAAGACGTCGCGCACCGTGTGCTACGACATCCTGCGCGAGATTCTGCGCGAGTCGCGGCAGTTCAACCCGCGCGAATTCCGCGTGATCGCCGCGCAGCAGGTGATCGACCTGTTCCTCGACGAAGAATCGCAGCATCTGGCAATGCTGATCGACTTCATCGGCAAACCGGTGTCGCTGCAGGTCGAGTCGAATCTGAGCCAGGAGCAGTACGACATCGTGCTGATGTAACGGTGGGCTCGTGCAAGGTTGTGCGAAGCGTGCCCGGCGCGGCGCGGATTTCGCGCAACCTCGACCTGCATGTATCGTCGAATGGCTATTCGTCGTCGGGCGCTTCCCGGGCGAAGCGCTCGATCGCTTCGGTATCCCATCGGCCGAGACGCATCGCTTCTTCCAGCATGGCGAGTGTAAGTGGCACGCGCGGCGGCTTACGGTAACGCTCCGAAAACAGCGCGAGAAACGTCGTCACCATGTCTTGGCCCTCAGGACCGAAATAGCGGTCGTAAGGAAACTCGGAGGCCTGCACACCGAATGTTTCTGCCCATTTGTCGATGAACTCGACTGCGTCGAGTCCCGTCACGCCCAGATCGTCTTCGAGGCGGGACGATGGTTCGATCCTCAACTGACCGCCGAACAGCGGTCGACCAAGCTCTTCGCGTGCAAATGAGGCCAGCTTTTCCCACGTATCGGTCGGCACGATCAGAACACCCTGGCTTCTGGTTTGGCCACGGCGTTACACCGGCGCACCGTGCTGAACATGATGACTGCTCGCGGCGTGAGATCCTCGCGCCCCTCGTACGCATAGCGATTGTTCGACATACGGCCCTCGTGGTTGTTCGAATGACCGCAGACCTTAGCAAAGCCGAACACGCTCGCCATCCCTGTATCATTCGGTCAAGCGTGTAATAGGCCGCTTGACCAGGCCGCACGGCGAAAGGCGCATCGCGCAATTGTTTAAGAACAGTTTCGGGAACGGTCCCGCGATACGCCCTCTTTCGCCTCCAGCCTCGCCCATGCCGCACGTCGACAGGGTGCGCGCGCCATCCGCCGCGCTATCCTTTCCCACCTCTCGTTCACTCGTCACACACCATGAGCACACGCCACAACCGCCGCCAGCGCAAGAAACTCCACATCGGCGAATTCCAGGAACTCTCGTTCAACGCCACCGCGCATTACCGCAACGACATGACCGACCTCGAGCGCGGCCAGTTGATCGATGCGTTCATCGACTTCGTCGAAGCGAACGGGCTGCTGACCGTCGCGTCCGCGGACGAAGGCATCGGCGCGTACGTGATCTCCGGCGCGCCGCGCGGCACGACGACCGACGCCGATCGCGAGCTCGTGCGCGGGTGGCTGGCCGCGCGTCCGGAGCTGAAGGACGTCCAGGTCAGCGAATTCGCCGACGCGTGGTATCCGGACGCCTGATCTCCCGGTTTGACGCTGCCTTCAGGCAGCGCCCCGCCACCACGGCGGGCCAGGTCGACGTCGTTTCTGCAGAATGATCATGATGGCCGCTGGCGTTGCGGCGCTCTCGTTGCTGTCCGCGTGCGGCAGCTCGGCGCGTTGAGCCAACGCACCGACGGTAGCAGCGCCGGCGCCCGCATCGTCGTCGATCAGTCGCCGGAGCCGCCCGCGACGGCCTCCGATCCCTTCCTTTTCCCGACGGTCCGCCTGCAACCCGCCATCGAAATCGGTCCTGAAAGCAAGACACGTTAAACTCTCACCCTCGCGTGGTGCGCCGCCCGCACCCGCCATCCATCGCCAGCCGCGTGCCCTCGGGCCGCCCCGACCCATGGAGTGAGTGTCAATGAGCGGCGGACTCCCGTTTCCCGCATCCCGCAAGTCGTTGCCGTCCTCGACGGTCTTCCTGATCGTCGCCGCCGCCGCGCTGCTGTCCGGCTGCGGGCTGCTGCCGGTCCAGAACCCGCCCGCGCCGATCAGCGAGGCGCTCGTCGAGCCTGTCGAGGAAACCGCCGGCGAGCCGCTGACGATGCCGCCGGTGCCCGCGCCGACGCAACCGGAGGAACCGGAAGCGCCGAAGAAGCCGCACCGCGAAGTGGCACGGCCGAAGCCCGTGCAGCGCCCCGAATCGCCGACCCCGCCGCCGCCTCCGCCCCCGCCGCTCGTCGCGACGCGCGCGCTCGACCGCACCCAGATCCATGCGCTGCTCGACAGCGAAGTCGCGCGCCGCAACGGCAAGGTGGTCGGCCGCGCGGTCGACATGGTGGTCGACGCGGGCGGCAAGCCGCGCGAGATGATCGTCAACCTGCAAGGCTTCATGGGGATCGGCGACCGCAAGGTCATCTTCCCGTGGAACGTGTTCCGCTTCACGCCGGGCGGCAAACAGGAGCCGATCGTGCTCGACGTGCCGTCGGGCGACCTGCCGCCGGCCGCGCGGCCGAAGGCCGTGCCGCTGTCGGGCTCGGCTGCGGCGTCGCCGGCGACGCGGCTGCCGATGCTCGACAGCGATGTCGAACGCCCGAACGGCACGAAGATCGGCCGGATCGTCGACGTGCTGATCGACCGCGGCGCGCAACCGCAGGCCGTCGTGCTCGACCTCGGCGGGCTCGTCAATACCGACCGCCGTTCGATCGCCGCGAGCTGGGGCGCGCTGCGCTTCGTCACGCGCGACAAGGCGCTGCACCCGCAGCTCGACCTGAACGACGCGCAGATCAAGGCAGCGCCGCCGTACGCGGCCGACAAGCCGATCGTCGCGGTTTTCCCGCCCGTTGCCCCGGCGGCAGCGGTGCCGGCTTCGTCTGCGAGTGCCACCCGATGACGATCAAGCATTCCGTCAGCGTTCGCAGTCTCCGGGCCCTCGACTGGCTCAACTTTTTCGTTGCAAACGTTCAAACCGGGTTCGGTCCGTTCATCGCGTCCTACCTCGCGTCGCACAAGTGGACGCAGGGCGAGATCGGCATGGTGCTGTCGATCGGCACGATCAGCGCGATGGTCAGCCAGGTGCCGGGCGGCGCGGCCGTCGATGCGCTGAAAAACAAGAAGGGCGCGGCCGCGTGGGCGATCGCGGCCATCATCCTGTCCGCGGTGCTGCTCGCGTCGAGCCCGACGATCGTGCCGGTAATCGCCGCCGAGGTGTTCCACGGTTTTGCGAGCTGCATGCTGGTGCCGGCGATGGCCGCGATCTCGTTCTCGCTCGTCGGCCGCGCCGACCTCGGCGACCGGCTCGGCCGCAACGCGCGCTGGGCGTCGATCGGCAGCGCGGTCGCGGCGGGCCTGATGGGGCTCACCGGCGAATACTTCTCCGCGCGCGCGGTGTTCTGGCTGACCGCCGTGCTGGCGCTGCCCGCACTGTTCGCGCTGGCGATGATCCAGCCGACGCACCAGGTGATTCCGCAGTCGTCGAAGCCTGACGACGTCGACGAAGCCGGCGAGCGCGAAACGCTGCTCGAACTGCTGCGCGATCGCCGGATGCTGATCTTCGCGGCCTGTGTCGTGCTGTTCCACCTGTCGAACGCCGCGATGCTGAACCTCGCGGCCGGCGAAGTCACGGCCGGGATGGGCGAGAACGTGCAGCTCGTGATCGCCGCGTGCATCATCGTGCCGCAGGCGATCGTCGCGATGCTGTCGCCGTGGGTCGGCCGTTCCGCGCAGCGCTGGGGGCGCCGGCCGATCCTGCTGCTCGGCTTCTCCGCGCTGCCGGTGCGCGCGTTGCTGTTCGCCGGCGTCAGCAGCCCGTACCTGCTCGTGCCGGTGCAGATGCTCGACGGCATCAGCGCGGCGGTGTTCGGCGTGATGCTGCCGCTGATCGCGGCCGACGTCGCGGGCGGCAAGGGCCGCTACAACCTGTGTATCGGGCTGTTCGGGCTCGCGGCCGGGATCGGCGCGACGCTCAGCACGGCCGTGGCCGGCTACGTCGCCGATCACTTCGGCAACGCGGTCAGTTTCTTCGGGCTCGCCGCGGCAGGCGCGCTCGCGGTGCTGCTGGTCTGGTTCGTGATGCCCGAAACGCGCGTCGACAACGGCGACGCGACAGCCGACGAACCGGCGCCCGCCTCGCCCGAACAGGCGCATTGACGGCGGCGCGCCGCCGCTACCCGCTTCTTGGCCGATGCACGATGGATACGATCAGGACACTCAACGAAGCCCGCCAGCAGATCCAGCAGTCGATCTTCGATCTGTTCAAGGGGCTGTCATTCAGCGAGCGGCTCGCGCAAGGCGGGCTGATGGCGGTGCAGGCCGTGTGCGGCGCGTGCCTCGCGTATGCGATCGGCCGCGCGGTGCATAGCGAGCAGGCGGTGTGGGCGGCGATCACCGCGATCGCCGTCACGCAGCACAACTACTCGGACACGATGTCGCTGTCGCGCGACCAGTTCATCGGTGCGATGGTCGGCGGCGCCCTGGGCTTCGCCGGTGCGGCGTTGGGCGGCGATCGCCTCGTTGCGTATGCGATCACGGTCGCGGTCGTGATCGTCTGCTGCTGGTGCCTGAACATCGGCAGCGCGGCACGGCTCGGCGGCGTGACCGCGACGATCGTGCTGCTGTTCCCCGGCAACGGCCCGCTGTGGGACGTTCCGCTGATCCGGTTCGGCGAAGTGACGCTCGGCACGGTGTGCGCGCTGGGCGTGTGCTGGGCGATGTCGAGCATCGAGCGGCGCTGGTTCCGCCGCGCGGCGGCAAAGTAACGCGGCGCCGGGCAACGCGCCCGGCAGCCGGATGAACGATCGGAACGCTGCGTGACGGTGACGGGGACAGGCCGGGCGGTTACGGACCGACCCGCAGCACGATGCCCGAGCCGATCTGCACGAGCAGGTAGTCGCCGCCGACGCCGACCCAGTGATAGCCGCGCGGCGGCGCGCTCAGGTGATAGCCGCGCCAGTCGTCGACCACGTATTGACGATCGCGGAATTCGTCCGGCAGCCGGTCGCCCTTGTGCCAGTCGCGGCGCGGCCCGTCGGCCCAGCGCGGCGGCACGTCGTCGCGATGCATCGCGTGGCCGGGCGGCACATGTTTCGGGCCATGCCCGCGATGCATGCCGGGGCCGCCGTGGTCATCGCGATTGCCGTGGTTGCCGTGATCCTGCGCCATCGCCGTGGTGGCGGCGCAGCCGGCCGCGATCAGGGCGGCCAGCATCGTGCCGTGCATCCTCTTCATTGTCCTTCCCTCCGTGGTGTCACGTCGAACAAGAAACGACCGGGACTGCCCGATGAAGACTAGCACACGGTATTGCGGCCGTCGCGCGGCCGCATGACCGCGCGTCACGCCGCCTGCTGCTGGTACTGGATCCGGTGCAGGTGCGCGTAGAGGCCGCCGTGGCGCAGCAGTTCGTCGTGGCTGCCCTCCTCGACGATCTTGCCGGCCTCGAGCACGAGGATGCGGTCCGCGCGCTCGATCGTCGACAGCCGGTGCGCGATCACCAGCGTCGTCCGGCCTTCCATCAGCCGCTCGAGCGCGGCCTGCACGTGGCGCTCCGACTCCGAATCGAGCGCCGACGTCGCTTCGTCGAGGATCAGGATCGGCGCGTCCTTGTAGATCGCGCGCGCAATCGCGAGCCGCTGGCGCTGGCCGCCGGACAACCGCATCCCGTTGCCGCCCACCAGCGTATCGAGCCCGTCGGGCATCGCGGCGACCGCATCGGCGAGGTTCGCGGCCTCGAGCGCGGCCTGCACGCGCGCGCGGTCGGGCGTCTGCCCGTAGGCGACGTTCGCGGCGATCGTGTCGTTGAACAGCACGACGTCCTGGCTCACCATCGCCATCTGGCTGCGCAGCGCGTGAAGATCGTAGTCGGCAACCGGCACGCCGTCGACCAGGATCGTGCCGTCCGTCGGGTCGAAGAAGCGCGGCAGCAGGTTCACGAGCGTCGTCTTGCCGCTCCCGGACGGGCCGGCGAGCGCGATCATTTCGCCCGGCGCGACCTTGAACGAGATGCGGTCGAGCGTCGGCCGCTCGGCCGCGCCGTAATCGAACGACACGGAGCGGAACTCGATCTCGCCACGCGCGTGCGACAGCGGCCGCCCGCCGCCTTGCGGCTCGGCCGGCTCGTCGATCAGCCCGAAGATCAGCTCGGCGGCCGTCATCCCGCGCTGCAGCGGCTGGTTGACGTCGATCAGGTGCTTGAGCGGCGAGATCACCAGCAGCATCGACGTGACGAACGCGACGAAGCCGCCGACCGTCGTCTGGTCGTTCGACGACTGCACGACCGCGATCGTGATCACGACCGCGAGCGCGATCGACGCGAGGAACTGCGTGAGCGGCTGCGCGAGGCCGCCCGAGATCGTCATGCGCATCGCATAGCCGCGCAGGCGCTTGCTCATCGTCGTGAAGCGGTCCATCTCGTACGCTTCGCCGTTGTGCACCTTGACGACCTTGTAGCCGCCGACCGTCTCCTCGACGATGTACGACAGTTCGTTGGTCAGCGTCTGGTGCTCGCGGTTCAGGCGGCGCAGCCGGCGGTTGATCTTGCTGACGAGCCAGCCGATGCCCGGCAGGATCACCGCGACGATCAGCGTGAGCCGCCAGTTCAGGTAGAACAGGTAGCCGAGCAGAAAGATCACCGTCAGCGAGTCGCGCACGAGCGTGACCATCACGCCCGTCAGCACCGACAGGATCTGGTTGACCTCGAACACGATCGCGTTGATTACCGTGCTCGCGGTTTCGCGCTGGAAGAACGACGCGCCCGTGTGGAGCATCCGCTGGAACATTTCGAGCCGCAACTGCAGCAGGATGCGGTTCGATACGTAGTTGAGCAGGTAATTCGACGTGTACTGCGAGACGCCGCGCACCAGCGCGAGGCCGATCACCGCGATCGGCACGTACCATTTCGCGCTGTCGCTGCCGTGCGAGCCGAAGCCGTGGTCGAGCAGCGGCTTGAGCAGCGCCGGAATGCCGGCTTCGGTGGCCGCGACGACGCCCATCGTCATCACGGCGAGCACCACGATGCCGACGAGCGGCCGGATGTACGGCCACAGGCGCTTGAGGACCGTGAGCGGCGACGTGCCGGTGCCGTCCATCGGTTTGCGAAGAGTGTTCTGGGTTTCCAAGGCAATCCTTCTTGAGCCGCGATGCGGCGCCCGGCGCGTGGCCGCCCGGGTGTGCGCCCCGTCGGGCGGGTGCCGGAAAGGGCTCAACATTATAGCTGCACCGCCCCCGCGGGCACGCCCGTCGCCGATGCGGGCCGCGGCCGGGCCGAAGGTATACTGCCGCTCACCGTTTTCTCCGCCTTTCCGACGATTTCATGGCTGAACCCTCCCTCGGCGTCGCCCTCATCGCCCTCAACGCATCCGCGCGGCTCGCGCAGTGTCTCGATGCGCTGTCGTTCGCCGACGACGTCGTCGTGATCGACGGCGGCAGCACCGACGATACCGTCGCGATCGCGCAGGCGCACGGCGCGCGCGTGATCGTCGAGCGCGACTGGCCGGGCTTCGGCCCGCAGAAGAACCGCGCGCTCGACGCGCTCGGCACCGACTGGATCCTGTCGCTCGATACCGACGAAATCGTCACGCCGGAACTCGCGCGGTCGATCCGCGACGCGATCCGCGCGCCGGCCGCGCAGGTCTATGCGCTCGACCGGCTGTCGAGCTTCTGCGGCCAGTGGATCCATCACAGCGGCTGGTATCCGGACTGGGTGCCGCGGCTGTTCCGGCGCGGCACCGCACGGTTCTCGGACGATCTCGTGCACGAGCGCCTCGTATTCGATACCGCCGCGCAGCGCCTGACCGGCAAGCTGATGCACTACTCGTACGAGGATTTCGAAACGGTCGTGCGCAAGCTCGACGCGTATTCGACGGCCGGCGCGCGCCAGCGCCGCGCGGCCGGCCAGCGCGGCGGCTTCGGCAAGGCGCTCGGCCGCGGCGCGTGGGCGTTCGTGCGCACCTACGTGCTGCGGCGCGGGTTCCTCGACGGCCGCGCGGGCTTCATGATCGCGGTGTTCAACGCGGAAACCGTGTACTACCGCTTCCTGAAGCTCGGTCACGAGCCGACCCGCTAGGCACCCGCCCGGTGCGCGATCGGCACGGCGTTACAATGCCGGGTTGCGCGCACCGTGCGTGCCCGCCCGAGCGGCCGCGCTGCGCGCCGCCCGTCACGACGACCACCGAATCCGACCGCCATGTTCTCCATCATCATCCCGACCTGGAACAACCTGCCGTACCTCAAGCTCGTCGTCGACAGCCTGCGCCGGCATTCCGCGTACGACCACCAGATCATCGTGCACGTGAACGACGGCTCGGACGGCACCCTCGACTGGGTGCGCAACGAAGGGATCGAACACACCGCGTCGCCGACCAACATCGGCATCTGCCATGCGGTCAACCTGGCCGCCGCGCGCGCCACGCGCGACTACGTCGTCTACATGAACGACGACATGTTCTGCTGCCCGGGCTGGGACACGGCGCTCGTGCGCCGCATCGAACAGATGCCCACCGACCTGTTCATGCTGTCGGGCACGATGGTCGAGCCGGTCGACACGCGCAACCCGTGCGTGGTCGTCAGCAATTTCGGCCGCGACGCCGAGCAGTTCGACGCGGCGGGCCTCGTCGCCGCGACTCCGAAGCTGGTGCGTGCCGACTGGCTCGGCTCGACCTGGCCGCCGACGCTCGTGCACCGCGACTGGTGGAACCGCATCGGCGGCTACAGCAGCGAGCTGTCGCCGGGCATGAGCAGCGACAACGACTTCTCGATGAAATTCTGGGACGCCGGTTGCCGGATCTTCGTCGGCGTCGGCGACAGCCTCGTGTACCACTTCCAGCAGAAGAGCACCGGCAAGATCGTCAAGAACGACGGCCGCCGCCAGTTCCTGAACAAATGGGGCATGACGCAGGCGACGTTCGACCGCTACTACCTGCATCGCGGCGAGCCGCTCGGCACGCAGATCGCGCTCGATACACCGGTGGTGGAAGGCCGCCTCAAGCGCGCGCTGCTGCGCTCGCGGATCAAGCGCGCGTTCATCTGATCCCGCCCCGAAAACCGCACGGAAACCTGCCCTGCTTCGCGTATACTGCGCCGTTCGTCCCGGGTCTCTCGCCGGGATAAGCGACGCGGCGCAGATGCCCGCAAGCCGCATTCGTCCATACGACAGGTTCCGATGCTTTCGTTTTCCGCTCCCGCCACGCGGCGCCTGACCGCCGCCCGCGCATTCGCCGTCGCCGCGCTCTGCATGGTGCCCGTTTCGACCGCGCTGACCAACGTGTTCTGCGGGCTGTTCGCCGCCGCGCTCGTGATCTCCCCCGAGTTCTGGCGCGACCTGCGCTCGTTCGTCACCGACCCGGCTTCGCTCGCGGCGCTGCTGATCCTGGCCGCGCTGGCCGCGAGCGTCACCTATACGGTCGCGCCGCACAACAAGGCGTGGAACTGGGTCGCGAAGTACGACAAGCTGCTGCTGCTGCCATTCGCCGTGCTCGCGTTCCGTCATTCGAACTGGGCGCCGATCGTGCGGCGCTGCTGGTTCGGCACGCTGTGCGTGATCCTGCTGCTGTCGACGACCAACTATCTCGGGCTCACCGCGATCGGGCCGGCGTATGCGACCCAACTGCCGCTGTCGCGCGCGTGGGTGTTCAAGAACCACATCGCGGCCGGCATGTTCGGCGCGCTGCTGTTCTACCAGGCGGCCGATCTCGCGCTCGCGGCCCGCACGGCGCTGTCGCGCGCCGCCTGTGCGGGCGTCGCCGCGTGGTCGCTCGTCAACGTGTTCGTGATGCTGCAGGGACGCACGGGACAGGTCATCGCGCTGCTGCTGATCCTCGTCGTCGCGGTGCGTTTCGTGCTGTTGCTGCGCCGGCAGTCCGCGCTGCGCGCGGGGCTTGCCGCCGGCGTGCTCGTCCTGGCGGGCGTCGCGCTCGTGGTTGCTGCATGCACGGTCCACAACGGCCGGCTGACGAAGGTCGTGACGGAAGTGCAGCAATACCGGCAGAGCGATGCGGCCACGTCGACCGGGCTGCGCCTCGAGTGGTACAAGAAGGGGCTGGAGCTGTATCGGCAGCGCCCGGTGATCGGCTACGGTGCGGGCGGCCTCGAATCCGAATTCGAGAAGCTCACGGCCGGCAAGACGGCCGCCGAAGGGCAGCTCACGTCGAACCCGCACAACGAATACCTGCTGATGGCCGTGCAGCTCGGTACGATCGGCCTGCTGCTGTTCGTCAACCTGATCGTGCAGATCGCGCGCGGCAGCCGTACGCTCGATCCGCGCTCGCAGCACTTGCTGCTCGGGTGGCTCGCGATCTTCGCGATCGGCAGCCTCGCGAATTCGCTGCTGCTGGATTTCGCCGAAGGGCACCTGATCGTGCTGCTGGCCGGCATCCTGCTCGGTTGCGGCGAACGCGGCGAAGCGCTGCCGCGCGAAACGTCGGCGATCCGGCGCAGCGTGTAACGCACGCCGGCATACGTTCCGCTGCCCTGCCCGGCCGGGTTCGGGGCAGCGGACATCCACCGCCGATGCGGGCGAGCCGCGCGGCTCTCCGCGAAACACGCCCCCTGCGAACGAAGAAAAACGCGCGCTTGCCGCGCGTCAGTCGGATCCGGTGCGGTGCAGCCGCGACGTGTCGACGACGATGTCGGCCGGGCCCGGCGGATTCAGCCCGAGCATCTCGGCTGCCGCGGCCTTCACGCGCTGCGCACTGAGATGAACGAGGCAGTCGCTGCGGCTGTCGACATGACGCTCGCAGCCTTCGTGCCGGCACGGCACGCAGTCGCCTTCCCCTTGCAGCAGCCACACGTTCCCGTGCCGGCCCGAGCCGCGCAGCGACCACGGATTCTCGGTCGCGGGCCAGTGCTGCGGCCACGGCCCCCAGCGCACGGGGTCGGACGGCCCGAACAGCGCGATCGTGTCGGTGCCGGTCGCGGCCGCGACGTGCGTCGCGCCGGTGTCGGGCCCGATGAAGAGCCGCGCGCGCCGCACGAGCTCCGCGCTCTCGCCGAACGTCAGGCGACCGACCAGGTTCAGCACGTCGCCACCCGCCTCGCTCGCGATCTGCTCCGCATACTCGCGCTCGCGATCGGCCGGGCCGCCCGACAGCGCGACCGCGAAGCCCTGCTCGCGCAACCAGCCGATCATCTCGACCCAGCCGTCGAGCCGCCATTGCTTGTAGCGGAACATCGGATACGGATGCAGCACGACCAGCGGCTTGCCGGCGCGGATCGCGGGCGACTCGGCGAGCCACGCGTCGAAACGTGCGCGCCGCGCGGGATCGTCGCCGATGCCGGGTGCGACGACCTCGGACACCGGCTCGATGCCGATCACCGGCGCAAGCGCGAGCGTACTGACGACCGTATGTGCGGATTCATGGTGATTGATCGCGATCCCGTTCAGCATCATCCGCGTGAGCCACGTGACGCGGTTCGGGTCGACGAGGCCGACCCGCTTGCGGCCGGCGAACCAGCTGTAGAAACGCGGCCGGTCGGAACTCAGCGCCGCGCACGCGAGATCGTAGCGGCGCCACATCGACAGCGCGTCGCGCAGCCGCTCGCCGAACCCCGCGCGCTGCGCGACCACGATCACGCGCCGCACGTCCGGATTGTGCTCGAGCACGCCCTCGGTGCCGCGAAACACCAGCATGTCGATCTGCGCGTCCGGCCAGCGGGCCTTCAGCGACCGGACGAGCGGTGTCGTCAGCAGCACGTCGCCGATACGGCGCGGCGCGGCAACGAGGATGGTTCTGGGCGGACGGGCGGAGGAAAACAGGGCCACGGTGATCGTCTGGCTGGCTGAACAAGGCTGGCAATGTACAGGATTTTGCAGCAGCCGGCGCGGCATCGCGCACCGGCCGCGCAGGCTGCCGCGATGCGGCCCCGCCGGCGCAGCGTCGTGCGGGACGCGGCCGCACGACGCGCCCGGCGCTACGATGCGATCGGCGCGATCGCAGGTGACGTGGCGGCGGCCGGTTGCGCGAGCGCCGTACCGGCCGCGGCTTCGTCGCGATGGCCGGCCTGCGGCAGCAGGTGGCGCACCGCGCGCTCGACCGCATCGATACCGATCGCGTCGACGGTCGGGCCCGCGCGCAGGATCACGTGCGGCACGCCGAGCGGATGCCAGCGCAGGTATTTCTCGGGACGATCCTCGAACAGGGCGGCCACCGGTACGCCGAGCGCCGACGCAAGATGCACGGGCGCGCTGTCGGCCGAGACGATCGCATCGAGCAGGCTCGCGGCCGCCACCAGCTCGGCGACCGACGAAGGTGCGACATGCTGTGCATTCACGTCGCGCCACAACTCGCCTTCGGCAGCGTGGCCGATGGCCGGATCGCGAAACACGATCACGTCGGCGACCGGTGCGAGGCGCTCGCCGAGGTCGCGCCAGCGGTCGGCGGGCCAGCGGCGCTCGACCGCCTTGTTCGACACGAACAGCCCGACGCGCGGCTTCATGCGCGCGCCGAGCAGCCGATGCCACGTTTCCTGCAGCGTGCGATCGGGATGCACCGACAGCGCGAGGCGATCGAGATCGGCGCAACCGAGTTCGGGCACGAGCCGGAAGCCCGACAACGCTTCGTGGCACATCGGCCGCCGCGCGACATGCTCGGGCTTGCGATCGTCGAATTCGGTCTCGGCATCGTGCCAGCGGCAATCCTTCGCGCGAAGCTGGCGCGCGAACTGCATGCTGCTGCGATGCATGCCGCCGTTCGGCACGATCACGAGGTCGAACCGCAAGCGGCGCAGACGGCGCACGAGGCGCAGCCGGTCGAGGAATGCGCGCATCCGGCCGGGACGATCGTTGCGCTCGCACTGGCGGCTGTACACGTAGGTGTGGATCGTATCCACGTCCGGGTTTCCGGCCAGCGCGGCCGCGTTGTAGCGGTTCGCGACCACATGCAGCTCCGCGCCCGTCCAACGCGCCTTCAGCGCGCCGAGAAACGCCGTCGTGCACAGCATGTCGCCCAGAAAATCAATCCGGATCACGAGGATCCGCTGCGGCGGGTTTCCATTGGCCATGGTCATGTGGGGACAATCAGTTTTTATCGTCGCGACGGGCCGTTCCACGGCATCCTGGTCCGAGGGCTTACCGTGCCGCGCGCTGCCGCACGCCGCACGGATCCCGCCCCTGTTTACGCGCGCTATCGGCGATGCTCGCCATGCGAACCCGCGGCACGCGTCGCGTTCGGACGGTTAGCGCGGGATTGTATAGCGTCCGGATGGCCAGCCCAAGACCCCGGCTGCCGCCACACGTAAAAACGGCCCGCCGCACCGCACGATGGCGATGCGGCGGGCCGCCTCTGCGCGACCGCCGCCGAAGCGGGGCGCGGTCAGTACGTGATTTCGACGACGCTGCCGTCGAACGCCGCGCGCAGATCCGCCAGCAGCACGTCGCTCGGCTTCACGCGCCACGCGTCGCCCAGGCGCATTTCGCCTTGCGCGCGCGCGTTGCTGTAGTGGATCTGGACGGCAAGCCCGTTCGGCAGCGGCGCCGGCGGGCGCCGACCGCCATCGCGCCCCCCGCCGCGCGGCGCGGGCGCTTCGACCACGTTCGCCGCGGCCGGATCGTCGTTCGACACGTGCGGCTCGAGCACGCGGCGCAGCGCGAGCGCGTCGGCGTTGCCGTTCATCGTCAGCCGCACGGCCTGCGCATAGCGGCTACGGGCGCGTTCGAGATCCATCACGGTATCGGCGGTGAAGCGAATGCCGCCGGTAAACGCGTCGTTGCGCGCCTGCCCCTGCACGATCAGCAGCTCGTCTTCCTTGAACAGCGCCTTGTTCGCCTCGAACTGTTCGTTGAAGATCGTGATCTCGCACTGGCCGGAGCCGTCGTCGAGCAGCGCGATCAGCATCTTGCCGCGCTGGGTCATCTGCGTGCGCAGCGACGCGATGATGCCGGCGACGAGCTTGTCGCGCCCTTCCTTCAGGTCGCCGACCTTCTGTCGCACGAAGCGGCGCACTTCTTCGCGATACGCGTCGAACAGATGACCGGACAGGTAGAAGCCGAGCGCGGCCTTTTCTTCCTGCAGGCGGCGCTTGTCGTCCCACGCGGGTTCGTCGACGAGCGCGTGCGCATGCGGCGACTCGGCACCCATGTCGAACAGCCCGGCCTGCATCGCGTTCGCTTCGGCCTGATCGGCCGCTTCCATCGCGAGCGGCACCGACGCGATCAACTGCGCACGGTTCGGGTTCAGCGAGTCGAACGCGCCGGCGCGGATCAGCGCCTCGACCGTGCGGCGGTTGACGACGCGCCGGTCGATCCGTTCGCAGAAGTCGAACAGGTCGGTGAACGCCTTTTCCTCGCGCGCACGCAGGATTTCCTCGATCGCGTTCTGGCCGCTGCCCTTCACCGCGCCGAGTCCGTAGCGGATCGTGCGCGAGCGCTTGCCGTCGGTTTCCGCGACCGGCTCGAACCGGTAATGCGACTGGTTGATGTCCGGCGGCAGCACGGCGAGGTTGTTCACGACGCAGTCGTCGAACAGGATCTTCACCTTGTCGGTGTCGTCCATCGCGAGCGTCATGTTGGCCGCCATGAATTCGGCCGGATGGTGCGCCTTCAGCCACGCGGTGTAATACGCGAGCAGCGCATACGCGGCCGCGTGCGACTTGTTGAAGCCGTAGCCCGCGAACTTCTCCATCAAGTCGAAGATCTCGTCGGATTTCTCGCGCGTGAGGCCGTTCTTCGCCGCACCCTCGGCGAAGATCTCGCGATGCTTGGCCATCTCCTCGGGCTTCTTCTTGCCCATCGCGCGACGCAGCAAGTCCGCGCCGCCGAGCGAATAGCCGCCGATGATCTGCGCCATCTGCATCACCTGCTCCTGATAGACCATGATGCCGTAGGTCTCTTTCAGGACGGGTTCGACGCGCGGATCCGGATAGTCGACCTTCTCGCGCCCGTGCTTGCGTGCGCAGAAGCTCGGGATCAGGTCCATCGGGCCCGGACGGTACAACGACACGAGCGCGATGATGTCCTCGAAGCGGTCGGGCTGCGCATCCTTCAGCATGCCCTGCATCCCGCGGCTTTCCAGCTGGAACACCGCGACCGTGTTGGCCTTCTTCAGGATCTGGAACGACGCCGGATCGTCGAGCGGCACCTGCGCGAGCGACCAGTCGGCCTTCGACGGATCGAGGCGGCGGATGTAGCGCTCGGCCCAGTCGAGGATCGTCAGCGTCGTGAGACCCAGAAAGTCGAACTTCACGAGGCCGACGGCTTCGACGTCGTCCTTGTCGTACTGGCTGACCACGCCGCCGTCGTCGCCCTGCGTGTACAGCGGGCAGAAATCGGTCAGCTTGCCGGGCGCGATCAGCACGCCGCCCGCGTGCATCCCGACGTTACGCGTCAAGCCCTCGACGCGCTGCGCGAGATCGAGCAGCTGGTGGACTTCGTCCTCGTGGTCGTAGCGCTCCTGCAGCTGCGGCTCTTCCTTCATCGCGTCGGCAATCGTCACGTGCTTGCCGGGCTTGAACGGAATCAGCTTCGCGACGCCGTCGGTGAACATGTAGCCGAGGTCGAGCACGCGGCCGATGTCGCGCACGGCCGCCTTCGCGGCCATCGTGCCGAACGTGGCGATCTGCGACACGGCGTCCGCGCCGTATTTCTCCTTCACGTACTGGATCACGCGATCGCGGCCGTGCTGGCAGAAGTCGATGTCGAAGTCGGGCATCGACACGCGTTCCGGGTTCAGGAAGCGCTCGAACAGCAGGTTGTAGCGCAGCGGATCGAGATCGGTGATGCCGAGCGCGTACGCGACCAGCGAGCCGGCGCCCGAGCCGCGGCCCGGGCCGACCGGCACGCCGTTGTTCTTCGCCCAGTTGATGAAGTCCGCGACGATCAGGAAGTAGCCGGGAAAGCCCATCTTCGTGATGGTCCCGCACTCGAATTCGAGGCGCTTGTAGTACGTGTCGCGCTGCGCGTCGCGCTCGGCTTCGACCGGATACAACTGCGCGAGGCGGGTCTCGAGCCCTTCCTTCGACAGCTGGACCAGGTAGTCGTCGAGCGACATGCCGTCCGGCGTCGGGAACAGCGGCAGTTTCGGCTTGCCGAGCTCGAGCTTCAGGTTGCAGCGCTTCGCGATCTCGACCGTGTTCGCGATCGCCGACGGCAGGTCGGCGAACAGCGCGGCCATGTCGTCCTGCGTGCGGAAATACTGGTCGGTCGTGAAACGCTTCTGGCGCCGCGGGTTCGCGAGGATGTCGCCTTCCGAGATGCACACGCGCGCCTCGTGCGCGGTGAAATCGTCGTCGGTCATGAACTGCGTCGGGTGCGTCGCGACGACCGGCAGCTTCAGCGACGCGGCGAGCGTCGCGGCCTGCTGGATGTATGCCTCGGCGCCCGGCTGGCCGTAACGCTGCAGCTCGATGTAGAAGCCGCCCGGAAACACCCGCGCCCAGCGCTCGGCGTGACGGCGCGCGGCTTCTTCGTTGCCCGCGGCCAGCGCGAGCCCGATATCGCCCTGCTGCGCGCCCGACAGCGCGAGCAGCCCCTGCGCGAGCTCGCCGTCGAGCCAGCTCGCGTCGAGTTCCGCGCGGCCGCGGTACTGGTTCGTGAGCCACGCCTTCGACAGCAGCTCGCAGAGATTCAGGTAACCGACCTTGTCCTTGACCAGCAGCAGCAGCCGCGACGGCTTGTCGCGGTCGTCCGGATTGGCAATCCAGACGTCGCAGCCGGCGATCGGCTTGATGCCCTTGCCGCGGGCTTCCTGGTAGAAACGGACGAGACCGAATGCGTTGCCGAGATCGGTGAGCGCGAGCGCGCCCTGACCGTCCGCGGCGGCCGCCTTGACGATGTCGTCAATGCGCACGATGCCGTCGGCGATCGAGAATTCGGAGTGAACGCGAAGATGGACGAAGCGAGGATCTGACATGGGCGCTATTGTAGCCGCCTCGCCGCGCAGGCTGCCCAAAAAATGCCCGTTTTGGCCGTTCGGCCGATGCACGCGGCGACGCGTCGCGCGGCTGGCCGATCGGCCGGATACCGATGCCCGCGCCGTTTGCGGGATAATACGGTTTTTCGAATCAACGCCCCGGCTTCGCACCCTTTTTTGCGGGCCGCCGTGCGGCCGTTTTCCCGTCGGACCATCATGACCATCGTCAACCTCGCCGCCTACCACTTCGTGTCGCTCGACGCGAACGAGCAATGGCGTCCGCTCGTCACCGCCCGCTGCAACGAACTCGGCCTGCGCGGCACGATCCTGCTCGCGCCGGAAGGCATCAACCTGTTCATCGCCGGCACGCGCGAAGCCACCAACGCGTTCATCGCGTACATCCGCCACGATCCGCTGTTCGAAGGCAAGTTCGCGACGCTGCAGTTCAAGGAAAGCCTGTCCGACTCGCAGCCGTTCCGCCGCATGCTCGTGCGCCTGAAGCGCGAGATCATCACGATGAAGAAGCCCGCGATCAAGCCGGAACTCGGCCGCGCGCCGTTCGTCGATGCGCGCACGCTGAAGACGTGGCTCGACCGCGGCCACGACGACACGGGCCGCCCGGTCGTGATGCTCGACACGCGCAACGCGTTCGAAGTCGACGTCGGCACGTTCGACAACGCGCTCGACTACCGGATCGACAAGTTCAGCGAATTCCCGGAAGTGATCGACGCGAACCGCGCCGATCTCGAAGGCAAGACGGTCGTGTCGTTCTGCACCGGCGGCATCCGCTGCGAGAAAGCCGCGATCCACATGAAGGAAATCGGCATCGACAACGTGTACCAGCTCGAAGGCGGGATCCTGAAGTACTTCGAGGAAGTCGGCGGCGCCCACTATCACGGCGACTGCTTCGTGTTCGATTACCGCACCGCGCTGAATCCGCAACTCCAGCCCACCGAGAACGTCACGTGCTTCGCGTGCCGCGCGGTCGTCACGCCGGAAGCGCAACGATCGCCGAGCTACGTGCCCGGCCAGTCGTGCCCGGCCTGCGCGCAGGCAGCCAGCGCCGCGTAACGGCGCGCCTCCCCCCGTCTCACCGCGCCCCGCCGATGAACCCCGGCTATCGCGGCCGCTTCGCGCCCTCGCCCACCGGGCCGCTGCACTTCGGCTCACTGGTCGGCGCGCTCGCGAGCTGGCTCGACGCACGCGCGCACGACGGCATCTGGCTCGTGCGCATCGAGGATCTCGACGGCCCGCGCACGGTGCCCGGCGCAGCCGACGACATCCTCGCAACGCTCGCGCATTTCGGGATGACGCCCGACGAACCGCCCGTCTGGCAGAGTACGCGCGACGCGGCCTACGCGACCGCGCTCGAGCGGCTCGTCGCGGCGGGGCGCGTGTATCCGTGCGGCTGCACGCGCAAGGAAATCGCCGATTCGCTGCGCGCCGCGCATGAACGCCACACGACGCTCGCGTATCCGGGCACCTGCCGCACCGGCCTGCACGGCAAGCCTGCACGCGCATGGCGGCTGCGCGTGCCGGACGGCAGCGACGCGGTCGTCACGTTCGACGACCGCTGGCAGCACACGCAATCGCAGAACCTCGCGACCGAAGTCGGCGATTTCGTGCTGAAACGCGCGGACGGCCAATGGGCGTATCAGCTCGCGGTCGTCGTCGACGATGCCGACGCCGGTATCACGCACGTCGTGCGCGGCGCCGATCTGCTCGATTCGACCGCGCGCCAGATCTATCTGCAGCGCTGCGTCGGCGTGCCGACGCCCGCATACCTGCACGTGCCGGTCGTCGTCGATGCGAACGGCGAAAAGCTCAGCAAGCAGACGGGCGCGACGGCGCTCGAGCGCCACGATCCGCTGCCGGCGCTGCGGGCGGCGGCAGCGCATCTCGGTCTGGCGGAAGGCGGCGATCTACCGGGCCATACGATCGACGCGTTCTACGCGGCCGCGACCGACGCGTGGGCACGTCGCTTCGGGCCGCGCGCCGGTTGAACCGCCTGCGCGACACCGGCCCGTAGCGACTGCGTTCCGGCATCCGTCAGCGGCGCATCCGACCGCATGAAAGCGTGACGGAAGCCGGAGCACCTCGTCCGCTGCGACACCGCATCAAAATATCCAATCCCGCACGCGGCAAGCTTTCGCGGCCGCGCGCACGCCCCGCCCCGATCGCGTCGCCCAATGAAAAACGGGCACATGCTCGTCGCATGCACCCGCTTGTCCGGCAGCGCCGACGCGCCGCCGCTGCGCTCCGCCCGGCTTACGCCGACGGCTTGCGCGGCATCCCGAAGCCGCCGAGCAGCGCGGCGACCTGGCGCTTCGGCCCTTTCTTTTCCGGCTGCTGCGCGGGCTGCGCGTCGTCCGGCTGCTTCGCGGACGCCGACGGCTCGTACGGCTTCAGGAAGAAATCATCGACCGGCGCTTCGTGGCGGCGATGATGGCCGCCGCGCTCGGTGCTGCCCGACCGGCGACCCGATGCACCGCGATGCTCGTCGCGATCGCGCCGACCGCCGCGCTCGCCACCTCGTTCGCCACCGCGCTCGCTATTGCGCTCGCCGCCACGTTCATCGTGACGCTGGCGCGCCGGCTTGTCGAGCGTGAGCGTCTGCACGTCGAGCGGACGCTTGATCAGCTTCTCGATATCGGCGAGCTGCTTGCGCTCGTTCGGGCTGCACAGCGACAGCGCGTCGCCCGTCGCACCCGCGCGGCCGGTACGGCCGATCCGGTGCACGTAGTCTTCCGCGCTGAACGGCAGGTCGAAGTTGATCACGGCCGGCAGCTCGGCGATGTCGAGGCCGCGCGCGGCCACGTCGGTCGCGACCAGCGCTTCGATCTCGCCGCGCTTGAACGCGTCGAGCGCCTGCATCCGCTCGATCTGCGTCTTGTCGCCGTGAATCGCCGACGCGACCACGCCGTCGCGCTCGAGATTGCGCGCGAGCCGGCTCGCGCCGATCTTGCTGTTGCAGAACACGATCACCTGCTTGAGGCCGCGATCGCGCAGCAACTGCACGACGGCCGCCTGCTTGTCGCCCTCCGCGACGTCGTAGACGATCTGCGTGACGTTCGCGTTCGTCGAGTTGCTGCGCGCGACCTCGATCGTCTGCGGGTTACGCAGGTAGGTCGATGCGAGCTTCTTGATTTCGCCCGAGAACGTGGCCGAGAACAGCAGCGTCTGGCGCTCCTTCGGCAGCAGATTCAGGATGCGCTGCAGATCGGGCAGGAAGCCCATGTCGAGCATCCGGTCGGCTTCGTCGAGCACGAGGATCTGCACCTGGCCGAGGTTCGCCGTCTTCTGCTGCACGTGGTCGAGCAGGCGGCCCGGCGTCGCGATCAGGATCTCGACGCCGCGGCGCAGTTCGGCCGATTGCGGGTTCATGTCGACGCCGCCGAACACCACCGCGCTGCGCAGCGGCGTGTGCTTCGCATACGCGTGCACGTTCGCGGCGACCTGGTCGGCGAGTTCGCGGGTCGGCGTGAGGATCAGCGCCCGCACCGGGTGGCGCGCCGGGGACGCGCTCGTGTTCGCTTGCGGCAGCAGGCGCTGGATGATCGGCAGCGAGAAGCTCGCGGTCTTGCCGGTGCCCGTTTGCGCGGCGCCCATGACGTCGCGGCCGGCGAGCACGACCGGAATGGCCTGCGCCTGGATCGGCGTCGGCGTCGTATAGCCCTGCTCGACAATGGCTTTCAGGATATCGGGGGCAAGGCCGAATTGATCGAAGGTTGCGTCGACGGGCTTGGCGACAGAATCGGACATGGTGGCGTTTCGCTCAAAAGGCGCGGCGGGGACATCGTGCGTCAGGCCGGCCGGGGCCTGCGCTCATCACAATTCGGAAATAGACGGAGCCGCGGCGCGCCGCGCGGCGCCGCTCTGGCGCTTGGGACCGGTTCAATGCGAACGCTGGACGCCAGGCCGTACGGACTCCGTTCGGCGCGAATGCCGGCGGAAAGGGCCGTATTGTAGCACCGTGCGGGCATCTGTCCGTGACAACGCCGCGAACGGTCGCGACGGCGGTTCGCGCGGCGGGCCTGCCCCGGCCTGCGGAGGCGAGCGGCTGGCCGATCGGCGTAGCCGTATCGGCGGATGAAAAATATCAGGGGTTCGATCGCGCAATCTCGCATCGGGATGCCCGCCGTCGGCCGCGCGTACGGGCCTTCAGCCCGGCGCAACCGGTCAGGGCGAACAGGCTCCGCGCCCGCTGCTCAGCCCTTCTTCTTTTTCTTATCGACCTGCACGCAATCGCCCAGCAGCGGCGGCGACTTCGGGTCGGCGATCTCGTCGCGCAGCGTCGCTTCTTTGCCTTTCGTCCACCACGTATAGCGGCCGGCCTGGTAGCGCGCGCCCGACCCCGACACCGTGTCGACGAACAGCATCTGCTTGCCGTCGACCGGCACGAGCGCGAAGCTCTGGCCGTTGCCCGCGAGCCAGTACGACACACGCACCGGCGCCTTGTGGTTCGCGCACTGGTAGACGGTAGGCTGGCGCGCGTCTGCGTCGATCTCTTCGACGGTCAGTTGCGCGGCATGCGCGACGGAAACGGCACTGCCGGCGAGCGCAAGCGCGGCGAGGGTTGGGCGAATCATGCAGGTCCTCTCACGAGACGGGTGGAAGCGCGCCATCGGCGGGCGCGCGGTTATTGTTTATCAGGCTGCGGGAAATCGCGTCGGCCGCCGGAATCACGGATCGATCACGTCCGCGCACGCATCGGTCGGCGCCGCGGCGACATGGCCGACGAGCGGCACGATCTTGAGCCCGGCCGACGCCACCCGGCACGGCGCGGCCGCGAGGCCGCAGCCCGCGAGACTCGCGATGAGCGCCAGCGCGGCGCCCAGCTTTCCAATACGCAACCACCTCGACGCCATCGTCGTCTCCTCGTTCCGTCAACGCGCCGACACGGGCCGCACGGCCGCGGCCGCGCGCTTCGCGCGTTCGCGGGCTTCGTCGACGGTCGCGCCGGTCGCCAGCGCGACGCCCATGCGCCGCTTCGCAAAACTCTCCGGCTTGCCGAACAGGCGCAGGTCCGCGCCCGGCACCGCGAGCGCGTCGCGCACGCCTTCGAACGCGATCCCGCGCTCGTCGAGCCCGCCGTAGATCACCGCCGACGCGGCCGGCGTGCCGAGCGCCGGATCGACCGGCAGCCCGAGAATCGCCCGCGCATGCAGCTCGAATTCCGACTGGCGCTGCGACGCGAGCGTGACGAGGCCCGTATCGTGCGGCCGCGGGCTCACCTCGGAGAACCAGACGTCATCGCCGCGCACGAACAGCTCGACGCCGAACAACCCGCGCCCGCCGAGCGCCTCGGTCACCTTGTGCGCGATCTCGCGCGACTTCTCGAGCGCCGCCGCGCTCATCGGCTGCGGCTGCCACGATTCGACGTAGTCGCCCGCCACTTGCACGTGGCCGACCGGCTCGCAGAAGTAGGTGCGCGTGTCGAGCGTCGCCGGGTCGATCGCGCGCACGGTCAGTTGCGTGATCTCGTAGTCGAAATCGACGAAGCCCTCGACGATCACGCGGCCGTGGTTCACGCGCCCGCCCGCCATCGCGTAGTCCCACGCGGCTTGCACGTCGGCGGCGGTCTTCACGACCGACTGCCCCTTGCCCGACGACGACATCACGGGCTTCACGACGCACGGCATGCCGATCTTCGCGACGGCCCCGCTGAAGGCCTCGAACGAATCCGCGAACGCATACGGGGAAGTCGGCAGGCCGAGTTCCTCGGCCGCGAGCCGGCGGATCCCTTCGCGATTCATCGTGAGCTGCGTCGCGCGCGCGGTCGGGATCACCTCGGCGAGACCGGACGCCTCGATCGCCGCGAGCGCGTCGGTGGCGATCGCCTCGATTTCGGGGACGATCAGGTGCGGGCGCTCGGCTTCGACGATGGCCCGCAGCGCGGCCGGGTCCGTCATGTCGATCACGTGCGCGCGATGCGCGACCTGGTGGCCCGGTGCGTCCGGATAGCGATCGACCGCGATGACTTCGACGCCGAGACGCTGCAACGCGATGATGACTTCCTTGCCGAGCTCGCCCGCGCCGAGCAGCATGACGCGCGTGGCCGAGGGTGAAAGCGGCGTACCGAGCCGCTGACCGATCTGCATGTGATTTCCCGCTGGTTCTGTTGGAGGACGAAAACGGCTTCGATGTTAACACGGGCATCGGAGCCGGTTTGGGCGGTTGGGCCGCACCCGCGCGCGATCGCGCGAGGCCCGTGGGCGCCCCGCGAACGTTTTCGCACGCGAAGTGTCGGCTCGCCTGCCGCGGGGCGGGTGCGTTACTCTTACGCCTTGATCAGAATCCGAAGAGGAACGAGGCTCATGTCCCACCTGTCTGCCGCCGCACGCGCACGCACCGGCCTGCTTCGCCCGTTGCGCGCGCCGCTCTGCGCGTTGACGCTTGCCACGCTTCTCGCCGCCTGCGCGATGCCGACCCATCCCGATTCCGCCGCCCCCGCGCCCGACCCGTACAACCCGGCCGCCGTCCAGCTGCTCGACGACACGAGCTGGGAACTCACCAGCTGGGTGAACGCCGACGGCACGCCACGCGCGATCCCGCACGGCGACAACGGCGAGCCGATCAGGCTCGCGCTGTCGACCGACTCGGGCATCCGGCGCGCGAGCGGGTTCTCTGGCTGCAACCGCTACATGGGCACCTACGCGATCAAGAACGGCCTGCTGAGCTTCGGCCCGCTCGCCGGCACGCGGATGGCCTGCCCGAACACGCTCGGCGGCCAGCTCGAATCCGCGTACCTCGACGCGCTCGCCCACATCGAGAAGACCGGCGTACAGATGCGCGCGCCCCAGCAATTGCAGATCGTGACGCAGGCCGGCGCAACACTGACGTTCACGCACCGGAGCCCCTGATGCACGGCGCGCGCGAAGGCCGACCGACCGCCTTCGCGTGGCGCGCGACGCGCATGTGCGATCCACGTGCGTCGCGCGGCGTGAATCGGAATCACGCCGCGTTAGAGTCTTGTTCGCCGGCCGGTTAAACTCGGCGGGTCGCGCCCCGCGCGCCCCTCCCCACTCCTGTTTCAAAGCATGCACACGGTTGTCTTCGGCTGGTTCGGCATCTCCGCCGTCTGGTTCCTCCTTCTCTTCTGGCGTCTCGTGCAGGCGATGCTGCCCGGCGGCGCCGGGCTCGCCGGCCGCGGCTCGATCCGCCTGTGGCTCGGCTTCGCCGCGGTATTCGTCTCAAGCGTCACGCTGACGAGCCCGCTGTCGGGCCCCGACACGAACGCGCTCGGCCATGCGTGCTCGGCCGGCTTCGCCCACGTGCTCGGCCCGATCGGCACGCCGGTCGCGATGGTCGTGCTGTTCTTCGCCGGCTTGCCCTGGCTGACCGGCATCGGCTGGCGGCAGTTCGCCGCGTGGGTCGACACGTCGTTCGGCGTCAAGCTGTCGCGCGACGGCGGCGACGACGACGCGCGCGGGATCGCCGACCTGCCGCGCAGCGCGCTGCATCGCGACGACGACGTCGTACAGCCGACCACCGCCCACACCGTCAACTCGATGGCGCCGCGCCAGAACGGCCGGTATTCGCGCCCGACGGTGTGGAAACCCGACCCGCAGGCGCGACCGAAGCCGCGCAGCAAGACGCCACCGCGTCCGCTTGCGGAGCCCGTCGCGCCGTCGGGCTGGCTGAAGCCGACCGCGCCGCAGCGCACGCCTGCGCCGGCCGCGCCGATCCCGGCCAGCGCGATGCCGCCGCCGACCACCGGCAGCACCGCCAGCCTCGCGCGCGCCGCGGCGAACGCGCAAATGCCGCGCCCCGCGCCGGCGCCGCTGCCGGCCGGATTCGAACCCGTCCGGCCGCGTCCGACCGCCGCGCGACCGGCCGCCGCCGCGCTGACGCAGACGGCGCCGCGCGCCACGGTCACGCCACGACCGGCCGGTACGCAGCCGCAAACGCAGCGTCCGCCGGTGCGCCCGGTCGCGGGCACGACGGCAGCCGGCCTGTCGCCGGACGCGGCCCGACGCCGCCCGGCGCCCCCCGCGCCGGCGCGCGCGCCGCTCTATGCGTGGAACGAGAAGCCGGCCGCGCCGATTACGCCGGCGCCGAGCGTTCACGACACGCTGCGCTCGATCGAGGCCAGCACCGCGCAATGGGCGACGCTGGGCGGCGCGCAGTCGGGCGATGCGACGCACGCGGCGGCCCCAGCCGCTGCCGTGGCCGGCGTAACCGCGGCAGCGGGCAGCGTCGCGGCATCGGCATCGGCAGCCGCGTCGAACGCGTTCGTCTCCGCGGCGCACGGCGTCGCAGCCCAGGACGCCCAAGTTCCGGCCGAATCCGCTACCTCACCCGCATACGACGACGGCGCACCGATCGTGCTCGACGCCTTCATGCCGGCGGAATCCGGTATCGCGCAGGCTCCGGTCGGCGATTTGTCCACTCCTGCATTCGATGACGCTGAATCGAACGCACGGTGGAATCCCGGCATCGACGATGCCGCGTTCTCGCATCGTGCCGACGACGAGATCCGTCACGTCGACGAAGCGGCCACCGCGCCGTCGATCGACGCGCCCATCGACCTCGCGCCGTGGGAAGACGTCGTCAGCCCGGCAGCTTCTGCGCTCGACGTGTCGACCGAAAGCCCGATCGCCGAGTCGCTGGCGCACGGCGCGGGATCGGAGTCCACCCATTCAGCCTTCACGCCAGCAGGTGCTGCAGCCGTTCGCGATCTCGGCATCAGCGAGCCGACCGCGTCCGTCGATATCGACGACAACGACGACGCACAACCGGCGCCTGCAATCGATCGCGCTGCACCGGAAGCTGCCAAGCCGGTCGAGGCGGAACCCGCGGCACCGTTGTCGGCCGTCACTCAACGCGCGACGGCCGCTACATATTGGACTGCGCCGACGATGCAGCCTGCCGCGACGCAGACAACCGTCGCCGCGGAATTGCCGAAAGCGCCGGCGGTCCAGCCGTTTGCCGCAGCATCGACGGCTGCGGCTGTCGCCGCATCGCCGCAGGTCAGCACGGCGCCTGACTCGACTGCGCCCGCATCGAGCATCGCGCCCGCCGCCGCCGCCGTTTCGCCGGTCGGCGCGACCGGCACGGCGTCCGCTTTGCCGTCGCAACCGGCCGCATCGGCATCGCCTGCCGGTGTCACGGGCATGACTTACGGTTCGCTTCCCCCCGCTTCGACGCCCGGATCGACCGATGCGCCCGCCGCGACGCCGTCGACGACCGGCGCGTCGGGTTCGACGTTCGGTTCGACTGCGCAAGCGCCTGCAACACCGGCGCCCGCCACGGCGACACTGGCGACTTTCACGTCCGCACCCATCGCTGCGCCGTCTTCCGCGCCGGCATCGACGTTTTCCGCCGACACGGCAACCACGTCGACCGGTACAACGACCTTCGCTCCATCCGGCTCATCGGGCGCAGGCACGCCGCAGCCGGCAATCCTGCCCGCGTCGCCAGCCGCGTCCGCACCGGCGTCACCGTCCTTCAGCGCGATCGCGCCGACGACCACGGCCGCCGCGACGCCGGCTTACCAAGTCGCAGGCGCCGCTGCAGGCGGATCGCCGACGTCCATCGGTGCGGCCACCGCGACGCAGGCGCCGTCGATCGCGACTGTCCCTGCCGCAGTCGCGACCCCGACGCTCACGACACAGCCCGCGCCTGCCGCCTCGTCGGCGAGCTGGTCCGTGTCGCATGACGTGACCGCCACACCGCCCGCGGCAACCGTCCCCGGCGCGAACCTCCCGCCCACGCCGGCACCCGTCATTTCCGCGCCGCCGCCCGTCGCGATCCCGCCCATCGGCGCACCGGCCACCGACGCAATCGAGACGACCGAACCGGCCCCGGCCGCGCCCCCCGCCCGCCCGCCGCGCCCGAACGCGTTCGAATTCCACGCGCCCGCGTCGTTCAACGTCGAACTGCCGACGCTCGACCTGCTCGAGCCCGCGTCCGACGACGTCGAAACGATCACCGAGGAACACCTCGCGCAAACCGCGCAAGTGATCGAACAGCGGCTGCAGGAATTCAAGGTGCCGGTGACGGTGGTCGGCGCATCGGCCGGCCCCGTGATCACGCGCTTCGAGATCGAGCCCGCGCTCGGCGTGCGCGGCAGCCAGATCGTCGGGCTGATGAAGGACCTGTCGCGCGGCCTCGGCCTCACGTCGATCCGCGTCGTCGAGACGATCCCCGGCAAGACCTGCATGGGTCTCGAACTGCCGAACGCGAAGCGCCAGATGATCCGCCTGTCGGAGATCCTCGAATCGCGGCAGTACCAGCATTCGCCGTCGCAACTGACGATCGCGATGGGCAAGGACATCACCGGCCACCCGGTCGTCACCGATCTCGCGAAGGCGCCGCACATGCTCGTGGCGGGCACGACGGGTTCGGGCAAGTCGGTCGCGATCAACGCGATGATCCTGTCGCTGCTGTACAAGGCGACGCCGGAAGACGTGCGGCTCATCATGATCGACCCGAAGATGCTGGAGCTGTCGGTCTACGAAGGCATCCCGCACCTGCTCGCGCCGGTCGTCACCGACATGAAGCTCGCGGCGAACGCGCTGAACTGGTGCGTCGGCGAAATGGAGAAGCGCTACCGGCTGATGTCGGCCGTCGGCGTGCGCAACCTCGCGGGCTTCAACCAGAAGATCCGCGACGCAGAGGCGAAGGAAAAGAAGATCGGCAACCCGTTCTCGCTGACGCCCGAGGATCCGGAGCCGCTGTCGACGCTGCCGCTGATCGTCGTCGTGATCGACGAGCTGGCCGACCTGATGATGGTCGCCGGCAAGAAGATCGAGGAGCTGATCGCCCGCCTCGCGCAGAAGGCGCGCGCGGCCGGCATCCACCTGATCCTCGCGACGCAACGGCCGTCCGTCGACGTGATCACGGGCCTCATCAAGGCGAACATCCCGACGCGCGTCGCGTTCCAGGTGTCGTCGAAGATCGACTCGCGCACGATCCTCGACCAGATGGGCGCCGAGTCGCTGCTCGGGATGGGCGACATGCTGTTCCTGCCGCCGGGCACCGGTTATCCGCAGCGCGTGCACGGCGCGTTCGTCGCCGACGAGGAAGTGCACCGGATCGTCGAGTACCTGAAGCAGTTCGGCGAGCCGCAGTACGAGGAAGGGATTCTCGACGGCCCGGCCGCCGACGGCGCGACGCAGGACCTGTTCGGCGATGCGCCGGATGCGGAAGCCGATCCGCTGTACGACGAAGCCGTCGCGTTCGTCGTGCGCACGCGGCGCGCGTCGATCTCGTCGGTGCAGCGTCAGTTGCGCATCGGCTACAACCGCGCGGCGCGGCTCGTCGAGCAGATGGAAGCCGCGGGCCTCGTGTCGGCGATGGGCATCAACGGCAGCCGCGAGGTGCTCGTGCCGGCCGCGGCCGACTGAGCAAGCCGGCAGCACGGCCGCCGGCATCGATACGGGCGCGCGCCGCGCAAGCGGCTGCCGCAAATACGAAGGGCGCTGCATCGGCAGCGCCCTTCTTGCATCGACCGGGAATCGGCCGCGATTTACTGCGCGACCGGCACCAGCTTGAAGTCGACCGGCTTGCCGACCGCGACCTTCTGCGGATTCGCGCCGAGCTGCCCCGTTTCGACGTCGCGGCTGAACACGTAGAACGTATCGCTGTCCTGGTTGCCGACGATCAGCCACTTGCCGGTCGGGTCGATCAGGAATTCGCGCGGCGTCTTGCCGAGGCTCGACTGGCGGCCGACGCGCTTCAACCGGCCGTCGGCCTGGTTCACCGCGTAGATCACCAGGTCGTTCGCGTCGCCGCGGTTGCTCGCGTACAGGAAGCGGCCGTCCGGCGACAGGTGGATCGCGCCGCCGCCGACCTTGCCCTTGAAGCCCGGCGCCGTCATCGGCACCGTCTCGACCGGCGTCAGCTTGCCGTCGTGATAGCCGAACACCTCGACCGACGCGTTGAGCTCGCTCGTCACGTACGCGAAGCGGCCGTCCGCGCCGAACACCATGTGACGCGGGCCGGAGCCTGCCTTCACCGGCGTGTAGCGCGTGTCGGTCGGGCTGATCAGCCCGCGGCTGCCGTCCACCGTGTAGCGGTAGCCGTAGATCTTGTCCGCGCCGAGATCCTGCACGAACAGGTAGCGGCCGTCCGGCGAAAACACCGTCGAATGCACGTGCGCGCCGTCCTGGCGGCCCTTCACGGGCCCGGTGCCTTCGTGGTGGACCGCCAGCACGGCCTGGCCGGCCGCGCCGTCGTCGCGCAGCGGAAACACCGCGAAGCTGCCGCCCGGGTCGGCCGCGACCGAGTAGTTGGCGGTCACGAGGTACTTGCCGTCCGGCGACAGCGCGAGATAGCAAGGGTCGTTCCCTTCCGACGATACGCGCTCGATGAAGCTCAGCGCGCCCGTCTTCGCGTCGAAGCGGAACGCGCTGACGCCGCCGCGCTGCGTCGCGGGCCCGTCGTCGCCGGGGAGTTCGTTGACCGCGTAGACGGTGCGACCGTCGCGGCTCGGCAACAGATACGACGGATTCACGGTCTTCGCCGACGATACCGGCGCGACGCTGCCGGTTTTGGTATCGAAGCGATAAACGTAGATCCCGTCGCTGCCGCCACCCGTATAGGTGCCGACGAGCAGGTTGTAGACGCCGTCGGCCGGGGCGGACGATTGCTGCGCGAATGCGTGGGTCGCGGACAGGGAAAGCACGATCGCGAAACCTTTCATCCAGTGAGCGAACCTAAGCGGCAACCCTCGTGTCGAAGCGCGTGCGTCACGCTCCCGTAAACGGTTGGCCATTGAATCCTCCTTGCATCGAGTCGCTTCAAGTGTTGAGATAGGACGAAACGCCGGCCGTTCATGCGCTCCGCCGCCCGGCCGAGTATACGGGGCGCGGCGCCCGGGCGTGAAGTCCGGGCCGCCGACGTCCGCATTGTGAACTCGAATACCCAAGGATCGCCTGCCCATGCCCGCCCTGATCGAAGACTACGCCCTCGTCGGCGACGGCCACACGGCCGCGCTGATCGCAAAAGACGGCTCCGTCGACTGGCTGTGCTGGCCCCGCTTCGATTCGGGCGCCTGCTTCGCGGCGCTGCTCGGCACGCCCGAGCACGGCCGCTGGCTGCTTGCTCCGGCCGCCGACGCCGCGATCACGCACACGACACGCCGCTATCGCGGCGACACGCTGATTCTCGAAACCGATTACGAAAGCGCCGACGGCGCCGTCACCGTGATCGACTTCATGCCGCCCGGCAACGGCTGGTCCGAACTGGTGCGGATCGTCGTCGGCCGCCACGGCACGATGAAGATGCGCATGGAGCTCGTGTTGCGCTTCGACTACGGCTTCTCGATTCCGTGGGTCACGCAACTGACCCGCGAGGACGGCATGAAGGCCATCGCGGGCCCCGATACCGTCGTGCTGCGCACGCCGGTGCCGCTCACCGGCAAGAACCTCCATACGCTCGCGGAATTCACGGTGAGCGCCGACGAGCGCGTGCCGTTCTCGCTCGGCTACGCGGCGTCGCACATGCGGCTGCCGCCGGCGCGCGACCCGCTGTCGATGCTCGCGCGCACCGAGAACTACTGGCTCGAATGGTCGGGCCGCTGCCAGGTGCAGGGCCGCTACGCGGCCGCCGTGCGCCGCTCGCTGATCACGCTGAAGGCGCTCGCGTACGAGCCGACCGGCGGCATCGTCGCCGCGCCGACCACCTCGCTGCCCGAGAAGATCGGCGGCAACCGCAACTGGGACTACCGCTACTGCTGGCTGCGCGACGCGACGATCACGCTGCTCGCGCTGATGCGCGGCGGCTACTACGACGAGGCGCGCGCGTGGCGCACGTGGCTCGGCCGCGTGATGGCCGGCTCGCCCGAGCAGATCCAGATCATGTACGGGATCGCCGGCGAGCGCCGGCTGCCGGAAATGGAGCTCGACTGGCTGCCCGGCTACCAGGATTCGCTGCCGGTGCGCGTCGGCAACGGCGCCGCGAACCAGCTCCAGCTCGACGTGTTCGGCGAGGTGATGGCCGCGCTGCATCTCGCGCGCGTGGGCGGCCTGCAGGCCGACGACACGGTCTGGTCGGTGCAGTGCGCGCTGCTCGACCACCTCGAGAAGATCTGGCAGGAACCCGACGAAGGGATCTGGGAAACGCGCGGCGGCCGCCGCCATTTCACGTTCTCGAAGGTGATGGCGTGGGTCGCGTTCGACCGCGCGATCAAGTCGGCGGAAATGTTCCGGCTGCCCGGCTCGCTCGACCGCTGGCGCGCGCTGCGCGAGCGGATTCATGCGGACGTCTGCGCGAACGCGTGGCACGAAGGCAAGCAGGCGTTCGCACAGAGCTACGGCAGCGACGAGCTCGATGCGAGCGTGCTGCTGCTGCCGCAGCTCGGCTTCCTGCCGCCGGAAGACCCGCGCATCGTCGGCACGGTCGACGCGATCGAACGGGAATTGCTGCACGACGGGCTCGTGATGCGCTACCGCACGACCGAATACGACGACGGCCTGCCGCCGGGCGAAGGCACGTTTCTCGCGTGCAGCTTCTGGCTGGTCGACAGCTACGCGCTGCTCGGCCGGATCGACGACGCGCATCGGCTCTTCAGCCGGCTGCTCGCGCTGTCCAACGACCTGGGCTTGCTCGCGGAGGAATACGACCCGGTGGCCGGGCGGCTCGTCGGCAACTTCCCGCAGGCGTTCTCGCACGTGGCGCTCGTGCATACCGCGATGAACCTGATGCACCATGAAGACGCGATGGCGCGCGCGGCCGGCCAGCCCGCGCCGGCCGTGGCCACCGGCCGCTGAGCGGCGGCGCGGGCCCTTGTTCATAGATCGTCAAATCGCAAAAATTTGATGAAAAAACCGGGAAATGTTGCATTGCACAAACGATCGTTGTCCGATATGATCGACGAGATTGTCCGGCTGCAATGCAACATGGCCGGCCGCTGATCCACACGGCACGCCGCGACGCCTCACGCCGCCCTTGCGCACCGTCCCCCCACGCGGGAGTAGCCTGCATGCTTTACCAACTGCACGAATTCCAGCGGGCGATGCTGAGCCCGCTCACGGCCTGGGCCCAGGCCGCGTCGAAGTCGTTCGCGAATCCGTCCAGCCCGTTCTCGCTGATGCCCGGCGCGCCGCGGATGGCGGCCGCCTATGAGCTGATGTATCGGCTCGGCAAGGATTACGAAAAGCCGGAATTCAACCTTCATCAGATCGTCAAGGACGGCCACAACATCCCGATCGTCGAGCAGACGATCATCGAGAAGCCGTTCTGCCGGCTGCTGCGCTTCAAGCGCTATTCGGACGATGCCGACGCCGTCACGCAACTGAAGGACGAACCGGTCGTGCTGGTCTGCGCGCCGCTGTCGGGCCACCACTCGACGCTGCTGCGCGACACGGTGCGCACGCTGCTGCAGGATCACAAGGTCTACATCACCGACTGGATCGATGCGCGGATGGTGCCGGTCGAAGTCGGCCCGTTCCACCTGCACGACTACATCGCGTACATCCAGGAATTCATCCGTCACATCGGCGCGCGCAACCTCCACGTGATCTCGGTATGTCAGCCGACGGTGCCGGTGCTCGCGGCGATTTCGCTGATGGCGAGCCGCGGCGAGGACACGCCGCTCACGATGACGATGATGGGCGGCCCGATCGACGCGCGCCGCAGCCCGACGTCGGTGAACTCGTTGGCCACGCAACACTCGACCGCGTGGTTCGAGAACAACGTGATCCACACGGTGCCCGCGAACTATCCGGGCGAAGGCCGCCAGGTGTATCCGGGCTTCCTGCAGCACACGGGCTTCGTCGCGATGAACCCGGAGCGCCACGCGCAATCGCACTGGGACTTCTACCAGAGCCTGCTGCGCGGCGACGAGGACGACGCCGAAGCGCACCGTCGCTTCTACGACGAATACAACGCGGTGCTCGACATGGCCGCCGAGTATTACCTCGAGACGATCCGCGTCGTGTTCCAGGAATTCCGGCTCGCGGAAGGCACGTGGGACGTCGAGGGCGAGCGCGTGCGTCCGCAGGACATCAAGCACACCGCGCTGATGACGATCGAGGGCGAACTCGACGACATCTCGGGCAGCGGCCAGACGCACGTCGCGCACGAGCTGTGCACGGGCATCCCGCAGGACGATCGCCGCAGCCTGACCGCCGAGAAGTGCGGCCACTACGGGATCTTCTCGGGCCGCCGCTGGCGCACGATCATCTATCCGCAACTGCGCGACTTCATCCGCGAGCATGCGCCGGAGCCGAAGAACGGCGCGACGAAGTTGCCCGTCGATGCGCAGGATGCGACCGCGATCGGCGTCGTGCCGGCCGCCAAGCCGGAGCCGGAAACGGCGGTGCGCGCCACCGCCGCGAAACGCACGCGCGTGAAGGCGCCGGCCGTGACGGTCGCGCCCGCCAGGACGCCCGCCGCGAAGGCCGCGCCCGCGGCGAAACGCGCGGCAGGCAGCCCGCGCGCCAAAACCGTGCGGGCCCGCAAGGCCGCCTGACGCGCCGCATCCCGACGCAAAAACGCCGCCGTTGCTTCGCGCAACGGCGGCGTTTTTTTATTCGGCCGCGGCCGCGATGGGGCGGCTCGTCGGCTCCTGCGTTCGTCGCGTCAGCGCCGCAGCAGATAGGCGAGCAGCACCTCGGTGTTCATCCGGACCATCTCCGCGCGCTCGTCGGTGTCGGTGAAGTCGCGGCCGAGCGTCGCGGCGAGCGTGAAGCGGTTCGACACGATGTAGTAGCCGAGCCCCGACAGCGTCACGTAGAAGCGCAGCGGATCGACGTCGCCGCGGAACAGCCCCGCCCTCTGGCCGCGCATCAGCACGTTGCCGAGCTTCGCGACGATCGGCGACATCATCTCGCGAATCCGCGTCGACTTGTGCAGATAGCGCGCTTCGTGCAGGTTCTCGTTGTTGATGAGCCGGAGCAGCTCCGGATGGTCGCGGTAGTAGTCCCACACGAAATGCGCGAGCCGCGTGACGGCTTCGACCGGCGCGACGCCGTCGAGATCCAGCACGCGCTCGGCCTCCGTCAGCGCGGAGAACGCGTGTTCGAGCACCGCCGTGAAGAGCTGCTCCTTGCTGCCGAAGTAGTAATAGAGCATGCGCTCGTTCGTTTCGGCCCGGCGCGCGATCTGATCGACGCGCGCGCCGAACAGCCCGCCATTCGCGAACTCTTCGGCTGCCGCCATCAGGATGCGGCGGCGCGTGCCTTCAGGATCTCTTTTGATTTTTGGCTGATTCATGGTGGCGCTTTGCTATGTGAGCCGCTTGATTCGGACCGACACCCCACCGCCTCGGCGCCGGCCGCCCTGGAACGGGCGCGCCGCGGGCGGCCGCCCTCCTGCTGAGCCCCTGCAAAAAAGCGGTTCGATTATGCGCATAGACGGCGTCCGGCGCAATGCGGGAAATCGGCGATAATCGAGCTTTGGCAAACCTTTCCGGCCGCGCCCGACGCGGTCGAGAGCCATTCGGCGCCGCTGCGCCTGTTGTCAGCCTGTCGTCACCGTGACCGATTCCAAAACACTCGCGGATCGCATCGAAGATCTGCTTCCCCAGACGCAATGCACGAAGTGCGGCTATAACGGCTGCCGTCCGTACGCCGAGGCAATCGCCGCCGGCAACGCGAACTACAACCAGTGCCCGCCCGGCGGCGCCGAAGGCATCGCGCGCCTCGCGAGCCTGCTCGGCAAGCCGGTGATTCCGCTGAACCCCGTCAACGGCACCGAGCATCCGCGCGCGCTCGCGTTCATCGACGAAAACCTGTGCATCGGCTGCACGCTGTGCATGCAGGCGTGCCCGGTCGACGCGATCGTCGGCGCGCCGAAGCAGATGCACACGATCGTCGCGTCGCTGTGCACGGGCTGCGACCTGTGCGTGCCGCCGTGCCCGGTCGACTGCATCGCGATGCTGCCGGTGACCGGCGATCGCACGGGCTGGGACGCGTGGTCGCAGGAACAGGCCGACGCCGCGCGCGAACGCCACGACCTGCGGCTCGCGCGCCAGCGCCGCGAGCGCGAGGCCGCCGAAGCGCGCGCCGCCGCCCGCCGCGCGGCCAGCGCCGCGAAGCCGGCCGCGGAGGCATCGGCCGCGCAGCCCGGCTCGGCGGGCACGCCGGCCGCCGCACCGGCCGACGACGCCGAAGCGAAGAAACGCGCGATCATCGCCGCCGCGCTCGAACGCGCGCGCAAGAAGAAGGAAGAGCTGTCCGGGCAAGGCGCCGGGCCGAAGAACACCGAGGGCGTGAGCGCGGCCGTCCAGGCGCAGATCGACGCGGCCGAGGCGCGCCGCAAGCGGCTCGCCGAACAGCAGGCGCAGCGCGATGCCGACGCGGCCTCGGGCAGCAACGACCCCGACAACGACGCAGGCAGCGGCGGTCCGGACGACCCGGCCGCGCCGCCCGACCAGAACGCTCCATGAACGCCAACAAACGACGCGCGATCTACGAAACGCTGCAGAGCCTCAATCCGCATCCGACCACCGAGCTCGAATACTCGACGCCGTTCGAGCTGCTGATTGCCGTAATGCTGTCCGCGCAGGCGACCGACGTGTCGGTCAACAAAGCGATGCGGAAAATGTTCCCGGTCGCGAACACCCCGCGACAAATCGTCGCGCTCGGCGAGGAAGGCGTCACCGAGTACATCAAGACGATCGGCCTCTATCGCACCAAGGCGAAGAACGTGGTCGCGACGTGCCGGATCCTGCTCGAGCGCTACGACGGCGAAGTGCCGGCCGATCGCGAAGCGCTCGAAGGCTTGCCGGGCGTCGGCCGCAAGACCGCGAACGTCGTGCTGAACACCGCGTTCGGCCAGCCGACGATCGCGGTCGACACGCATATCTTCCGCGTCGCGAATCGCACCGGGCTCGCGCCGGGCAAGGACGTGCGGGCCGTCGAGACCGCGCTCGAGAAGTTCACGCCGAAGGAATTCCTGCAGGACGCGCATCACTGGCTGATCCTGCACGGGCGCTACGTCTGCAAGGCCCGCCGGCCCGAATGCTGGCACTGCGCGATCGAGCCGCTGTGCGAGTTCCGGCCGAAGACGCCGCCGCCCAACGAGTGACGCGCGTCAGCCGCGACTGACGTATCCACGCATCGCACCGGCCGCTCGGGCCGCGCGCGATACCGGCCGGCGCCGTTGCGCGCCGGCGGCTTCCTCTTCCCCGTCATGCATTCGACGTCGCCGTCGCGTCGTCGGCGGCCGCGCCGCCCGCGCGCACGAGCGCCAGCACGGCCGCCAGGATCGCGACGCCGCCCGCCCACTGCAGCGGCGACAACGCTTCCCCGAACAGCAGCGCCGCGAGCGCGACCGTCACGACCGGTTCGAGCGTCGACAGCATCGACGTGCGTGCGGCCCCGAGCCGCTCGAGCCCGGAAAAGAACGCGAGCATGGCCGCGACCGTCGACACGAGCGCGATCGCGAGCATCGACGCCCAGCCGCCGGCCGTCGCGGGCCAGCGCGGCGGCGCGCCGAACGCCGCCGTTCGCATGACGGCGATCGCGACGAGCGTCGCGGTGGCCGACAAGCAGATGATCGCGGTGGTCGCGAGCGGATCGACGCCGCGCGTCGCCTTCGTGCCGCCGACGATGTACAGCGAGTAGATCACCGCGGCGGCCAGCGCGAGCGCGATTCCGAGCGGCTCGCCGTGCCCGCCGCCGACCATCAGCGCCGAGCCCGCGACGCACAGCACCAGCGCGACGGCCTTGGCACGCGTGAGGCGCTCGCCGAGCCACCACGCGGCCAGCAGCGTGACGAACGCCGGATACAGGTACAGCAGCAGCGCGACGAGGCTCGCCTGCGCGTGCTGCAGCGCGCTGAAATAGCAGAACGACTGGCCGACGTAGCCGAGCGCGCCCATCGCCACCAGCGGCGCGAGCGCCCGCCCGCGCGGCCAGGCGACGCGGCGGTGCCGCGCGATCGCCGCGAGCACCGCGCCGCCGATCGCGAAGCGCACGATCAACAGCCCGAGCACGTCGACGCCGGCCGCATACGCATAGCGGCCGAAAATCGCCATCGCACCGAATGCGGCGGCGGACAACGCGACGTAGAGCGCGCCCTGCAGCGCGGCGGACGAGGAGCGGACGATGGCGGTCATGATGAAAGATGAAAGCGGGCGAGCAACGCGCCGTGACGGGAATCGTCGGAGTGTAGCGGCGCGGCGGCGGCGAGCCTAGCCCGCGCTTACCCGTTGCGCGACGGGCGGCCGCAACACCCGCCCCGCCTCCAGCCGCCCTGGTGGCCACCGCCAGCGCCGTCGGCCGCGCCGGCGTACAATGCGCGACGCGGCATGACGCCGCCCGAATCACGACGTTTCCCCACCATGTTCAATCCAAGCCGCGACGACGTGCGTCGCTTTTTCACCGAGACCTGGCGCAAGCAGCGCGCAGGCGAGATCCTGACGCCGCTGGAAGCGATCGCGGCCGACTGGATCGTCGAGCATCCCGAATACCACGACGAACTGGCCGACGCCGACGGCGCGGCCGCGCGCAACTACACGCCCGAGGAAGGCCGGACGAACCCGTTCCTGCACCTGTCGATGCACCTCGCGATCAGCGAGCAGCTGTCGATCGACCAGCCGCCCGGGATCCGCGCCGCGCACGACAAGCTGGCCGCGAAGCTCGACTCGACCCACGACGCGCAGCACGCGATCATGGAATGCCTCGGCGAGACGATCTGGGAAGCGCAGCGCACGAACACGCCGCCCGATACCGACGCGTACCTGCAGCGCATCCTGCGCCGCGCGTCGCGCGACTGAGTAGTGCCCCGCGGCCGGCACATCGACCTGCGCCGGGCCGCGGACAAAAAAATACCCCGCCGAGGCGGGGCATTCCTGCTGCGCGAGCCGCTGAGGCCCGTCGCGCTTACTTCTTGAACACGAGGTCGGTTTCCTTCAGCGACTCGATGTAGGACGCGATGTCCTTCATGTCGCTGACCGACAGGTTCTGGACCTGCGCCTGCATGATCGCGTTGTTGCGGCCGATCAGCGGGTTCGTCAGCCCCATCTGGTACTGGCGCATCGCCCACACGAGATAGTCGGCGTGCTGGCCGGCGAGGCGCGGGTACTCCGCGTTGATCGGCTTGTTCAGCTGCGCGCCGTGGCAGGCCGCGCAGTTGTGCGACTCGACCAGTTCCTTGCCCTTCGAGATGTCCGCTGCGTGCGCGGTACCGATCGCGAGGCCGGCCGCCAGTGCAACCGCCGCCGTCTTGAATGCGTTGTTCATGAATGCTCCTGTCCCGCCGGAGAGATCGGCGGCGCGCGCTTTACTTGTAGGGGTTGTCCTTCGTGTCGGCCTTCTGGGCGGCGTAGTACGCCGACAGATCCGCGATGTCCTGGTCGGTCAGCGAGCCGGCGATCGCATTCATCGACGGGAAGTGACGATCCTTCTTGCGGTAGGCCTTCAGCGCGTTCTCGAGGTATTGCTGGTTCTGGCCGCCGAGGACAGGCACCCGGTAGACCTCCGGGTACGCCGCACGGTAGTCCTGGATGCCGTGGCAACCGATGCACATGGCGGCCTTGCTCGCCCCGTCCTTCGGGTTGCCGACCACACCGGCCGCCTGCGCGCTGCCCGCGAGCGCCACGAGCGCTGCGACAACGACGTGTTTGCCGACGAATTTGTTCATAGCTCTTGTAACCTAGCTTGAGGGGAAACTGGCGCCGAAGCGGCAACGGCCCGCGCCGTTTTGCTTGTCGGTCGCCACGCAGGCCAAAAAAACGGCCAGATTGTACCGCGTCGGCGGGGAATGCGTCCATACGGCGCCCCGGCGGGCCCCGCCACAGCCCCGCAACGATACGCGGGCGCGGCCCGCCCGGACAGCCCTTCTGACTTATACTGGGTTTTTTCCCGTTGAAGAAGAGCGCCGCCATGCGTTTCGAAGGGTCCTCGCAGTACGTCGCCACCGACGATCTGAAGCTCGCGGTCAATGCCGCGCTGACGCTGCAACGTCCGCTGCTGATCAAGGGCGAGCCCGGCACCGGCAAGACCATGCTCGCCGAGGAAGTGGCCGCCGCGCTCGGCATGCCGCTGCTGCAGTGGCACATCAAGTCGACCACCAAGGCGCAGCAGGGCCTGTACGAATACGACGCCGTGTCGCGGCTGCGCGATTCGCAGCTCGGCGACGCGCGCGTGAAGGACATCGCGAACTACATCGTCAAGGGCGTGCTGTGGCAGGCGTTCGACGCCGAGCAGCCGAGCGTGCTGCTGATCGACGAGATCGACAAGGCCGACATCGAATTCCCGAACGACCTGCTGCGCGAGCTCGACCGGATGGAGTTCCACGTGTACGAGACGCGCGAGACCATTCGCGCGAAGCACCGTCCGCTCGTCATCATCACGTCGAACAACGAGAAGGAGCTGCCCGACGCGTTCCTGCGCCGCTGCTTCTTCCATTACATCCAGTTTCCCGATCCGTCGACGATGCAGAAGATCGTCGCCGTGCATTTCCCGAACATCCGCGAGGAACTGCTGCGCGCGGCGCTCGAGAGCTTCTTCGAATTGCGCGGCGTGTCGGGGCTGAAGAAGAAGCCGTCGACGTCCGAGCTGCTCGACTGGCTGAAGCTGCTGCTCGCCGAGAACATCCCGGCCGACGCGCTGCGCAGTGCCGACGCGAAGCAGATCGTGCCGCCGCTCGCCGGCGCGCTGCTGAAGAACGAGCAGGATCTGAGCCTGCTCGAACGGCTCGTCTACATGAACCGGCACAACCGGTAACCCACCCGCGAAGGCCCGGCCATGCTGCTCAATTTCTTCTACGCGCTGCGCGCAGCCAAGCTGCCCGTCTCGGTGAAGGAATACCTGACGCTGCTCGAATCGCTGAAGGCCGGGCTGATCTCGCCGTCGATCGACGCGTTCTACTTCCTCGCGCGGATGACGCTCGTCAAGGACGAGCAGTACTTCGACAAGTTCGACCAGGCGTTCGGCGCGTATTTCCACGGCGTGTCCGCGCTGCCGTCCGAGGCGTTCGACATCCCGCTCGACTGGCTCGAGAAGCGCCTCGAGCGCGAGCTGTCGCCCGAGGAGAAGGCGCAGATCGAAGCGATGGGCGGCCTCGACAAGCTGATGGAGCGTTTGAAGGCGCTGCTCGACGAGCAGAAGGAACGCCACGAAGGCGGCAACAAGTGGATCGGCACCGGCGGCACGTCGCCGTTCGGGCACGGCGGCTACAACCCGGAAGGCGTGCGCATCGGCGGCCCGTCGAACGGCAACCGCACCGCGGTGAAGGTGTGGGAAGCGCGCGCGTACCGCGACTACGACGATTCGGTCGAGATCGGCACGCGCAACATCAAGGTCGCGCTGCGGCGGCTGCGCCGCTTCGCGCGCGAGGGCGCGGCCGAGGAGCTCGACCTGCCCGGCACGATCCGCAGCACGGCCGCGAACGCCGGCTGGCTCGACCTGCGGATGGTGCCCGAGCGCCACAACAACGTGAAGGTGCTGATGCTGCTCGACGTCGGCGGCTCGATGGACGACCACATCAAGCGCACGGAAGAGCTGTTCTCGGCCGCGAAGGCCGAATTCAAGCACCTCGAATTCTTCTACTTCCACAACTGCGTGTACGACCACCTGTGGAAGAACAATCGGCGCCGCCACTCGGAGCGCACCGCGACGTGGGACGTGCTGCACAAGTTCACGCCCGACTACAAGCTGATCTTCGTCGGCGACGCGACGATGAGCCCGTACGAAGTGCTGCAGCCCGGCGGCTCGGTCGAATACAACAACCCGGAAGCCGGCGCCGTGTGGCTGCGCCGCCTCGCCGACCAGTTCCCCCACCATGCATGGCTGAACCCCGAGCCCGAGCGGCTATGGGAATACCGGCAATCGGTCGCGATCATTCGCGACGTGCTCGGCCAGCGCATGTATCCGCTCACGCTCGCGGGCCTCGAAACCGCGATGCGCGCACTCAGCAAGTAACGACACCCACCCGCAGATACCCAGGCCGCATCCGAGCGGCCGCCCCGGAGAGAGCATGAACCCTTCGCCCACCGCGAGCGCGAGCCGCGCCGGCGGCCGCCGCTTTTTTGCCGATACGTCCGTGTCCACGCTCGTCGCCGGCTTCGTCGCGATGATGACCGGCTACACGAGTTCGCTCGTGCTGATGTTCCAGGCCGGCCGCGCCGCCCACCTCACCGATGCGCAGATCTCGTCGTGGATCTGGGCGCTGTCGATCGGCATGGCGCTGACGACCATCGGCCTGTCGCTGCGCTTTCGCGCGCCCGTCGTCGTCGCATGGTCGACGCCCGGCGCCGCGCTGCTGGTCGCGTCGCTGCCCGGCGTGCCCTACCCGGAGGCGATCGGCGCGTTCGTCGTGTGCGCGCTGCTGCTGACGGCCGTCGGCGTGAGCGGGCTGTTCGACACGCTGATGAAGCGCATTCCGGCCGGCATCGCGGCCGCGCTGCTCGCGGGCATCCTGTTCGAGATCGGCATCGAGATCTTCCGCGCCGCGCAGTTCCAGACCGCGCTCGTGCTCGCGATGTTCTTCACCTACCTGATCGTGAAGCGGCTCGCGCCGCGCTACGCGATTCCGACGACGCTGATCGTCGGCACGGCGGCGGCCGGCGGCCTCGGGCTGCTCGACTTCAGCCGCTTCCACATCGCGCTCGCGCAGCCCGTGCTCACGATGCCCGCATTCTCGATCGCGTCGATCGTCAGCATCGGCATTCCGCTGTTCGTCGTCGCGATGGCGTCGCAGAACGTGCCGGGCATCGCGGTGCTGCGCGCGGACGGCTATCAGACGCCTTCTTCGCCGCTGATCGCGACGACCGGCCTCGCGTCGCTGCTGCTCGCGCCGTTCGGCTCGCACGGCGTGAACCTCGCGGCGATCACGGCCGCGATCTGCACGGGCCCCGAAGCGCACGAGGATCGCGCGAAGCGCTACACGGCCGCCGTGTGGTGCGGCACGTTCTACCTGGTCGCCGGCATCTTCGGCGCGACGATCGCCGCGCTGTTCGCCGCGCTGCCGAAGGCGCTCGTCGTGTCGGTCGCCGCGCTCGCGCTGTTCGGCTCGATCATGAGCGGGCTCGCGAACGCGATGCAGGACGTGAAACAACGCGAAGCGGCGCTCGTCACGTTCATGGTGACCGCATCGGGCCTCACGCTGCTGTCGATCGGCCCGGCGTTCTGGGGGCTCGTCGCGGGCGTCGTCACGCAGGTGATTCTGAACGCGCGACGCCCCGCGTGACGCGGCTCGCCGCCCGCCGCGGCGCGCGCCCGACGCGCCAAAACGTGCGCGACACGAATCGGGCCTAAAATGATGGATCGGAAGCGGCGCCCGGCGCCGCTTCGCTTCGCCGCCGCGCTCGCGCGGCCCGTGAGAACCCGGCGCCCCGCGCTCTTCTTCCGAATCGCCATGACTACCGCACTCGACCAGCTGAAGCAGTACACGACCGTCGTCGCCGACACGGGCGACTTCCAGCAGCTTGCGCAATACAAGCCGCAGGACGCGACCACGAACCCGTCGCTGATCCTGAAGGCCGTCCAGAAGGATGCGTACAAGCCGATCCTCGAGAAAACCGTCCGCGATCATCGCAACGAAAGCACCGATTTCATCATCGACCGCCTGCTGATCGCGTTCGGCACCGAAATCCTGAAACTGATCCCGGGCCGCGTGTCGACCGAGGTCGACGCACGCCTGTCATTCGACACGCAGCGCTCGATCGACAAGGGCCGCGAGCTCATCAAGCTGTACGAAGCGGCCGGCGTCGGGCGCGAGCGCATCCTGATCAAGCTCGCGTCGACGTGGGAAGGAATCCGTGCGGCCGAGGTGCTGCAGAAGGAAGGGATCAAGTGCAACATGACCCTGCTTTTCTCGCTCGTGCAGGCCGCCGCGTGCGCGGAAGCCGGCGCGCAACTGATCTCGCCGTTCGTCGGCCGCATCTACGACTGGTACAAGAAGCAGGCCGGCGCGGAATGGAACGAAGCGCGCGACGGCGGCGCGAACGATCCGGGCGTGCAGTCGGTGCGCCGCATCTACACGTACTACAAGACGTTCGGCTACAAGACCGAAGTGATGGGCGCGAGCTTCCGCACGACGAGCCAGATCACCGAGCTCGCCGGCTGCGACCTGCTGACGATCAGTCCCGATTTGCTGCAGAAGCTGCAGGAGAGCAACGACACGGTCGCACGCAAGCTGTCGCCGGACACGCTGCAGGACAAGCCGGCCGAGCGCGTCGCGATCGACGAGGCATCGTTCCGCTTCCAGCTGAACGACGAAGCGATGGCGACCGAAAAGCTCGCCGAAGGCATCCGTGTGTTCGCCGCCGACGCGGTGAAGCTCGAGAAGCTGATCGACGCGCTGCGCTGAATCGCGCCGCGCGTCAGCGGCTGTCAGCAAGCCTGACGACAGGCGTCAGCCCACGCGCTGAAAACGGCTGCGAATTTCGTGTTCGCAGCCGTTTTATTTTTCATTCCATCGTCAAGCGCGCGCACTACAATCCACGTCACGGGTACGACGGCCGCCTCCCGATGCACCCTTTTCCCCAGTCAGTCTTGCACGACGCCACGCCAGCGCCGACGCGTCGGCATCGCACATTCCAGGAGACAACGATGCAAGTTCAACCGTACCTGACGTTCTACGGTCGTGCCGACGAAGCCCTTCATTTCTACGAAAAGGCGCTCGGTGCGAAGACGATGTTCAAGATGCACTTCAAGGACGCGCCGCCGAATCCCGATTACCCGATGTCGCCGGAGATGGCCGACAAGGTGATGCACGCGAGCTTCACGATCGGCGAGTCGATGATCATGTGCTCGGACGGGGACTGCAGCCAGCCAGCGGGCGCCGCGCACGCCGGCTATTCGCTGTCGCTGAACCCGACGACGGTCGACGAAGGCCAGAAGCTGTTCAATGCGCTCGCCGACGGCGGCGAAGTGACGATGCCGTTCGGCAAGACGTTCTGGGCGCTTGGCTTCGGGATGGCGAAGGATCGTTTCGGCGTGCACTGGATGGTCAACGTCGAGGATCTGTCGCAGCGCGAGGAACTCGCGAAACGCGCGCAGGGCTGACGCAAGAACGAACGCCCGCCACCTTGCGGTGGCGGGCGTTTTCGTTGCTGCGCGACGCGTGCGCGGCACACGGCCGCGCACCGCCCGTATCAGCCCTCGACGACGTCGAGATAATCCTCCGGCCGCGTGCGATCCTCCGCATGCGTCATCCCCATCACGCGCACCAGCACGCTCACCGCCACCGACACCACCAGGTTCACGATCAGCGACCACACGGCCGCGTAGCCGGGAATCGCGAGGCCGAACAGGTGGATCGTGAAGATCGAGCTCGCCAGCTTCAGCGAGACCGCCATCCACGTGCCGCACACGATGCCGGCCGCCCAGCCGGCCAGCAGGCCGCGATGGTCGAGCACGCGCGTGTACAGGCCGAGCACGATCGCGGGCAGCGTCTGGATGATCCAGATCCCGCCGAGCAGTTGCAGCTGGATCGCGTAGGTCAGCGGCAGTCCGAGGATGAACGCCACCGCGCCGACTTTCACGATCAGCGATACGAGCTTCGCGACGTGCGTTTCCTGGTCGTGCGACATGTTGCGGTTCACGAACTCGCGATGGATGTTGCGCGTGTACAGGTTCGCGGCCGCGATCGACATGATCGCCGCCGGCACCAGTGCGCCGATGCCGATCGCCGCGAACGCGACGCCGACGAACCACGACGGGAAGTACTCGAGGAACAGCGCGGGCACCGCGAAGTTCGGGCCGAACGCCTTGAAGTACGGCGCGTACTGCGGCATGTCCTTCACGCCGGAGGCGAGCGCCATGTAGCCGAGCAGCGCGAGCAGGCCGAGCACGAACGAGTACGCGGGCAGCATCGCCATGTTGCGGCGGATCGAGTTGCCCGACGACGACGACAGGATCGCCGTGACCGAGTGCGGATACAGGAACAGCGCGAGCGCCGAGCCGATCGCGAGCGTCGCGTACGCGCTGTAGCCGTTCAGGCTCATCGCGTCGGGCGCCTTCAGCAGCAGCTTCGCGGGCGGCACCGCGGAGAAGATGTGCCCGAAACCGCCGAGCTTCGCGGGGATCACGATCACCGCGGCGGCGATCGTGACGTAGATCAGCACGTCCTTCACGATCGCGATCATCGCGGGCGCACGCAGCCCCGACGTGTACGTGTAGGCAGCGAGGATCGCGAACGCAATGATCAGCGGCAGGTCGCCGACGAAGCCGGTCGTGTCGAAGCCAAGCGCGCCGATCACCACCTCGATGCCGACGAGCTGCAGCGCGATGTATGGCATCGTCGCCAGGATGCCCGTCACCGCGATCGCCAGCGCGAGCATCCGGCTGCCGTAGCGCGCATTGACGAAATCGGCGGCCGTCACGTAGCCGTGCCGCTTCGCGATGCTCCACAGCTTCGGGAACACGACGAACGCGAACGGATAGATCAGGATCGTGTACGGCAGCGCGAAGAAGCCCATCGCGCCGGCGCCGAACACGAGCGCGGGCACCGCGACGAACGTGTAGGCCGTGTAGAGATCGCCGCCGAGCAGGAACCACGTGACGATCGTGCCGAAGCGGCGTCCGCCAAGGCCCCATTCGTCGAGATGGGCAAGATCGCCGCGCCGCCAGTTCGCGGCCAGGAAACCGATGATCGTGACGCCGATGAACAGCAGGACGAAGACGAAGGTCGCGCCGAGATTCATTGCGCACCTCCCTGCGTGCCGCTCGCCTTCCATGCGTTCTTGGTCTTGAAATACACGAACGCGGTGATCACCGCGCTGATGAAGACCCACAGCAACTGGTACCAGTAGAAAAACGGAAAACCGAGCCATTGCGGTTCGATCTTGCTGTACGACGGTACCCAGACCATCGCGATCAGCGGCAGTACCAGCAGCCAGAGCCAGCGCTTGGCGGCCCGGTTGGCGTCGGCATCGTGAGCCATGACGTCTCCTCTTCTATCCCGGTTATCGATCTTGTTGAGCGGGTACGGCGCCGAGAGGAGCGGCAAAACGGGTAGGCTGCGGCTCCCCTGGCTTCGCGCCAGTATAGGAGCCGCGAGCACGCGGTCAAGCAGGGGCGAACCCGAGGTGATCCGCCCCTTGTCGTGCGGTTGCACCGGCCTGTCGCCGGTGCCTGCGACGTCAGATCGCGAACGCGGCGTCGCGTGCGCCGGTCGTGGCTTTCAAAGCTTTCACCCACTTGCGCGCGGGCAGCTTCAGCGTGTCCTCGATCAGCTTCGCGCGGGCTTCCAGTTGCGCGAACGGCACGTCGAGCGCGGGGCCCGAGAACGCGATCGCGATCCGGTTGCCGTCGTGCACTTCGGGCAGCGCGATCACGCGGTGATCGAACGCCGCGTTCAGGTGCTTCATGTTGCGCACGAAGCTCGGATGATCGCCGAACAGGTTGATCGTCGCGATGCCGGCGTCGGCGAGGCAGCCGCGCACCGCGCGATAGAACGCGACGCTGTCGAGCACGGGGCCGCGCGCGGTCGCGTCGTACAGGTCGATCTGGATCGCGCCGGTCGTGCCGCGGTTGGCCGGGTCGTTGACGAAATCCCATGCGTCGGCTTCGTGTACGACGAGGCGCGCGTCGTCGGGCGGCAGCGCGAACATCGTGCGCGCGGCGACGATCACGGCCGGGTTCAGCTCGACGGCCTCGACCTTCGCGTGCGGCAGGAAACGGTGCGAGAACTTGGTCAGCGCGCCGGTGCCGAGCCCGAGCTGGACGATCCGCCCGGGCGTTTCCAGGAACAGCAGCCACGCCATCATCTGCTGCGCGTATTCGAGCTCGATATGCAGCGGCTTCGAGATCCGCATCGCGCCCTGCACCCACTCGGTGCCGAAGTGCAGGAAGCGCACGCCGCCTTCTTCGGAGAACGTCACGGGCGCGAAGCGCGGCTTGCGCGGCGCTTCGAGCACCGGCACGTCGTCGTGTTCGTCGATGTCCGGGCGGCGCTTCACGCGCGGCGGCTGGAGTTTTTCCGAGCCGTTGTACGCGGACGGCTTGCGTTGCTTGAACGCGCGCGCCTCGGCGGACGCACGCTTGATCAGTCGGGTCATGTTGGTTGAATCTCGCTGGGTGATGCTGGATGAGCGGACGAGAGGATAGCATTGGTGGAGGGCGGAGGCCGCCGGCGGCCAGCGCGGTCGACCGCCCATGCGGTCGCGGTTCGTCGCCGACGCCCCTCCTTCAGTCATCGATACACGGCGACAGCGCTCTGTCGAACGGCTGAATTGTCTCGACTCTCCACGCGACGCAACAATATGAAGCAACGGTCACCCGGCCGGGCGTTCACATCGCGCTTCCCTTCGGCGGCACCCGACGGCTGAACCGACCGCCCGTCGGTGGGCGCCGCCCGCCTGCCCCGCTCCTCACACCGCATTCGAACGGCCGCACCGACTTCCTCCGTGGCCCTTGAAATTATACCCAAATAGGGATAAATTGATCGATGGATCCATACATCAAACCGCTGTACTGGCTCGGCTCGGCGCGCAAGGATTTGATGGCGATGCCCGAAGCCGTGCAGGACACGTTCGGCTATGCGCTGTATCTGGCGCAGACGGGACGCAAGCACGATCACGCCAAGCTCTTGAAGGGATTCGGATCGGCGGGCGTGCTGGAGATCGTGGAATCGGAAGACAACGGCGCGTACCGCGCGGTCTACACGGTGAAGTTTGGAAACAGCGTCTACGTGCTGCACGGTTTCCACAAGAAATCGTCGAGCGGCATCGCGACACCCAGGCCGGACAGCGACCTCGTCCGCGAACGTCTGAAAGCGGCCGAAGCCCACGCAACAGGAGAAAAGCGATGATCGAAATCGAACAGGGAAGCGGGAACGTCTACGCTGATCTGGGCATGCGCGATGCCGACGAAATGCGGGTGAAAGCGCAACTCGCCGCGAAGATCGCGGAAATCATCAAGGCGCGCAAATGGACGCAGCAGCACGCGGCGCGATTGCTCGGCATTCCTCAGCCGAAGCTGTCGAACATGCTGCGCGGACAGTTCCGCGGCGTGAGCGAAACGAAGATGCTCGAATGTCTGGCGAAGCTCGGACGCGACGTGCAGATTGTCGTCGGGCCCGACCGTCGGTCGGAAGCCGAAGGACACATCGAAGTCGTATTCGCTGCCTGACGACGGCGTCGTTTCGATCGCTCCGATGCGCTGGCCGCCCCTGCTGCCGGCAGCGCCCGGTCGATCAAAGTACGATTCGGCGCCAGTATTCGAGCTTCTGCTCGAACGACAACATCGCATTCGCCGGGCTCGACGAAGGCAACACGAGGGTTTCATAACCCGCCGCGCCGATCACATCGGCAAACCGCCCTGCCGTCTTGCCGTTGAAGCACACGCGCTTGAGCAACGGCGCATGCTCGCGCAACGAATCGAAGTCGTTCGGCTTCGCGTTCCTGATGGCGGAATCGAGACTGCCCTGGCGATGGCATGCATCGAGGACGTCCCAGATGCCGATGCCGTGCGACAGCACGCGCTCGAGCCGCGCGTCATACGCGAGCTCATGCAGCCCCGGCTCGCCGAGCACCGCACCCAACAATCGCCAGAACTGGTTGCGCGGATGCGCGTAGTACTGCGCGGCGTCGAGCGACGCCTCGCCCGGAAAGCTGCCGAGGATCATCGTGTGCGTATCCGGCGCGACGACCGGCGGAAAACCTTGCAGCATCACACGTCTCCGTGCGACCCGACCGATCGCGGCCCGTCGCCGTGCGCGGCGAGATGGCGCCACAGCGTCGGCAGCATGCACTCGGTGACCATCAGCGGCTTGCCGTGCCGCTGGAACACCGAGCGCCGCGCGGCAAACGCATGCGGCGCGCGCGCGCCCTGCAACGCATGGCTCGCGAGCGCATACAGCGGATGACCGGCGATCACGCGCCGGCTCACGAGCGCCGAGCGCTCGACCTGCGGATCGCTGTACAGCAGCTCCGCGAGCGGCCGCGTGCGCAGCCGCCGCATCGCCTGCCACACGCCCTTGCTGGCCGCGAGCGGCGCGATGCTGTGCGCGGCGACGTACGGCGTGCCGTCGACCGACAGGATCACCTCGCGCACCCACATCGGCGCGCGCGGCGAGCTGGCTAGCGCGTCGGGCTCGTCGAACCACGGCGCGTCGACGGCCTCGCGCGTCACGCGCACGGTCACGCGGCCGAGCCGCGCGAGGTGCGCGGTCAGCGATCCGCCGCGCGTCAGCCAGTCGCGCTGGTCGAGCGTGCAGCCAGGCCGCGGCGTCTCGCGCCAGCCGGCCTGTGCGCCGTCGAATCGCATGCGCGCGTTCACGCGGCCCGCGACAGCAGCAGCGCGTTGGTCCGCTTCACGAAGCTCGCCGGATCGTCGAGCATGCCGCCTTCGGCCAACAGCGCCTGATCGAACAGCAGATGGCACCAGTCGCCGAAATCGGCGCTGTCGGCGTTCAGCTGCTTCACGAGCGCGTGCTCCGGGTTGATCTCGAGGATCGGCTGCATCGCCGGTGCGTTCTGGCCGGCCGCCTTCAGCATCCGCTGCAGGTAGCCGCTCATGTCGTTGTCGTCCGCGACGAGACACGACGGCGAATCGGTCAGGCGGAACGTGACGCGCACTTCCTTCACCTTGTCGCCGAGCGCTTCCTTCATCTTCTCGACGACCGGCTTGATCGCCTCGCCGGCCTGCTCCTGCGCCTTCTTCTCCTCGTCGTTCAGTTCGCCGAGATCGAGATCGCCGCGCGCCACGCTCGCGAGCGGCTTGCCGTCGAATTCGTGCAGGAACGACAGCATCCATTCGTCGACGCGGTCGGTCAGCAGCAGCACCTCGACGCCCTTCTTGCGGAACACTTCGAGATGCGGGCTGTTCTTCGCGGCCTGCCACGTATCGGCGGTCACGTAGTAGATCTTGCTCTGCTCAGGCTTCATGCGCGACACGTAGTCGGCGAGCGACACGTCCTGCGCGTCGGTGTCGCCGTGCGTCGACGCGAAGCGCAGCAGCTTCGCGATGCGCTCGCGGTTCGCGTGATCCTCGCCCAGGCCTTCCTTCAGCACCTGGCCGAACGCGCCCCAGAACGTCTTGTACTTCTCCTTGCCGACATCGTCTTCCGCGTTCGCGAGCTCCTCGAGCATCGACAGCGCACGCTTGGTCACGCCTTCGCGGATCGCCTTCACGTCGCGGCTTTCCTGCAGAATCTCGCGCGACACGTTCAGCGGCAGGTCGGCCGAATCGACGACGCCCTTCACGAAGCGCAGGTACTGCGGCAGCAGCTGCTCGGCGTCGTCCATGATGAACACGCGCTTCACGTACAGCTTCAGGCCGCCGCGATAGTCGCGGTTCCACAGGTCGAACGGCGCGTGCGCCGGCACGAACAGCAGCTGCGTGTATTCGCTGCGACCCTCGACGCGGTTATGCGTCCACGTGAGCGGATCCTGGTGATCGTGCGCGATGTGCTGGTAGAACTGCGTGTACTGCTCGTCGGTGACGTCGCTCTTCGAGCGCGTCCACAGCGCGCTCGCCTGGTTGACGGTCTCGTCCTCGTCCTTCAGGACCATCTCGCCCTTTTCCTGATCCCACTCTTCCTTGCGCATCAGGATCGGCAGCGCGATGTGGTCGGAGTACTTCTGGATGATCGACTTCAGGCGATGCGACGACAGCAGCTCGTCCTCGCCTTCGCGCAGGTGCAGCGTGATCGTCGTGCCGCGCTGCGCGCGCTCGATCGCGTCGATCGTGAAATCGCCCTCGCCCGCGCTTTCCCAGCGCACGGCTTCATTCGCCGGCAGGCCCGCGCGGCGCGTTTCGACAGTGATCTTGTCGGCGACGATGAAGCCCGAGTAGAAGCCGACGCCGAACTGGCCGATCAGCGCCGCGTCCTTCTGCTGGTCGCCCGACAGCTTCGTGAAGAATTCCTTGGTGCCCGAACGCGCGATCGTGCCGAGGTTCGCGATCGCCTCGTCGCGGCTCATCCCGATGCCGTTGTCGTCGATCGTGATCGTGCGCGCGGTCTTGTCGAAGCCGATGCGGATGCGCAGGTTCGGATCGTTCTCGTACAGCGCGCTGTCCGCGAGCCCTTCGAAACGCAGCTTGTCGGCCGCGTCGGACGCATTCGACACCAGTTCGCGCAGGAAGATTTCCTTGTTGCTGTAGAGCGAATGGATCATCAGGTGGAGGAGTTGCTTGACCTCTGCCTGAAAGCTCATCGTTTCGTGTGCCATGGATGCTGTTTCCTCTTACTTGAACTGGAAAGGGGGGACGCCGGCGCCCGGCGCGCGATGCCGGCGGACCCATGAAGGACGGCCCGTCTGGGACGGCCCGGTTGGGACGACCGCCTGGGACGGCCCGGTTGGGACGGCCCGGTTGGGACGACCGCCTGGCGCCAGCGGTTTGCGCGCGTATCTGGGGACGGCGCCGGGCATTTCAAGAGCCGGCCGGCCGCGCCGCGTCACGACGCGCGCCGCACCGCCGAATCGATATAACGCGCCAGCAGCCCCGGCAGCGCCGGATCGCCGCAATTCGCGACGTTGAAGCGCATCCACGTGGACGGCGATTGCTGCGGCGAGAACAGGCTGCCCGGCGTCAGCAGGAAGCCGGCTTCGTGCGCGACCGCCGCGAGCGCGTCCGAATCGACGCCCGTGTCGGCCCACAGGAACATCCCGGCCGCCGGCATCGTGAAGAGCCCGAGCCCCGTGCGCTCGAGCATCCGCGCGGTCTTGTCGCGCACGCCGTCGAGCCGCGCGCGCAGCCGCTCGACGTGGCGCCGGTAATGCCCTTCGGTCAGGATCTTGTACAGCACGCGCTCGTTGAGCTCGGGCGTCGTCATCCCGACCAGCATCTTCTGGTCGGTGACCGCCTTCGCGATCTCCGGCGCGCAGGCCACGTAGCCGACCCGCAGGTTCGCCGCGAGCGTCTTCGAATAGCTGCCGAGATAGATCACGCGCTTCAACTGGTCGAGGCTCGCCAAGCGCGTGGCCGGGTAGCTCGGCGGGCACAGGTCGCCGTACACGTCGTCCTCGACGACGAGGAAATCGTAGGCCTCCGCGAGCTTCAGGATCCGGAACGCCTGCGCGGCCGACAGCGACGTGCCGGTCGGGTTCTGCAGCACCGAGTTGATCACGAGCATCTTCGGCCGCCACATCTGCACCAGGGTTTCGAGCGCGTCGAGGTCGGGGCCGTCGGGCGTATACGGCATCCCGACGAGTTGCGCGCCCTGCGCCGCGAAACGGCCGAACATCTGGAACCACGCGGGATCGCCGACGATCACCGCATCGCCCGGCCGCATGTAGATCCGCGAGATCAGGTCGATCGCCTGCGTGATGCCGGAAACCAGCACGATCTGTTCGGGCTTCGCGCCGATCTCGACTTCGGCGAGGCGCGTCTGCAGTTGCTGGCGCAGCGGCAGGAAGCCCTGCGCGGTGCCGAAGCCGAGCATCTGCGCGCCCGACTGGCGCCCGAGCGCGCGCAGCGCGCCGGTGATCAGCTCGCCGTCGAGCCAGCGGCCCGGCAGGTAGCCGAGGCCCGGGCCCTTCTCCGGGCTGACGGTGTGCAGCATGTTGCGCAGCAGCCAGACGACGTCGATCGTGTTGTGCACGGGCGCGGCCTCGGCCGTGCGCGCGACGCCGTCGGCCGGCTGCGGGCCGGCGCCCGTGCGCTCGCGCACGTAGAAGCCGGAGCCGCGCCGCGAGTCGAGGTAGCCCTGCGCGACGAGGCGCTCGTAGGCCTCGACGACGGTGAAGCGCGACACGCTCTTGTCGAGCGCGAGCTTGCGGATCGACGGCATGCGCATGCCGGGACGGAACACGCGCTCGTCGATACGCCGCCGCGCCCACTGGACCAGCTGGTCGACGAGCGTGAGCGTGGCCGTGTCGTGCGGCGCGGGAATCTGGGCGAGTGGGACGGTGGACATGGGCGGCAGCTCCAACTGTACCGAAGGCTATCGCGCCGATTGTACCGTTACTGTGCCGGTAGCGACGATTACAGTTGACCGGAATGGCGATCGTGCGGCCGCCGGTCCGACCCAGCCACACGTGGCGCTGCGCCCGCCGGCCCGCGTCGCGGCCGGTGCGCCGGCTGGTCCGGCCCCCGTCCGGCCCGTCGCCCGCCTACCATGAAACTTTCGCTTCCCGACCGACGCTCATGCCAGCCCGCTCCCTGACACTCGACCATCTCGTGATCGCCGCGCGCACCCTCGACGAAGGCGTGCGCCATGTCGCCGACGCGCTCGGCATCGAACCGGCCGGCGGCGGCCGCCACCCGCTGATGCGGACCCACAATGCGCTGTTCGGCGCGTGGGGCGGGCTCTACCTCGAAGTGATCGCGATCGACCCCGACACGCCCGCGCCGGGCGACGAGGCGAAGCCGCCGCGCGCGCGGCTGTTCGGGCTCGACGACCCGTCGATGCACGCGCGACTCGCGCAAGGCCCGTTTCTCGCGCACTGGGTCGCGCGCGTCGACCGCCCGCGCCAGCTTGTGCTGTGGCAGCGCCAGTACCCGGCCCGCATCGCGCCCGTCGTCGCGATGCGGCGCGGCGACCTGAGCTGGGGCCTCACGGTGCCCGACGACGGCAGCTTCCCCGCGTGGCAAGGCGCGGGCGACGGCCTCGTGCCGTCGCTGATCCAGTGGGACAGCCCGCGCCATCCGGCCGAATCGCTGCCGAACGACGGCGTCGCGCTGAAGGCGCTCAAGGGCGTCCACCCGCATGCGGATACGATCCGCGAGCAGCTCGACTGGCTCGGCGCCGCCCACCTGCTCGACGTCGAATCCACCGACGGCCCACCGGCGCTCGTCGCCGAATTCGACACGCCGCAGGGCGCGCGCACGCTGCGCTGAGCGCCCACCCGATCACAACCACCCTGCAAGACGGAGACACCCACGACATGAATTCGCGCGAAACCCGGGGCATGCTGCTCGGCCTGATCGGCGTGATGATCTTCAGCCTGACGCTGCCGATGACGCGGATCGTCGTCTCCGAACTCAATCCGCTGCTCAACGGGCTCGGCCGCGCGCTCGCCGCCGCCGTGCCGGCCGGCCTGCTGCTGTGGTGGCGCCGCGAGCGGCTGCCGACCCGCGCGCAACTGAAGAGCCTCGCGATCACGTCGGCCGGCGTGATCATCGCGTATCCGGTGTTCTCCGCATGGGCGATGAAATCGGTACCGGCCTCGCACGGCGCGGTGGTCAACGGGCTGCAACCGCTGTTCGTCGCGCTGTATGCGGCGTGGCTGTCGCACGAACGGCCGTCGAAGGCGTTCTGGGCCAGCGCGGTGGCCGGCAGCGCGCTCGTGATCGCGTTCGCGCTGCGCGACGGCGGCGGCACCGTGCAGGCCGGCGACGCGCTGATGCTCGTCGCGGTCGGCATCGGCGCGCTCGGCTATGCGGAAGGCGCGCGCCTCGCGCGCCAGATCGGCGGCTGGCAGGTGATCTGCTGGGCGCTCGTCGTGTCGGCGCCGTTCCTCGTGCTGCCGGTCGGCTGGCTCGCTTGGATGCAGCACGCCGCGCATCCAGGCCCGCTCGCGCTGCGCACGTGGCTCGCGTTCGGCTACGTGACCCTCTTTTCGCAATGCATCGGCTTTTTCGCGTGGTACGCGGGGCTCGCGATGGGCGGCACCGCGCGCGTCGGCCAGGTGCAACTGCTGCAGATCTTCTTCACGATCGCCTTTTCCGCGCTGCTGTTCGGCGAAACGGTCACGTCGTCGACGTGGCTGTTCGCGGCTGCCGTGATCGCGACCGTGGTGCTCGGGCGCCGCTCGGCGGTCGCCACGGCGCCGCGTCCCGCTCGCGCCGGCTGATGAGCTGCGCCATAATGGACGTTTTGCCTGATCGGTTTTGCCTGACTGGCCGTGCTTACCCAGCCGCGAAGGCTTCATCGTGCCCGTACTGCCCACCCGGCAGCGTCGAAGCGATGCGCCCGAACGACCTTTCTTGACTGACCACGATATCCGAACGAGGAGACTATGAATCCGAACGACCTGCATCCGCCGCACTGGCAGCTTTCCGAACGCGCCCGCAAGCTGACGAGCTCCGCGATCCGCGAGATCCTGAAGGTCACGGAACGCCCCGAGGTCATCTCGTTCGCCGGCGGCCTGCCCGCCCCCGCGACGTTCCCGGCGGAACGCATGCGCGCCGCCGCCGACCGCGTGCTGCGCGACGCGCCGGCCGCCGCGCTTCAGTACAGCGCGACCGAAGGCTACCTGCCGCTGCGCGAATGGATCGCCGAGCGCTACAGCGTGCGCGTGTCGCAGGTGCTGATCACGACCGGCTCGCAGCAGGCGCTCGACCTGCTCGGCAAGGCGCTGATCGACCCGGACAGCCCGATCCTCGTCGAAACCCCGACCTACCTCGGCGCGCTGCAATCGTTCTCGCTGTACGAGCCGCGCTACGTGCAGGTGCCCACCGACGAGCAGGGCCTGCTGCCGGAAGGTCTCACCCCCGAACTCACGCAAGGCGCGCGCCTGCTGTACGCGCAGCCGAACTTCCAGAACCCGACCGGCCGCCGCCTGCCCGTCGAGCGCCGCCGCGCGCTCGCCGCGTTCGCGCAGTCGAGCCCGTTCCCGGTGCTGGAGGACGATCCGTACGGCGCGCTGAACTACCAGGGCGAGCCGCTGCCGACGATGCTGTCGATGGCGCCCGACCACGTCGTGCACCTCGGCACGTTCTCGAAGGTGCTCGCGCCGGGCCTGCGGATCGGCTACATCATCGCGCCCGAGGAACTCCACTTCAAGCTCGTGCAGGCCAAGCAGGCCACCGACCTGCACACGCCGACGCTCACGCAGCGCATCGCGCACGAAGTGATCAAGGACGGCTTCCTCGACGAGCACATCCCGACGATCCGCGAGCTGTACAGCGCGCAGTGCGACGCGATGCTCGGCGCGCTCGCGCGCCACATGCCGGAAGGCGTCACGTGGAACCGCCCGGAAGGCGGGATGTTCATCTGGGTGAACCTGCCCGCGCAGATCGACAGCATGAAGCTGCTCGCCGCGGCCGTCGACAACCACGTCGCCTTCGTGCCGGGCGCGCCGTTCTTCGCGGAGAACGCGCAGCAGAACACGCTGCGCCTGTCGTTCGTGACGGTGCCGCCCGAAAAGATCGAGGAAGGCGTCGCGCGCCTCGGCAAGCTGCTGCGCGAGCGCCTCTGATCCCCCTTTTTTCCCTGTCACGACTCTCTACGAGGAATCGAACGCATGGCTAACGTCTACGACAAACTGAAGTCGCTCGGCATCGAGCTCCCGACCGCCGGCGCACCGGCCGCGGCCTACGTGATGAGCGCGCAAAGCGGCAACACGGTCTACCTGTCGGGCCACATCGCGAAGAAGGACGGCAAGGTCTGGGCCGGCAAGCTCGGCGCCGATCTCCAAACGGAAGACGGCAAGGCGGCCGCGCGCTCGATCGCGATCGACCTGCTCGCCACCCTGCACGCGCACACCGGCGACCTGAACAAGGTCACGCGCATCGTCAAGCTGATGAGCCTCGTCAACTCGACGCTCGACTTCACCGAACAGCACGTCGTGACGAACGGCGCATCGGAGCTGATCGCCGAAGTGTTCGGCGACGCGGGCAAGCATGCGCGCTCGGCATTCGGCGTCGCGCAGATCCCGCTCGGCGCGTGCGTCGAGATCGAGCTGATCGCCGAAGTCGCGTAACGGGCGCCGCGCGATGCCCGGCCGTCTCGTTCGTTTCAAGCAGGTCGACGTGTTCACGTCGGTGCCGTTCAAGGGCAATCCGCTCGCCGTGGTGTTCGACGCCGATTCGCTCGGCGACGACGCGATGCTCGAGATCGCCCGCTGGACGAACCTGTCGGAAACGACGTTTCTCTGCACGCCGACCGATCCGGAAGCCGACTATCGCGTACGGATCTTCACGACGGGCGGCGAACTGCCGTTCGCCGGCCACCCGACGCTCGGCACCGCGCATGCGTTCCTCGAAAGCGGCGCGCGGCCGCGCACGCCGGGCCGGCTGATCCAGCAGTGCGGGGTCGGCCGCGTCGCACTGCGCGAGCAGGCCGACGGCTGGGCGTTCGCCGCGCCGCCGGCACGCGTCACGCCGCTCGACCGTTCGGACTACGCGGTACTGGCCGCCGCGCTGCGCAGCGACGCGCTCGACCTGGACGCCGAGCCGTGCGCGGTGGACAACGGCGCGCCGTGGCTGGTCGTGCGGCTGAAGTCGGCCGACGCGTGCATCGGCCTGTCGCCCGATCCGGCCGCACTGGCGGCGCTGACCCACCGCTACGGCGTGGACGGCCTCGCCGCCTACGCGCCGCATGCCGAAGGCGGCCCCGCGACGTTCGAGATCCGCTGCCTGATGACGGGCGGCAAGTTCGGCATCCCCGGCGAGGACCCCGTCACCGGCAGCGCGAACGCCGCGCTGGCCGGGCTGCTGACGCGGCAGGAACGCCGCCCCGGCCCGTCGTATACGGCCCGCCAGGGCACGGCGATCGGCCGCGACGGCCGCATCTTCGTCAACTACGACGCGGACGGCACGACCTGGATCGGCGGTGACGTCGTCACGGTCGTCGACGGCACGTTCCGGTCGCCCGACTGACATTTCGCGATGTGCGATGGCGCCGGCTCGTCCGGCGCCCCGCGCTTTGCCCAGCTATCGCAAAAACGTTCCAGCCAGTAATATCGGGCCTAATCCGTTGTTTCGGAGGTCTGTCCATGGTTGCGCGTCCCGCGAACGAACAGACGTCGGGACAATCCGAACCATAGTCGGCCATCCAGACGGATGGCGCACGCGAGCAGGACGCCGCCCTCTTCGATGAGCTCCGCCCGGTCCAACCACACGCCGCCGAACCGGCCGCTGCGCGCGCCGCGCAAATCGCGCCGGCGTGCGCTGTTTGCCATCCCGCTGCTCGGGATGCTGGCGCTCGCGCTGCTGTGGGCCGTAATCATCGCGCGGCTGTCCGTTGAAAAGGACAGTGCGTACAAGGAAGCAGCGGCTTCCGCGGCGATCCTGTCGTCCGCGCTCGAACAGCATACGGTCAAGGCGATCCACCAGGTCGACCAGATCACCCGCTTCGTCAAGTTCGAATTCGAGAAGTCGCCGGCGCGCTTCAATCTCGCGAGCGCCGTCGAGAAAGGCGTCGTACCGAGCGACACGCTGATCCAGGTATCGCTCGTCAACGCGAAGGGCATCCTGTTCGCGAACACCGCCGAACTCCATCCGCAGCCGATCAACCTGTCCGACCGCGAGCACTTCAAGGTCCACCTCGCGCACAACGACGACCGCCTCTTCATCAGCAAGCCCGTGCTCGGCCGCGTGTCGAGCCACTGGACGCTGCAGATGACGCGGCGCCTGAACAATCCGGACGGCAGCTTCGCAGGCATCGTCGTGGTGTCGGAAGACCCGAGCTACTTCACGAACGATTTCTACAACAACGCGGCGATCGGCAAGGAAGGCGTGATCGCGGTCGTGTCCGACACGGGCGCGGTGCTCGCGCGACGCACGGGCTCGGTCAGCAATGCGCCGGGCGCGTTTTCGGCGTCGGGCGTCTACCCGATCGCGGAGCGCGTGACGGGCACGATCATCGATCCGATCGACGGCGTGACGCGCATCGTGTCGTACCGCCACCTCGACGGCTACCCGCTCGCGGTGATGGTCGGGCTGTCGCAGACGGAAGAGTTCGCGGACTACACCCACACGCGCAACGTCTACCTGCTGATGACGAGCTTCATCACGCTCGCGATGCTCGCGTTCTTCGGCGTCGCGACGGGCCTGATCGGCAAGCTGCTCGGGCGCGAGCGCGAAATGACGCAGCTCGCCGAATACGACCTGCTCACCGGCCTCGCGAACCGCTATGCGACGCTGCGCGGGCTGCGCAACGACGTGTCGATGCCCGCGAGCCTGTCGCGGCTCGGCCTGCTGTTCATCGATCTCGACAACTTCAAGACCGTCAACGACACGCTCGGCCACAACGCCGGCGACATCGTACTGCAGATGACCGCGTCGCGCCTGGCCGATGCGGTCGGCGACGAAGGCTCGCTCGCGCGCATCGGCGGCGACGAGTTCGTCGTCGTGATGAAGGGCGACGACGTCGAGCGGCGCGCGGTGCGGCTCGCGGAAGCGATCATCCGGATGTTCAGCGAGCCGTTCGACGTACGCGGCAGTTCGTTCGTGCTGCACGCGAGCATCGGCATCGCGCTGCACACCGTCGCGAACGAAAGCGAGATCGACCTGCTGAAAAAGGCCGACCTCGCGATGTACAGCGCGAAGGACGCCGGCAAGAACTGCTACCAGTTCTATGCGCCGCACCTGTCGCACCGCGCCGACCACCTGATGCGCTGGGAACAGCAATTGCGCGTCGCGCTCGCCGAGGGGCAGCTGTTCCTCGCGTATCAGCCGAAGATCGACCTCACGCACCGCACGATCACCGGCTTCGAGGCGCTCGCACGCTGGGATCATCCCGAACACGGCGTGATCTCCGCGAACGAATTCATCTCGATCGCCGAATCGACCGGCCTGATCGTGCCGATCGGCGACTTCGTGATCCGCACCGCATGCGCGCAGATCGCACGCTGGCACGACGAAGGCCACGACACGCTGACGCTTGCGGTCAACATCTCGCCCGTGCAGTTCTGGCGCGGCGACCTGATCGAGACGATCTCGCAGGCGCTGCAGGACACCGGCATCGACGCAAACCGGCTCGAGATCGAGATCACCGAAACCGCGATGATGGAATATCCGGAACTCGTGTCCGAGAAGATCGTCGCGCTGAAAAAGCTCGGCATCCGGATCGCGCTCGACGATTTCGGCACCGGCTATTCGTCGCTGTCGTACCTGCACCGCTTCTCGGTCGACACGCTGAAGGTCGACCGCTCGTTCGTGCAGGCGATTCCGACCGATCGCAGCGTGTGCGTGATGGTGTCGTCGATCGTGCATCTCGCGCGCTCGCTCGGGCTGACCGTCGTCGTCGAGGGCACCGAAACCGAGGAGCAGATCACGTGGCTGTCCGCGCTCGGCGAAATCGAGGCGCAGGGCTTCCTGTTCTCGCGCCCGGTGCCGGCCGATGCGATTCCCGCGCTGATCGCACGCTTCGGCGTGCGCGGCGATCATCCGAACGTCGTCGCGCATCGCGCGACCGGCAGCACGGGCGGCTGAGCCGCACCGCCGCAGCCGCGGCGCGCGTTTGCGCACCGCCGCAATTGTTACGTTTTCCGATCCGTTCGTTTAGTTCATTAACTAGCGTTTTCGCGCATGGTAGTGTCACGATGCGCGGCGGACAATCGGGAGGGCCGACGTGTCGGCGGGCCGTTGCCACGGCCTTACGCGAGAGATCTGGCCCTGCGCCAACCACACAATCATGACAACCGTCGAAGTCGAAGCGACCGCGCGTGTCGAAGAGGCACCGGCATCCCTATGGACCTTGTTCAAGGTCGTCGCCAGCATTTCGGCCGTCTCGTGGGGCGGGCTTTCGATGATGGCGCAGCTCGAACGCCACTACGTGGAGCGGCTGCAGCGCATCGAGCCGCACGTCTTCGGCGATCTCGTCGCGCTCGCGTGGCTCGTGCCGGGCCCCGTCGGCTGCAATGTCGCCGTGCAGGTCGGCCAGACGCTGCATGGCCGTGCCGGCGCATGGATCGCCGGCATTGCCAGCGTGCTGCCGTTCTCGGTCCTGATGACGCTGTTCGCGATCTTCTATCAGACGCCGCTCGTGCGCTCGTTGGCCGCGCCGGTGCTGATCAATCACTTCGGGATGGTGCTCGCCGCGCTGATCGGCGTCACGTGGGTCAAGCAGTTGCGCTCGCTCGCGCGTACGCGGCTCGAACAGGCGATCGCCGCGTTATCGACGATTCTGCTTGCTTTCGCGCATAGTCCGGCCGCTTTCGTCGCGATTCTGTTCGCCGCGTTCGCAGCGGGCTGGCTGACGGGGCCGTCGCAACGCGACACGGTCGATTTCACGCTGTCCAGGCGCGATCGCGGCCTGCTCGTGCTGCTCGGCGTGCTCGTCGTGCTGTTCGCGGTGCCGCTGCCCGGCGATTACCAGGCGGATCTGCTGTGGCCGCGCCTCGCGGGCGCCGGCATGACGCTGTTCGGCGGCGGCTTCTCCGCGCTACCGGTGCTCAAGACGCTGTTCGTGTCGCCGGCGACCGGCATCTCCGATCACGACTTCACGCTGGCGTTCGCGTTGTCGCCGGTCGCGCCGGGGCCGTTGCTGAACGTCGTGCCGTTTCTCGGCTACCTGACCGACGGCTGGGCCGGCGCGCTGCTCGCCACCGCCGCGCTGTTCATTCCGTCCGGGTGCCTCGTCGTGTTCGCGCAGAACCATCTGTTCCGGCTCAAGCGCCATTCGCGCTTCGAGCACGGGATGCGCCTGCTGCGCGCGGCAACGACGGCCTTTCTCGTGGTCGCCGTCGTGAAGATCCTGCATCGAGAACCGGCCGACCCGGTTTACTGGCTGACGGGCGCGTTCGCGACACTGTGCTTCACGCGCTTCAAGGTGCCCGTCTATGCCGTGTACGGCGTGGTCGCCGCCGTGTGCAGCGTGTGGCTGTGGGCCGCGCACTGACGGGCGGCGGCCGTCGCCCTGCTCGCGCTGGCCGGCCTGACTCCGTCAACCGGCCTGCACCGCGACCCGGCGCGCGATCCAGCGGGCGCGCAGCGCGTCGTACGCGAGGTTGAAGCAGAACGTGTAAGGCAGGAAGAACAGCACGATGCCGAGGTCGAGCAGCAGCGCCTCGACGAGGCTCACGTTCAGCCACCACGCGGCAACCGGCACCACCATCGCGACGAGGCCGAGCTCGAACGTCACCGCGTGCGCGATCCGCATGCCGAGCGTGCGCGACCACCCGGCCCGCCGCTCGAAGCGGTCGAACAGCGTGTTGAAGGTCATGTTCCACGCCATCGCGATCAACGACACCATCACCGTCAGCACGCCGACGTGCGACACCGGCATGTCGAGCAGCCACGCGCCGATCGGCGCGCACAGCGCGATCGCCACCAGTTCGAACGTCAGCGCGTGCAGCAGGCGTTCCGTCACCGTTTTATTCGTCTGTTTCATGATGCTCTCCGATGCATGACTTGATTCATGCTGGCCATTCTGATCGGCACAACCGTGTGAATCCAGTTTGATATCATCGGTTTTACCGATATGAAGTCACCAGGAGCCCTGCATGTACCACGCCCCGGAAGCGCTGCTCGCATTCGCCGAAGCGGCACTGCTCGGCTCGTTTACGGCCGCGGCCCGCAAGCTCGGCAAGCGTCAGTCGACCGTGTCGGAAGCGATCGCGAATCTCGAGATCGATCTCGGCGTGCAGTTGTTCGACCGCTCGACGCGCACGCCGACGCTCACCGATGCCGGCCGCGCGCTGCTGCCGCAGGTGCAGCGCGCGCTCGAGGCCAGCGCGGCGATCGACCGCACGGCCGCCCGGCTCGCGCACGGCGAGGAAGCGCGGCTCACGCTCGTCGTGTCCGATACCTACCAGTCGAAGCGTTACGAGGAAACGTTGATGGCGCTCGAACGGCGCTTTCCGGCGCTCGAGCTCGAATGCCAGATCGCCGAGCACGACGACGTGCTCGACCTGATCCAGCAGGGTCGCGCGCAACTCGGGCTGATGGCCGCGCGCGCGGCCTACCCGGCCGATATCGGCGCGGCGACGGTGGCCGAGGAATCGGAGATCGGGCTGTTCGTCGGCCGCACGCACGCGCTCGCCGAATACGGCGACGCCGAGGTGCCGCACGCGGCGCTGCGCGACGTGCGCGAACTGCGCCTCAATACCTACGTGAAAACGGAAGGTCGCGGCACCGACGACCGGATCGTCGTCGGCACGCAGCACTGGCTGGCGCCGAGCTACCTGATGCTGCTGGAGATGGCCGTACTCGGGTTCGGCTGGGCGGAACTGCCGCGCTGGATGGTCGAGCACTTCGCGCGCGACCGCCTGTGCGAGCTGCGCGCGCGCGGCTGGCCGCGCCGTGTACGGGTGGATGCGGTCTGGTCGCGCAACCGGCCGCTCGGGCCGGCCGGCTCATGGCTGCTCGACGCGATGCTGGCCGCATAGCGGCGCGCGCCGCCGGGCGTGCGGCCGACGGCCGAGGGCGAAGGGCTGACGCCGGCCGGTCAGAAACCGCGCGACAGCACGGCCGCGCCGATCGTGACGACGCCGAGCACGAGGTTCACGACGACCAGCAGCCGCACCGCATTCACCGCGCGGGCACCGTCCGGCCAGTTCTGCGCCTGCACCGCACGGCGAATGCGCGGGAACAGCGCGAAGCGGATGTGCCCGAAGATCAGCATCATCACGACGCCGAGCCCGGCCATTGCATGCAGCGACCACGTCGCGTGCGCGCCGCCGAAGCTCATCAGCAGGAAACCGCCGGACAGCAGGATCACGATCACGGCCCCCGACACCCAGTTGAAGAAGCGGCCGAACACGCCTTCGATCAGCGGCAGCCGCAACTGCGGCGACAGGTCGGACAGCGCGGGGCGCAGGCAGAAGTGCGCGAAGACCATCCCGCCCACCCACACGGCGACGGCCAGCAGGTGAAGAAACAGCGCGACGGCAACGGCGTGGGACATGGGGACGATCCTGTGATGAGTGGGTGCAGCGAACGGCCGCGTCGCACGCGGCATCAAGCGACGTTCGACCCGTCAGCCGCGCGGCGGTTCGGACCCTCGACGCGATTTCACACTATTTTGCAAATTCCGCGTGACAGCGCCACGCTTGCTTACCCGCATTCCTGCGCCGGAAAGAAAAAGCCGCACGCCCGCCGAAGCGGACGTGCGGCCTTCGATCGCGGCCGAACCGGGTGAACCGGACGGTCCGGTCGACCGCGCGGCGTCAGCCCAGCAGCGGACGCAACTCGGTGACGACCTTGAGCTTCGTGTCCGGCGCGCGGCCCTTGCGGGCGCGCTTGCCGATGTGCGGCGCGAGCCCGGCATACGACAGCGTGTCGTCCTGCACCTTGCCGCCGCGGCCGGTGCCGATCAGCACGACGCCGGCCGGATCGATCGCCAGCGCCTGCACGAGCGTTTCCTTGTCGTCGAGCGCCATCAGGATCACGCCGCGCCCGCCGCCGGACAGCGTCTTCATCTCGTCCATCCCGAACACGAGCAAGCGCCCGCCGCTCGACAGACACGCGACCTGCGTCGCGTTCGGCAGCACCGGCATCGGCGCGAGCGGCACCGCGCCCGTATCGATCGTCATGAACGACTTGCCGGCCTTCAGGCGGCTCACCATGTCGCCGACCTTCGCGAGGAAGCCGAAGCCGTTGCTCGACGCGAGCAGCAGTTGCTGGTCGGCCGGCGCCGCGTAGTAGTGCATCAGGTGCGAGCCCGATTCGAGCTCGATCAGCGACGTGACCGGCACGCCGTCGCCGCGCCCGCCCGGCAGCACCGACACGTCGACCGAATACACGCGGCCGCTGCTGCCCCACGCGATCAGGCGATCCGGCGTGCGGCACTGGAACGCCGCGTAGAGATGGTCGCCCGCCTTGAACGTGAAGCCGGCCGGGTCGAGCCCGTGACCCTTCAGCGCGCGCACCCAGCCCTTCTGCGATACGACCACCGTCACCGGCTCGTCGACCACCTTCGCCTCGAACGTCGCGCGCTTTTCCTGCTGGATCAGCGTGCGGCGATCGTCGCCGTACTGCTTCGCGTCGGCCTCGATCTCCTTGATCATCAGCCGCTTCATCGCGCTTTCGTTCGCGAGCAGGTCCTCAAGCTTCGCCTTCTCGTCGCGCAGCGCTTCGAGTTCCTTCTCGATCTTGATCTTCTCGAGCCGCGCGAGCTGGCGCAGCCGGATTTCGAGGATGTCCTCGGCCTGCCGCTCGCTGAGGCCGAACGCGCTCATCAGCGCGGCCTTCGGCTCGTCCGACTCGCGGATGATGCGGATCACGTCGTCGATGTTCAGGAAGACGATCATCCGCCCTTCGAGGATGTGGATGCGGTCGTCGACCTTCGCGAGACGATGGCGACACCGGCGCGTCATCGTCAGCTGGCGGAACTTCACCCATTCGTCGAGGATCGTCAGCAGGCCCTTCTGGCCCGGCCGGCCGTCGGCGCCGATCATCACGAGGTTCAGCGTCGCGTTCGATTCGAGGCTCGTGTACGCGAGCAGCGTGTTCACGAATTCCGTCTGGTCGATCGTGCGCGACTTCGGCTCGAACACGAGCCGCACCGCCGCTTCCTTGCCCGACTCGTCGCGCACCGCGTCGAGCAGGTCGAGCATCGCCTTCTTCGTGTTCAGCTGCTCGGGCGTCAGCGTCTTCTTGCCGAGCTTGAGCTTCGGGTTGGTCAGTTCCTCGATTTCCTCGAGCACCTTCTGGCCCGACGTGCTCGGCGGCAACTCCGTGACGACGAGTTGCCACTGGCCGCGCGCGAGATCCTCGATCTTCCATTTCGCGCGCACCTTCAGGCTGCCGCGGCCCGATTCGTACGCCGCCGCGATTTCGGCGTCGCTCGAGATGATCTGGCCGCCGCCCGGGAAATCCGGGCCGGGGATCAGGTTCATCAGCTCCGCGTGCGTGAGCTTCGGATTGCGGATCAACGCGACCGCCGCGGCCGCGACTTCGCGCAGGTTGTGCGACGGGATTTCGGTGGCGAGGCCGACCGCGATGCCCGACGCGCCGTTCAGCAGCACGAACGGCATGCGGCTCGGCAGCGTCTTCGGCTCCTCGAACGAGCCGTCGTAGTTCGGCATGAAGTCGACCGTGCCCTGGTCGATCTCGTCGAGCAGCAGCTTCGCGATCGGCGTGAGCCGCGCTTCCGTGTAACGCATCGCCGCCGCGCCGTCGCCGTCGCGCGAACCGAAGTTGCCCTGCCCGTCGATCAGCGGGTAGCGCAGCGAGAAATCCTGCGCGAGACGCACGAGCGCGTCGTACGCCGACTGGTCGCCGTGCGGGTGGTATTTACCGAGCACGTCGCCGACCACGCGCGCCGACTTCACCGGCTTCGCGTCGGGGCCGAGGCCCATTTCGTTCATCGCGAACAGGATCCGGCGCTGCACCGGCTTCTGGCCGTCGCACACGTCGGGCAGCGCGCGGCTCTTCACGACGCTGACCGCGTAGCTGAGATACGCCTGCTCCGCGTAGTTGCCGAGCGTCAGCGCGTCGCTCTCGGGCGCGTCGGGGCTGGCAAAGAGATCGGAAGTATTGTCGTCCATCTGAATTCCGTATTCGTAAGTGGCGTGAGGCCGGGCCGGGCGTCATGCCCGGCCGCGCGGAAGCTCCGCTTAACGCTTAAATATCCGCTTCGACGTCGTTGCCCTTTTCCTCGAGCCAGCCGCGCCGCGCGGCTGCCTCGCCCTTGCCCATCAGCATCGTCATCCGGGCGACGGTCGCCTCGTAGTCGAGCTCGCCGAGCTTCACCGGCATCAGGCGGCGCGTGTCGGGATTCATCGTCGTGTCCCACAGCTGCTCGGCGCTCATTTCGCCGAGGCCCTTGAAGCGGCTGATGCTCCACTGCGTGTCGCGCACGCCGTCCTTGCGCAGCTTGTCGAGGATCGCTTCGAGCTCGCCGTCGTCGAGCGCATAGAGCTTCTGCGCGGGCTTCTTGCCGCGCGCCGGCGCGTCGACGCGGAACAGCGGCGGGCGCGCGACGTACACGTGGCCGCGCTCGATCAGTTGCGGGAAATGCTTGAAGAACAGCGTGAGCAGCAGCACCTGGATGTGCGAGCCGTCGACGTCCGCGTCCGACAGGATGCAGATCTTGCCGTAGCGCAGGTTCGACACGTCGACGGTATCGTCCGGGCTGTGCGGATCGACGCCGATCGCGACCGAGATGTCGTGCACCTCGTTGTTCGCGAAGAGACGATCGCGCTCGGTTTCCCATGTGTTCAGCACCTTGCCGCGCAGCGGCAGGATCGCCTGGTATTCCTTGTCGCGGCCCATCTTCGCGGAGCCGCCCGCCGAGTCGCCCTCGACGAGGAACAGTTCGTTGCGCGCGATGTCTTCCGTCTCGCAATCGGTCAGCTTGCCCGGCAGCACCGCGACGCCCGAGCTCTTGCGCTTCTCGACCTTCTGGCCGGCGCGCGTACGCGCCTGCGCCTGCTTGATCACGAGTTCGGCGAGCTTCTTGCCGTGCTCGACGTGCTGGTTCAGCCACAGTTCGAGCGCCGGACGCGAGAACGACGACACGAGCTTCACCGCGTCGCGGCTGTTCAGCCGTTCCTTGATCTGCCCCTGGAACTGCGGATCGAGCACCTTCGCGGACAGCACGAACGACACGCGCGCGAACACGTCTTCCGCGAGCAGCTTCACGCCCTTCGGCTGCAGGTTGTGCAGTTCGACGAAGCTCTTCACCGCCTGGTAGAGACCGTCGCGCAGCCCCGACTCGTGCGTGCCGCCGGCCGGCGTGGGAATCAGGTTCACGTACGACTCGCGCACGAGCGAGCCTTCCTCGCTCCATGCGACGACCCACGATGCGCCCTCGCCTTCGGCGAAGGTTTCGTCGGTCGAACGCGCATCGGCGAAACGCTCGCCTTCGAACAGCGGGATCAGCAGCTCGCTGCCGTTCATTTCGTCGAGCAGGTAGCCGCGCAGGCCGTCTTCATACTTCCACGTCTGGCGCTCGCCGGTCTTTTCGTTGACGAGCACGACCTCGACGCCCGGCAGCAGCACGGCCTTCGAGCGCAGCAGGCGCTGCAACTCGCCTAGCGGCAGGTTCGGCGAATCGAAGTATTTCGGATTCGGCCACACCTGCACGCGCGTGCCGGATTTCTTCTCGCCGCGGCCCGCGCCTTGCGTGGACAGCGGCTTCACGACGTCGCCGTCGGCGAAGCCGAGTTCGGCGATCTTGCCGTCGCGCCATACCGTCACGTCGAGACGCGTCGCAAGCGCGTTCGTCACCGACACGCCGACCCCGTGCAGGCCGCCCGAGAACGTATACGCGCCGCCCGCGGCCTTGTCGAACTTGCCGCCCGCGTGCAGGCGCGTGAACACGATCTCGACGACCGGTACGCCCTCTTCGGGGTGCATGCCGAACGGGATGCCGCGGCCGTCGTCTTCGACGGAGACCGACTGGTCGGCGTGCAGCGTGACCGTGATCTGCTTGCCGTAGCCGCCGAGCGCCTCGTCGGACGCGTTGTCGATGACTTCCTGGATGATGTGCAGCGGATTCTCGGTACGGGTATACATGCCGGGCCGCTGCTTGACCGGCTCGAGACCCTTGAGCACCTTGATCGATGCTTCGCTATAGGCCGCGCTGGGTTTCTTCGTTGACATAGGCGCTGAATTTCGTCATTCATCGGGACGTTGTCCACACCTCGTGTGGATAACGTCGTGGACAAAACGTTGAGTTCCGTAAAAAAGCGAATCGAAACAACGGTGTGCTTGGACTGCTCCGAAAGCGGGCGCGCGGCGTGTGCGGCGCGACCCTGGACGCGCGGTATTTTACTGGTTCCGCGTGGCGCGCCAATCGCGGGATCGGCGCGCACCGCGCGCGTCACACCGGCTTGCGCTTCGCCTCGAGCGTTTCCCACCGTTCGAGCGCGGCGAGCAGTTCGTCGTCGATCGCCGCGAACCGCTCGGTCAGGCGCGTGCCTTCCTGCGGATCCTTCGCGAAAATCGCGCCGTCCTCGAGCTGCGCATTGATCGTCTTCTGCTCCGCTTCGAGCGCGGCGATCTTCTCCGGCAGCGAATCGAGCTCGCGCTGCTCGTTGAACGACAGCTTCACCGTGCGCTGCGCGTTGCGGCCGGCCGCGCTCTTCGCCGGTTCGTCCTTCGCGGGCGCCGCCTCCTTGACCGCGCGCTTCGCCGCTTCCTGCTGCGCGAGCTGCTCCGAGCGCTCGCTCTGGATCTGCCAGTCGGTGAAGCCGCCGACGTATTCGCGCCACTTGCCGTCGCCCTCGGCCGCGATCACCGACGTCACGACGTTGTCGAGGAACGCGCGATCGTGGCTGACCAGCAGCACCGTGCCGTCGTAGTCGGCCAGCAGTTCTTCGAGGAGTTCGAGCGTCGGGATGTCGAGGTCGTTGGTCGGTTCGTCGAGCACCAGCACGTTGGCCGGGCGCGCGAACAGGCGCGCGAGCAGCAGCCGGTTACGCTCGCCGCCCGACAGCGACTTCACCGGCGAACGCGCGCGTTCCGGCGCGAACAGGAAATCGCCGAGATAGCTCATCACGTGCTTGCGCACGCCGCCGATCTCGACCCATTCGCTGCCGGGGCTGATCGTGTCGGCCAGGCTCTTCTCCTGGTCGAGCTGCGCGCGCATCTGGTCGAAATACGCGACCTGCAGGTTCGTACCGGTGCGCACCGTGCCTTCGTCGGGCTTCAGGTCGCCGAGAATCAGCTTCAGCAACGTCGTCTTGCCAGCGCCGTTCGGGCCGACGAAGCCGATCTTGTCGCCGCGCATGACCGTCGTCGAGAAGCGGTCGACCACCGTGCGGCCGCCGTAGCGCTTCGTCACGTCGGTCAGCTCCGCGACGATCTTGCCGGACTTCTCGCCCTGCGCGACGTCGAGCTTCACGTTGCCCTGCGCATTGCGGCGCTCCGCGCGCTCGTTGCGCATCTGCACGAGCCGCGCGATGCGGCCGACGCTGCGCGTGCGGCGCGCTTCGACGCCCTTGCGGATCCACACTTCTTCCTGCGCGAGCAGCTTGTCGAACTTCTCGTTCTCCACGCGCTCGACTTCGAGCTGCTGCGCCTTGCGCGTCTGGTACGCGGAGAAATTGCCCGGGTACGACAGCAGCCGGCCGCGATCGAGCTCGACGATGCGCGTCGCGACGCGATCGAGAAACGCACGATCGTGGGTGATGAACAGCAGGCCCGCGCGCTGCGCGACGAGCAGCTCCTCGAGCCAGCGGATGCCGTCGAAGTCGAGGTGGTTGGTCGGTTCGTCGAGCAGCAGCACATCGGGCTGCAGCACCAGCGCGCGCGCCAGCGCGACGCGCTTCTGCATCCCGCCCGACAGCGCGTCGACGCTCGCGTCGCCGTCCGTCAGGCCGATTTGCGCGAGCGTCATCGACACGCGCGTACGCCAGCTCCACGCGTCGTGCGCGTCCAGCGACGACTGCAGCGCGTTCATCCGCGCGAGCAGCGCATCGTGTTCGGCGCCCTCCGGTATCTCCGCGAGGCGGTGCGCGATCGAATCGTATTCTTCGAGCAATTCGCGCGTATGCCCGAGCCCCGACGCGACCGCGTCGAACACCGTCGCGCCTGGCTCGAATTCGGGCTCCTGCGGCACGTAGACGGTCACGAGCTCCTGCTGGCGCGTGACCAGCCCGTCGTCGGGCTTCGCGAGATCGGCGACGATCTTCAGCAGCGACGACTTGCCCGCGCCGTTGCGGCCGATCAGGCCGACCCGCTCGCCGGCTTCCAGCGAGAAATCCGCGTGATCGAGCAACGCGACGTGACCGAACGCGAGCTGCGCGCCGGTAATGGAATAGAGCGACATGGGGAGACGGCGAAGAGAGAAATCGGAAGCGCCCATTGTACCGGGCGCGGAGGCCGGCATCGGCTCGGCTGGATGGACGAGTGCCGCGGGGCGTTTCCGATGGGCGCCGACGCGGTATCGTGGGCGGTGTGGCCGACCTCCGGTTTTCGGATGCCGGCTACGGTTTGCGTGCCCGCATGAGCACGCGGATGCGGGCCGGATCCCAGGGGCCGGCCGATCGGCAGATCCCCCGCGGCGCATCGCGCGCCAGCGCGGGATGCACGGTTATTTCACGTTGACCGTGATCGTCGAGCTCAGTTCGGGACCGTATGAACGGTGCGCGCCGTCACCGAGCTGCAGCGTCAGCGTGTGCTGGCCGGGCGGCAGCTTCACGTCGGTCTCGGTCTGGGCCTTGCCGAAATGCAGCGAACGTTCGCTCGCCGGGATCACGTCGCCTTTCGGAATCGGCCGGCCGTCGATCAGCAGGTGATGGTGACCGGTATCCGGCGTCATGTCGCCGGCCGGCTTCAGCGCCATGCCTTCGAGACCGAACTTCACATGCACCGGATTCGACACCGTCGCACCGTCGCTCGGCGCTTCGAAATACACGCGCGCCTCGGCCCGCGCGATCGTCGACACGGCCATCGCCGCGACGCATACCGCACCTGCGATCCACTTTCTGTTCAGCATCGCATTCTCCTTATGATTGGACAGCCTCGGAAGCATACACCGCACGAACAGCGGGCGTGTTTCAGTTGCGTTGTTCGCGATGCGTACGTTTAAAACGACGTTGCGCTGGCGTTCGACGAAATTCCGGTAACATTGCGCCTTTCGTCCGCCAGCGAGGCTGCGGACGGCATCGCCGAATTTTCTTTATCCCGAGCGCAACATGAGCGAAGTAACCGAATACCAGAGCTGGGTCTGCCTGATTTGCGGGTGGGTCTACAACGAAGCGGAAGGGCTGCCCGACGAAGGCATTCCGGCCGGCACGCGTTTCGCCGACATTCCCGCGGACTGGCGCTGCCCGCTGTGCGACGTGGGCAAGGAAGATTTCGTCGTCGTCGATTTCTGAGTTTCTGTTTCGGTCGCGGGTGATCTCGCGATACGCGCGTCGCGGGTGCATTCCGCCCCGCCGACGCGCCGCGCGTTTGCTATACTCTGCGCGCTGTCCACACCGCCGTCCGGCTCGCGGTTTTTCGCGCGATTGCCCGGATATGGCTCTCCCCGTAGTTCAATGGATAGAACAAGCGCCTCCTAAGCGCTAGATACAGGTTCGATTCCTGTCGGGGGGACCAGTCAAGCCCCAAACCATCCCCAAGATTCACAAGAAATCGCCCGCTGAGGCCCGTCCGGCGGTCTTCTAGCTCCCATCGTTACTCAAGGTTGCTCAGTGACAGCCGGAGAAAGTGTTGGTATTTTTGTTGGTATCAGCAGATACCAACAACACAGATACCAACAATGCCTCTCACTGACGTGCAGGTACGGAACGCGAAGGCCAGCGCGGCCCCGTACAAACTCACGGACGGCAACGGAATGTTCTTGCTCGTCCAACCGAACGGCGCGAAGTACTGGCGCTTCTCATACCGCTTCCTTGGCAAGCAGAAGACGCTCGCCCTCGGCGTCTATCCGGCCGTCACGCTCGCGACGGCACGGAAGAAACGCGACGAGGCCCGCGAGCAGATCGCGGCCGGAATCGATCCGGGCGAGGCGAAGAAGGACGCAAGACGGGCCGCCGAGATCGCGGCGGCCAACTCATTCGAAGCGGTAGCCCGCGAGTGGTTCGACTCCCAGCGTCCGGGCTGGAGCGACGGCTACGCGGAGAAGGTGCTGAATTCGCTTGAGGTCGACGTGTTCCCGAAGATCGGCCCTCGCCCGATCGCGGAGATCGATTCCCCGCAGATGCTCAGCATTGTTCGCGAGGTCGAGGCACGCGGAGTGCGCGAGACGGCGAAGCGGATCCTCCAGCGCTCGCGCGCGGTCTTCCAGTACGGGATCATGACCGGTAGATGCTCCAGGAATCCGGCGGCCGACATCGATGCGCAGACAGTCTTGAAGAAAGGCCCCGGCGTGCAGCACATGGCCCGCGTCAAGGCGACAGAGATACCGCAGCTCATGCGAGACATCGACGCTTACCAAGGCGACCTAGTCACCCGGCTCGCGCTCCGCCTGATGGCGCTGACCTTCGTGCGGACAACGGAAATGATTCGTGCAGAGTGGTCGGAGTTTGACGAGGCCGCCGCAGAGTGGCGCGTTCCGCCTGAACGCATGAAGATGCGCGACCCGCACATCGTGCCGCTATCACGGCAAGCGCTCGACGTGCTCGCCCAGCTCCGCGCGCTCAACGCCCAGCATCGATTCGTGTTCTATAGCGTGCAAGGCCGGAGCCACATTTCGAACAACACCATGCTCTACGCGCTCTATCGCATGGGATACAAGTCGCGGATGACCGGGCACGGCTTTCGCGGACTGGCGGCTACAGCTCTGCGTGAACTCGGCTTCGGTCGGGACGTTGTAGAGCGCCAGATGGCGCACGCCGAACGAAATCAAGTGACGGCCGCCTACGTTCACGCTGAATACCTGCCAGAGCGTAGGCGAATGATGCAGACGTGGGGAGATCACCTCGACAAGCTCAAAGCCGGGGCTGAAATCATCCCAATCGCGACGGCAAGATAGATTCGTCCGTCGTGCGCGACTGTCGCTCACTGCATTTCAGTATGTCCGCAAGCGGGTAGAGTCCACCGCTTGCGGACTGAGCCACAGATTAAGCCTGTCTATTAGCTCTATCTTATTGATTATGGCAGGTCACTGCGAATAGAAGGATCAACCATATTCGAGCGATTAGACGCGACGCCAATGGTCCGGGATGCGCTTGTCACTCAGATGTCGGACACGAGCGACATGCAAAGCGCTTGCTGGGTGATTTCTCTTTGCCCAATCAATCGCTTCCGCCTGAGTCCTGAAAGTCCCAAGTGGAACGGTTGAATGTGCCGGCTCGACGGTGAACCCCGCAGGCTTTTCATTTATGAACAAACTAGTCATCTTGTTTGCCTCCTGTTTTGCTGGCAAACGGCCAGCGCGCTGCGTCGCACATAAAGAGGTCGCGACACGAACTCCCCCGATTGATAGCGCCTCTCCTAGCATCGTCTGCAGAAACATTTTGTCACAAGTAATGGTGGGCCGAGCGGGCAAAAATCCGCTCTTTCATCGGACTGACCATAGATTGTGGATTGGACTCGATCTATGAATATGTCCCCCCTTAGGAGCGCCGACAGTAGAAAAAACACGCGGGTGTGAGCCCCCGCGTCTTTGCCCTAGACGCAGGGTCCCCCGCTTTCCGGCCACCCCGACACTTGCGGCCGACGCAACAATGCTCGATCGGGGCGCATCGCGAACACCCCCTCGAAAACACGCCTCCGACGCCCGTCAAATCCCGGAGAGCCGCGCCCCGTCTGGCTTCATGGTCGACGCAGACAGACGACGCCTGTCCGCTCAGTGCAAAACGAGTTGGAGATTTGGAGATAAACGCCTGAATCGGCCGCAAAGCCTTGTGGGGTAAGGCTTCGCGTGTCTCCAAACGATTTGGAGAACGCTGGAGATACTGGAGATAAACCGTAAGCGTCAATCTGAGGCCGTCTTGACGATCAGAACTTGACCTCTGAGAGGCGCTGATTCGCGAGCACGAGATCAA